>DATDNP010000052.1:0-9338 GCA_036518215.1 Candidatus Limnocylindria bacterium
AGCGTCGCGATCCCGCGCTCCGGTGCGGCGCGCACGAGCGCCGGCGAGCGCCCGGCGACCTCCGGCCGCCCCGGTCCAGGGGAGATGACGAGGCGATCGGGGCGCGCGTCGAGCGCGGTGTCGAGCCGCGGATCGTCGGCACGCAGCACGTCGACGGTCGCGCCGAGCGCGCCGAACGCCTGCGCGAGGTTGAAGGTGAACGAGTCGTAGTTGTCGACGAGGAGCACGCGTGTCATCGCAGCAGCTCCCCGCCGGTCGCGAGCTCGACCGCGCGCAGCAGGGCGCGCGCCTTCGCGCGCGTCTCCGCCTCCTCCGCCGCCGGGTCGGAATCCGCGACGATGCCGGCGCCCGCCTGGATCCGGCACACACCCTTCGCGATCGTCGCGGTGCGGATCGTGATGCACGTATCGAGCGCGCCGTCGAAGCCGAGGTAGCCGACGGCTCCCGCGTACGGCCCGCGCTGGTCCGGCTCGAGCTCCGCGATGCGCTCCATCGCGCGGATCTTCGGCGCGCCCGAGACCGTTCCCGCCGGGAAGCACGCGCGGAACGCATCGAGCGCATCGAGGCCGTCGGCGAGCGCTCCCTCGACGACGGAGGTCAGATGCATGACGTGCGAGAAGCGATCGACGCGCATGAGCTCCTTCACGCGCACGGACCCGGGTCGCGAGACGCGGCCGATGTCGTTGCGCGCGAGATCGACGAGCATCACGTGCTCGGCGCGTTCCTTCTCGGAGCTCCGGAGCTCGTGCTCGTTCGCGGCGTCCTCAGCCTCATCGCGGCCGCGCGGCCGCGTGCCGGCGATCGGATGCATGACCACCGTGCCAGCCTCGACGCGCACGAACGGCTCGGGCGAGGCGCCGACGAGCGTCGCCGCGGGCGTCTCGAGCAGGAACATGTACGGCGACGGGTTCACGTGCCGGAGCGCGCGGTAGAGCGCGAGCGCGTCGGGCGCCGGACGCACGTCGAAGCGCTGCGCGAGCACGATCTGGATGCAGTCGCCGTCCGTGATGAGCTCGCGTGCGCGACCCACGCGCTCCATGAACTCCGCTGTCGTGCCGTTCGCGCTCACGTCGGCGCGGGGCGACGGCGCGGACGCGAGCGAGGGCAGGGGCGCGTCGAGCGCGCCGAAGACGCGATCCATCATCTGCGCCGCGCGACCCGGGCGATCGGCGTCGTCGTGCGCGAGCACGGTGAGGGTGTGGCGCAGATGGTCGAACGCGATGACGGTGTCGTAGATGCCGAACACCATCTCGGGGATTCCCCACGGCGCGTACGGGTCGTTCGCGGCGAGCGGCAGACGCTCGAAGCGACGGACCGCCTCGTAGCTCACGAAGCCGACCGCGCCGCCACTGAAACGCGGGAGACCTGCGACGGACTCGCGCCGGTAACGGGCGAGCGCCGCCCGAAGGGTCACGAGCGGGTCCTCGTCCGGCGCGAACGTCAGCGTCTCGCGTGGGGCGACGCCGATGAAGGAATAGCGGCCCATCCGCTCCCCGCCCTCGGCGGACTCAAGGAGGAACGCGCCGCCGAGCGGGCGCAGCTTCGCGAACGCCGAGACCGGCGTCTCGAGGTCGGCGAGACGCTCCCGGATGACCGGGATGAGCCGCGTTGTGCGCTCCGCGGTGACCGCCATATCGCCTCCCGCTCGGAAATAAAAAGACCCTCGCTCCCGACATCGGGACGAGGGTCGTGGTGCCACCCGAACGTGCCGCTCCTCGCGAAGCGGCCTCAGCCTCCACCTTCATGGAGCGCCCGTTGATAACGGCGGGCTTCCGGCCGGACGTACTGACGATCTCTCGTGTTCTGCCCGGCGTCTGGCGGATCCATTCGCGCCGCCTCGACCCTCCCGGCTCTCACCCGCTCCGGTTCGCTGCAGGGGCTTGGCGACCTACTCGTTCCGCTTGAACGACGTCCGGCGAGCGTAGCGAAATGGCCCATTTTTCGCCAGTCCCAGCGTCCAGGGCTGGTCGCGCCAGGCCCATCCGTACAGTGGGTTGGTGAAGAATCTGAGAGGCTCCGGTCGCCCGCTCGGCCCCATGGCCGTCCGCTCCGTGCTCGCCACCCACCCCCCTGCCAAGGTCCGCGCGACGCTTTACGGCCTCCCCACCGCGACGGGCTACACCGTGACCGTGAAGCCCCTCCGCTATCGGACAGGGCCCCACCTGCAGGCGTTCACGTACTGGGACCACCCCGAGATCGTCATCCAGGTGCCCGAGCCCTTCCGGCCGTTCCACGAG
Source organism: Candidatus Limnocylindria bacterium (assembly GCA_036518215.1). GTDB lineage: Bacteria > Chloroflexota > Limnocylindria > P2-11E > P2-11E > CF-39. The sequence continues at coordinate 2,238 of DATDNP010000052.1, forward strand.
GTCGTCGACCTCGGATCGCTCGGCGAGCCGAACGTGCACTTCCGCACACGCCGCGAGGTCATCCGCTTCCTCTACCTCCACGAGTTCTGCCACTGGTGGCTCTACCTCACGCACGGCTGGGGCGCCGCCGCGGAGATCGCGTGCGACCGCTACGCCTACTTCAACTACCAGAAGCGCGCGATCGTGCGCCCGCCCGCCATTCGCACGCCCTGGGAGCGCGCCGCGTAGCGCCGTGCACACGGCGGCGGGTGGCACGCGCAGGGCGATGTTCTCCGACGCAGAGACCGAGGGACCCGCGGCCGCGCATCCGTCGCACTCGGTGTCGTCACGGAAGCGGGTCTCGGTCTTGTAGCGAGGAGAACGTCGCCCGGAGCGGGACAGGACCCGCCAGCCGCGGCCGCCACCGCGGCCGCCGCGAGGCTTCGTCGACTACTGCTCTGCGAGGCGTTCGAGGGTGACGAGCGGCAGCTGGAGCGTCGGGATCACGAGCAGGTCGTAGCGGCGGATGAGCGCGTTCGCCTCGCTGACGGCGCGCTCGAGCTCCTGCCGCACCCGCACGTCGCGCTCGGCGGTCGCGCGCGACGCGTCGACGATGCGATCGGCCGGCAGCTGCGCGAGCAGCAGCGTGCGGTCGTGCAGCCACTCGCGATGCGCGCGAAAGCGGCGGCGGATGCGGGTGATCCGCTCGTCGATCTCCTTCCGCAGGTCGACCCACTCGGGGACCGCCTCGGCGTTCCGCATGACGTGGCGTGCCGCCCAGCCGTCGTCGGTGCGGCCGTCCTCGTCGCGAAGCGGTGCGCCTTCGCCGGGCAGACCCGACAGCTCGCCCGCTTCGATGAGCTCGTGGATGCGCTGCTCGACGCCGCGCTCGATGCGTCGCAGACCCGGCGTCCGAGTGTCGGCCTGCTGATCCCTCACGGGACCAGTATCACGCGATGCGTGCGGTGACGACGCCGCTCGGAGCCACCGCGACGGCGGTCGGGACGAGCGCGACGCCATACTTGCGCGCCAGCTCGGGGCGGCGCGACACGTCGACGGTGTGGACCTCGCGGCCAGCGTCGCGAAGCTCGCGCTCGAGCGTGTGGCAATCGCTGCAGAGCGGGTGCGTGAACTGGACGACGATCTCGCCCGCGCTCCGTGGCGCGCCGAGCTCGCCGAGATCGACCCGATCGATCTGCCCGGGACGGATCCCGCGCAGCCGCGCCGAGAGCTTGTACATCTCGCAGCCGACGCAGAGGCCGGTGCTCGCGGCAAGGAGCGCGAGCGCCGCGACGATGAGGCCGAGGGCCCATCCGAGCGCGGTGAGCCCGAGCGCGTGCGCCACCGTCGCCGCACCGAGGAAGACGACGCCCACGATGTTCGCGAAACGGGGAGGACGGCTGTCCTCGACGGGGCCTTCACCGAAGCGCGGCTGGATGAGCTCGAAGTAGACGAGGCACGAGATGCAGTAGCGCCGGCCGAAGCGCAGTCCGATCGCAAGCTGTGCCGCGAGGAGCGCGAGGATGACCCACCACCCCGTGAGGAACGCGACGAGCGAGAGCGTCCCGACGATCGCCTGGTTCGTCCGCGGCGCGCGCGCATCGATGACGTCGCCGTCGCGCCATGGATCGGCTGTGCGTGTGGTCATCGCGGTCCTCCTGGGGCTCCCCTCGCTCCGTCCGAGCTGCTGGATAAATCCGATGGTATCCGTCGGAATTGCGCAACAGCGAGTCATCGCGCGAATTCCGTGCACCATGGCCCATGTCGTTCGGTACCCTCCGCCGAGTGACCAACCCCTTTGACTTCGGGCCGTTCCTCGCGCTCACAGAGGCCTCACGCGCACGATTGCTCGCGTCGTCGGGCCGGGTCCGGTACCCCGCCGGGAAAGCGATCGTGCGCGAGGGAGAGGAGCCCGACTTCGCGTACACCGTCGTCGCCGGTCGCGTGCGGGTGACCGCTGGCGACCCTCCGGTGCTGCTCGCGGTGCCCAGCGCCCCACACCTGGTCGGCGATATGGCGGTGCTCTCTGGGCAGCGCCGGAACGCGACGGTGACCGCGCTGAGCGAGGTGCGTGCCTACCGTATCCACCGGAATCTGCTGCGCGAGCTCGCGGACGCGGAGCCGGAATTCGGTCGCCAGCTCGCGGCGTTCGCGCAGCTGCGGGTCGGGAACAACTTCCTGCGGACGTCGAGCCCGTTCGCGGAGCTTCCGGCGGCCTCGATCGAGGCCCTCGCAGCGAAGATGGAGGCCGCGACATTCGGCGAGGGCGAGATCCTGCTCCGCGAGGGAGAGCGCGGTGACGACGCGTATCTCATCAGGAGCGGCGAGGTCGATGTGCTCCGCGGCGAACGCCACGTCGCGACGCTCGGCGCCAGCTCGTTCGTCGGAGAGGTGTCCGCGCTCACCGGCAAGGAGCGGACGGCGACCGTGCGCGCGCGCACCGCCGTGTCGGCGTTCCGACTGCGCGCCGACGACGTGCGCCCCATCGTGAGGAAGCACCAGGACGTGGTCGCGCGGCTCGAGGGCACGATGCAGGCGCGTCACATCCCGCATCGCGCCGGCGAGGTCGTCATCGCGCCGGCGCCGGACGACCCCCGGGCGGTGCTGCTCCGCGACGCTGGCGGGAGCACGTACCTCCGCGTGACCCGCGACGCACTCGCCATCTACGAGGACATCGACGGCGAACGGACGCTGAAGGACCTCGCGCTGCGTCACTTCGAGCGCACCGGCGCGCTTGACCCGACGGGCGTGTTCGCCACCGTCGCGACCCTTCAGGCGGCGGGCTTCGTGACCGCACCGCGGATCGCGAGCGACGAGCCCGATGCTCGCGTGCTGCGCGTCCTCGACCTCGTGCTCGCTCCGCGCTTTGAGCTGAGGGACGCGGATCGGCTCGCCGCGCGCCTGTACTCGATCACCCGTCCGCTGTTCACGCGAGTCGGCAGCTTCATCGTGCTCACGGTCGGAGGCGCCGGCCTCATCGCCCTCGCCGCGGTCTTCCGGCAGTCGTCCCCCGGCGACTTCGGGGTCCTCGGGATCGTCGTGGCGTTCGTCGGGCTGCTGCTCGCCGGAGTCGGCCACGAGATCGCGCACGCGATCGCGACGAAGGCCGAGGGCCGCCGCGTCGGCAAGGCCGGGATCGGGCTCCTCTGGTTCACGCCCGTCGTCTACGTCGACACATCCGACGCCTGGCTCATCCCCGCGGTGCGGCGGATCCGCGTGAACGCGGCGGGGCCGCTCTTCAACTTCGCCTTCGCGGGGGCGTGTGGGCTGTTCGCGTTCGTGCTGCGCGATCGCGCGCAGGACGTGGCCGTTTGGCTCGCCGCCGCGAACCTCGTCGCCGTGGCCTTCAACCTGTCACCGCTGCTCGAGTTCGACGGCTACTACGTGCTCGAGGACCTCACGAACGTGAACGCCTTGCGGCGCAAGTCTCTCCACTACGTGTTCGGCGACCTGCTGTCGCACCCGCGGCGACCGGCGTCGCGCCTCGAGCGGGGATTCATCGCGTACGCCGCCGCGGCGCTGCTCTACGTCGTCGTGATGAGCGCGGTCGTGCTCGCCGGCATCCCCGCCCTCGTCAACGGGACGCTAGCTGGACGCCTCGCCCCGCAGCTGCTGCCGATCGTCGGTGGCGCGCTCGCGCTCGTGATGGCCGCGATGATGGTGATGCCGTTCGTCGCCGAGGTGCTCGCCGCGCGGACGGCCACGGACTAGCGGACTAGCGCCTTCCGCGCGACTTCGGCGCGAACGACGCTCCGGGCTACGGCGTGACGCGACTTCGCCGCCGTAGGAGCAGGGCACTGCCGACGAGCAGCGCGGCAATGGCAAGCGGAACGAGCGTGCCGAATACGTCGAACGTCGAGGCGTTCGGCGTGCCGAGCTGCCTGTTCACCTCCGGGTAGAAGGCGATGCTCGCGACCGCGGCGACGATCGCGCTCACAGCGAGGATCACGCCGCCGCCGAGCTGCCAGAAGAGGGCGACGATCGCGCCGACGACGGCGATGTACCCGGCGGCCGCCGCGACGTAGTACCACGCCGGCGTGTACCCGAACTCCTCGGCCATGTAGCTCGTCCTGGTCTCCCACATGAGCGTGCTCGCGAAGAAGAAGGACCATGCCGCCCACGCCAATGCGATCGCGCGCGGCACCCACCGGATGAGTGGCGCGAGCGTGTGCATGCCGTCGACGGTCTGTGCTCTCGTCGGACGTGTCACGGTGCTCATCGGTGTTCCTCCACGTCGAGCATGGACGCGTCCGCATAGCGCGCGAGCCGGGACGGCGCACTTCGGCTGTCCTCGAAACGCTTTCCGCATCGTCGGGAACGGCCGCACAGGAGCGTCCCCGACCGTGGCGCCCGGCGGGCCGACCGGAGGGCGCTAGCGCTTCTTTGCTGACTCCGACGGCGTCTTCAGCAGCGGCGAGGCCGTCTTCACCGCCATGGCGGCCGAGAGATCGGACTTCGACATGCGGTCCTCGAGACGCTCGACACGCGCCGCGCTGCTGTGGAAGGCGGCACGCTCGTCGTCGGTGAGGTCGTAGCTCTTGAGGGCGGCAGCGGGATCGCGCGAAAGCAGCGCGCGGAATTCCGGATCCGTCATGGCACGCTCGATCACCGCGTCACGCGCGCTCTGGGTCATCCTTCCCCACCTCTAGCGGCACCGCCGCGCGCGGAGTGTACCGCGGGCCTTTCGGCGTGAGGTCGCTCTCGAGCAGGAGAAACCCATTCACGGCGAAGCGCATCGGGGCGAACCGCAGCTGCGCGAGCGCGGCCGTCACGGCGCGGACATCGTCGCGATCTGCACCGTCGCGCACCCGTGCGAGCGTGATGTGCGGCTGAAAGGGTTTCTCGTCGAACGGCAGCGTTCCTCTTGTGAGCGCGGCGCGGACCGACGATGCGAGAGCGGCAAGAGCATCGATCCCCTCGCCGATCCCGAGCCAGATGATCCGCGGCGGACCCCCACGCTCGGGAAAGTGGCCGAGACGATCCACCGACGCCGTGAACGCACGGTGGTCCTCTCCGGCGCCGCCGACAGCAGCGACGACGTCCGCGAGGCGCCCATCGGGCACGGCGCCGAGGAACGCGAGCGTGATGTGCATGAGCTCTGGCCGGACCGGGCGAAGCGCACGTGACACGGGCACCGCGCGGGCGCCGGCCGAGGCGACCTCAGGCGGAAGCGGCACCGCGACGAACAGACGCACGCGCCGAGGCTAGCCGAGGGCGACTAGTAGACGGCGGCGTGGGCCTCGTCGGCGACGAGGAGCGCGATGAAGACGAGACCGAGCACGAACGAAGCACCCGAGAGGAGCGCCATACGCAGCGGTTCGCTCTCGTCGATGCGTACGATCGCGGTCCGCACGAGCTTGCTCATTGCTCACTGCGACTAAGCAAGCCGCGTGCCTCCTGTTACGAGCGAGGCCTTGATAGACGAAGCGGCGGCCGAACGGCCGCCGCTTCTCGTAACGCCGCGGTAACAGCTATGCCGGGGTCGGTGCCGTCGCCGGTCCCTTGCCGCGATCGCCCTTCTCGCGCTTCGCCTCGCCGGCGGGCGCGCCGGGCGGCGTGATGTCGGGTCCGCTCGCGGCGACGGGGACGCCCTTGTCGCCCTGGTCGTCGAAGAGCGCGTTGAACTCGTCGCTCTCGAGCGATTCCTGCTCGATGAGCTTGTTCACGACGAGGTCCAGCTTGTCGCGGTTCGTGGTGAGCACCTCGAACGCGCGTTGGCGTGCCCGCTCGACGATGTCGTGGACCTCCTCGTCGATGAGCTTCGCGACCTCTTCGGAGTAGTTCCGCTCTTCCTGGATCTGGCGGCCGAGGAAGATGAGCTCGTCGCTCTTGCCGTACTGGAGCGGCCCGAGCTTCTCGCTCATGCCGTACTTCGTGACCATCTGACGCGCCATCTGCGACGCCTTCTCGATGTCGTTCGACGCGCCCGTCGTGGCGTCACCGCCAAGGTGGAGCTGCTCGGCGACCCAGCCGCCCAGGGCGGCCGCGATGTCGTCCTCGAACTCCTTCTTCGTGCGCATGTAGCGGTCCTCCTGCGGGAGGGACCACGTGACGCCCATGGCCATGCCGCGGGCGACGATCGAGATCTTGTGGACGGGATTGGTGTGCTTCAGGAGCTTGAAGCAGAGGGCGTGGCCGGCCTCGTGGTAGGCCACGATCCACTTCTCCTTCTCGGTGATGACGCGGCTGCGACGCTCGGGACCGAGCGCGACCTTCTCGAGCGCCTCTTCGAAGTCGATCTGACCGATCGTCTTCTTGTTGCGGCGCGCGGCGAGGATCGCGGCCTCGTTCACGACGTTCGCGAGGTCCGCGCCCGAGAACCCGGGCGAGATCTGCGCGATGCGCGTGAGCTCGACGTTCTTGTCGAGCGGCTTCCCGCGGACGTGGACCTCGAGGATCGCCTTGCGGCCCTTGATGTCCGGACGGTCGAGGACGACCTGGCGGTCGAAGCGGCCGGGACGGAGGAGGGCCGGGTCGAGCACGTCGGGACGGTTCGTCGACGCGAGCACGATGACGTTCGTGCCGGTGTCGAAGCCGTCCATCTCCACGAGGATCTGGTTCAGGGTCTGCTCGCGCTCGTCGTGCGAGCCGCCGAGGCCGGCGCCACGCTGGCGGCCGACGGCGTCGATCTCGTCGATGAACACGATGCACGGCGCGTTGCGCTTCGCCTGGTCGAACAGGTCGCGAACACGCGAGGCGCCGACGCCGACGAACATCTCGACGAACTCGGAGCCCGAGATCGAGAAGAACGGAACGCCTGCCTCGCCTGCGACCGCACGCGCGAGCATGGTCTTGCCGGTGCCGGGCGGCCCCACGAGCAGGACGCCGCGCGGGATGCGCGCGCCCAGGGTGGAGAACTTCTCCGGGTACTTGAGGAACTCGACGACTTCGGTGAGCTCTTGCTTCGCCTCGTCGACGCCCGCGACGTCCTCGAATGTGACGGTCGGCTTGTTGCCGATGAACATGCGGGCGCGGCTCTTTCCGAACGAGAGCGCCTGGTTATTCGTGCCCTGCGCCTGTCTCATCATGTAGAAGAAGAAGCCACCGATGAGCAGGACCGGGAGCAGGCTCAGCAGGATCGAGCCGATGACGGAGAAGGTGGCGCTCTCGGTCTGGTAGTCG
>DATDNP010000053.1:0-7776 GCA_036518215.1 Candidatus Limnocylindria bacterium
CTTCCCAGTCGCGCGACACTCCGGAGTGCGCGCTCCGCCGAGGCGCTGAACAGAGGTGCCGCCGCGATCGCGAGGAGCGGCGCTTGGCGAGCGGCCGTCAGCGAGAGCGCGGCGACGGGAAGCAGAACGACGAGGTCTTGGCGTGAGATTCGCGGTCCGACGAAGGCGCAGAGGATGACGAGCGCGAGCGTCGCGACGTAGGCGACGCCGAGCGGCGTCGTCGGATCGATGAGCGCCCACTCCTGTATGTCGCGCGGCGGCGAGAGGAGGTGGATACCGGGCGCGGTCCACGTCCCGATGCCGGCGGGCGTCGCGATCGTCGCGAGCGCCGTCGCCGCGATCGCGACCGCGTAGTCGCGGCGGCGCGCGCGGTCGGACACGATGCCCTCGAGGCACACGAGCACGACGAGCACGGCCCCGAGCGCGAACGAGCCGTGGATGTTGGCCCAGAGCGCGACCAGCGCGACGGACGCGGCGAGCGCGGCGCGGCTCCCCGCACGCGCGACATGCAGCAGCGGCAGGAGGCCGGCGAAGCACACCAGTCCCATGAGCTCGGGCCGGTCGACCCACACCACACGCGTGAGCAGGAGCGCGGGCATCGCGGCGAGCACGATCGCGAGCGGTCGCCGGCCCGAGCGCGCGGCGTTGACGACGACGAGCGCGAGGAGCGCGGCGACGAGGACGACGCGCAGGACCGCGATGCCGCGCCAGCCCGCCGCGAGATACGCGCCATAGAGCGCGAGCTGGCCGAGCCACTGATCGACCGCCACGGGCTGCCCGCGAACGGTCCAGGAGAACACGTCGGTCCGGACGAGCCCGTGCGCGAGCGTCTCGCGCGCGGTCGCGAGATGCCAGAAGAGATCGGTGTCGGCGATGGGTTGGGTCGCGGCGAGGAGGCCGGCCGCGGCGCCGACGAGGAGCGCGAGCGCGAGCTTCATCGGACGAGCACGACGGCGGTCGCATCCGCGTACGCGACGTGCCATCCGCGGTCCGGCGCGCGGACGGCGATCGCGTCGCCCGGGCGGACGAGCATCGTGCGGATGCCGCGACGGTCGGCGATGGCCTCCCATCCCGGATGCGCCGCGACGACGGCGCGGTAGTCGTCGAGCACGCCGCTCGCGCGATACGGCACGAGCCGCCCATCGACGAACACCGGCGTGCGCGGCGCGTACCAGATGAGATACCCGCCCCAGTCGTACTGATTGAGCATCCCGGGTCCCGATGGCAGCGACGCGAGCGCGGCGGACGGATACCCCGTCAGGTCCGGTGCGCTCGGCGCCGTCGCGATGCCGCCGACGAACGCGAGCGCGAGGACGACGCCCGCCGCCGCGCGCGCGAGCGGACCGAGCGCGTCGGCGCCTGCCTCGGTGCCCGACGCGCGCTCCCAGACCTCCGTCCCGGCACGCGCGAGGAACGCCGCGGCGGCGACGGGGAAGAACGGCATGTGCCGCTGCGCGCTCATCGCGACGAAGAGCGTCGGCACGAGGAGAACGACGTCGCGGTCGTCGCGGCGTCGCGCGGCGAACGCGAGCACGATCGTCGCCGCGAGCGTGAGAGCGAAGGCCAGGCCGGGCATCGTCGTCACGTCCGGGACGGACCACTCGGAGATCTCGCGTGGGGGTCTCCAGAATTGGCTCGTCGTGAGGAGCTGCTCGCGGACGAGCGTCGGCACGCACGCGACGACGCACAGGGCGGCGATGAGGATCGCCTGGCGCCGCCGATCCGGACGGGCGAGCGCGCGGTGCCCGAGCGCGAGGAGCGCGAGCACGAGGCCGAGCGCCCACGACCCATGGAGGTTCGACCACACGAGGAACAGGAGCGCGACCTCGAGGAGCGCGCGCTCCGTGCGCAGGAGCGCGATGAGCACGGCGAAGCAGAGGACGCCAAAGAGCTCGGGGCGGTCGGTCCACGCGTAGCGCGCGACCACGAGCGCCGGGAGCGCGGCGAGGAGCGCGATGAGCGGCCGACGTGGCGCCGCCGCCAGGGCTGTCGCGACGACGACGAACGCGAACGCTCCGACGACGAGCGCGCGGAGCGCGATGACCCCGGTCCAGCCGCCGAGCGCGTACGCGCCGTACCAGACCAGATCGCCGAGCCACTGGTCCATCGGCACGGCGTTGCCCGCGACCGTCCACGACTCGTGGTCGGTGCCCGCGACGCCCGCGAGGACGTCACGGCCATTCGCGAGGTGCCAGAAGAGGTCGCTGTCGCTCACCGGTTGTCGCGTCACGAGCACGACCGCGGCGGCCGCGACGACCATCGGGACGGTGAGCGACAGCCGTACGCTCACGGCCGCTCGAGCAGCACGAACCGGGTGTCGGCGACGACGTCGCGCCAGCCGTCCTCGCGCAGCGCGCCGACGAGCGGCCGGTCGGGACGCAGCAGCACCGCGGTGACACGGTCGCGGGTGAGGATGTCGCGCCAGCCGGGCCCGAGCGCCACGGCCGTGTTGAAGTCCGCGAGGACGTTCGGAAGGTACGGGAGAAGACGTCCGTCGATGAACACCGGCCGCTCCGGTGCGTTCCAGATGAGGTAGCCGCCCCAGTCGTATTCGTTCAGCAGCGTCCCCGTCCCCGAGCGGACCGCCGCGAGCGCGCGCGCTGGGTACGCGGCCTCGTTCGGCGCCGCCGGCACGGAGCCCAGCGCGAGGATCGCGACCGCGACGAGCGCGATGGCGATCGCGGGGAGCACGACGCGCGGCGCCGCGGGCAGCGGGATCGTCCACCGAAGACGCGGCAGCGCACCCGCGGCGCGGCCTGCGAGGTAGGGCACGGCCGCGAAGGCGAAGTACGGCATGTCGCGCTGGGCGGAGAGGGCGAGCCAGAGGAGCGGGATGAGCAGGAACGCATCGACGAGCGTCCCACCTGTCCGCATCCCGACCGCGAGTGTGCCGAGGACGAAGAGCGCGAAGAGCATGCCCGCGGGCGTGAGCACGTCGGGCGGCGCTTCTTCGACGATGTAGCGCGGCGGCGACGCGGCGTGACCGACGGCCGCCCCGATGCCGAGCGCGCCTGGGTCGAGCAGCGTCGCGGCCGCGGCGAGCGCGGCGACGACGACGTACGCGCGGACCTCCGAGCGCCGGATGACGGCGTCGAGCGCGAAGACGAGGACGAGCGCGAGCCCGAGCGCGTAGCCGCCGTGCAGGTCGGTCCACACGAGCAGCAGCGGCGGGACGACGGCGAGCAGGCGCGTGCGCCCCTCGCGCGCGAGCAGCAGGACGTCGAGGAGGAGCGGGAAGAGCGCGAGCGTGAAGAGCTGCGGCCGATCCGTCCACACGACGCTCGAGAGCAGCAGCGCGGCGATCGCCAAGGGCACCGCGACGAGCGCGTGACCCGCACGGAGCGCGATGCGCGTGACGAAGAACGCGGCGATCGCGACGAGGATGCCGCGGAGGAGCACGATCCCCGCCCAACCCGCGAGCGCGTACGCCTCGTAGAGGACGATCTCCCCGAGCCACTCGCCGACGCTGTACGGCTGCCCCGTCACGGTGCTCGAGAAGACGTCGTTCCGCAGGATCGCGCCGTGCTCGACCATCCACTTGCCCGACGCGAGGTGCCAGAACATGTCGGGGTCGGATGGCGCTCTCGCGATCGCGACCGCGAACGCGGCGAGCGCGACGAGGACCGGCGTCAGCCGCGTCGCCGTCACGGCCGTCTCACCGAGCAGCCGATGTCGCCACGGATCGGATAGATCGTGAGGATGCCCTCGTGGATCGCCGGACCGAGAGGCGGCGGCACGTCGCTGCCGTCGTAGAGCGACTGATACGCGCTGAAGTGGGACGGCTCGAGCACGATCGATCTGGCACCGCTGCGTGCCGCGACGCACATCGCCGCCGTCAGACCATCCGCGGGGGTCACGATCGCGGTACGACCGCTGATCCAACGCCACGCCGCGCCGTCGATCGCGAGGAACGGACCGTCTGGGATCGCCCCCGCCGCTGCCGCGCGCGCTCGCGCCGCGGTGTTGAAGGACGCATCCCACTGCGTCACCGCCCCGTACGACATCGCGCCGACGATGAGCGCCGCGGCGTACGTCCAGGCGAGTCCGGCCCGCGCTGCGCGTGAGGCGAGGAGGCGCTGCGCGCCCACCGCGGCGATCGCGACGCCGAACGGGAAGAACGCGGCGAGCGAGTGGAAGTACGAGCCGCGCGTCGAGTGCAGCGTCCACACGAGCGACTGGGCGAGGTACACGGCGAGCGCGAGACCCGCCCACGCGCGAACGCTCGCGTGCGTGCGGAGCGCGACGAGGCCGGCCGCGAGAGGCACGATGAGCACGAGCGCGTAGGTGAAGAGGAACGTTCCCGCGTTCTGGAGGAGCGCCCCCGCCCTCACGCCGAGAAGATCACCGAGCGACAGGCCCGCGGTGCCGAGGTACGCCGGGTCGTACGCGAAGAAGTCCTCGTACCGCACGAGGAGCGCCGACCGCGCGAAGAGGTCGGGCGGCAGGCCCGCGCTCACGTCGCGCGCGAGCCACGCGGCGCCGATCGCGAGCGCGACGAGCGATCCCGCGATGCCCGCGGCCCGCGCGCGCGGCACGGCGAGGAGCGCGAGGAGCGTGAGCCCGAAGAGCGCGCCCTCGGTGCGCGCGAGATAGAGGAGGCCGACGAGCGCGCCGGCCGCGATCCCCCACCGCACGCCGCCTGCGGCGGCGCGGCGGTACGCGATGAAGAACGCCGTGCCGATGAGCGCCGCCGGGACGAACGCGTCGACCGCGACGAGGCCGGGCGCGAGCAGCCCGCCCAGACCCACGACGATCGCCGCCCCGAGCGCGTAGCGCTCCTCGGCGCCCAGCACGCACGCCGCGCGATGCGTGAGCGCCGGGAGGAATGCGGCGATGAGGATGAAGGGCAGCTGCGCGCTACGGAACGTGTCGATGAAGGAGCCGAAGAGCGCGATGCCGATCGCTGCGATCACCGTCGGCAACGGCACCCAGAAGAGATGGCTCGCGACGGGCAGCGCGAGCGCGAGCGGGTCGCGTCCACCTTCGATCGGCGACCAGAGGAAGTCCGCCGTGAGGCCCTGACCGTGGGCGAGGCGTACGGCGACGTCGGTGAAGTAATAGGAGTCGGTGTAGCCGGGTTGCGAGACGACCATCGCGGTCGCGAGCCGGACGACGAGGAAGACGAGTGAGACGAGGAGGATCCTCACGACGAACGGCTCACGCGCAGCGAAGTCTACTGAGCCGGCGGTGTGCGTTCGGGATCAGCGGCCGCCGATGCGCTCCTCGTGTCCCGACCGCAGATACACGATCGCCCCGATGACGATGACCGAGAGCACGCTCACGGCGCGATCGACGACAGCGACGGCGATCGCGTCGGCCTGCGCGAGGCCGAACCCCTGGGTGAGCACGTAGACCATCGCGATCTCGACGAAGCCGAAGCCCGCGGGCGTGAGCGGCACCGTCGTGAGGAGCGCGACCGCCACGGCGACGAAGACGACGCCCGAGAGCGGCAGCTCGAGGCCGAGCGCCGTGAGCACGAAGAACAGCCGGAGCGCTTCCGCCGCCCAGATGACGAGCGTGAGCGGCCCCGCGAGCGGCAGCGCGCGGAAGCTGTGGAGGATGCCTTCGCGAAACAGACCGCCGATGCGCCGGACCTCGTGCGGGAAGAAGCGCGCGAGCCGCGGCGCGACGTAGTAGATGGCCGCGAGCCCCGCGACGATCGCGAGAGCCAGCGCCGCGCCGGTGATGTACACGACGCGCAGATCGGGGAGGATCGTGCGACCGAAGGCGACGTAGCCGCCGACGATGAGCAGTGCGAACACGACGAGGAGGTCGAGGAGCCGCTCGGCGACGACGACACCGACCGTTCGTGACAGCGAGATACCAAAGCGCCGCTTCACGAGATACGAGCGATAGAGATCGCCGAGCTTCGCTGGGACGATCGAGTTGACGAACCAGCCGAGGAACAGGATGCGCAGCAGGTCGCCCCAGCCGAGATCCGTGCCGCCCTCGCGCAGGAGGCGCGCCCACCGCCACGAACGCAGCGGGAACGTCATGTAGTACACGAGGAGCGCGAGCACGATGTAGTACGGCTGCGATCGGCCAAGCGCAGCGCCGGCCTCGCTCCAATCGACGTTCCGCGCCGCGACGGCGATGAGCGCGATGGGGATGAGCGTGGAGATGAGCTCGCGCCAGCCGAACAGCGTCCGGCGGACGGCGACCTCGTCGGTGTGCTCGGCCTCTTCGGCGAGCTCCTCGATGGTCGGGTCCTCGACGTGCGCCTTGGCGGCGTCCGTCAGGCGCCGCTCTTCGTCCTTCGTCTCTTCAGCCATTTACGAAAGACGTCGTACCGCGTCGCGAAGTGGATGGCCTGGCCCGTGAGGCGTCCATGCACCTCGCCGCCGCGGAGCGCCTCGATGAAGTCGTCGCGGCCGCTGAACTCGTCGAGCTCGATCCACGCCCGCCCGATCTCGCTCGAGCGGTGCGCATCGCTCCCAACGGCGCCGGGGATGTTGCGCTCCTTCGCGTATGTCTCGGCGCGCTTGTTGTCGCGCATGAACGCCTCGCGCGCGTTGAAGATCTCCATGCAGTCGATCTGAGGCCAGAGCCGATCGAGCGCGTCGCGGCGCATGTGGTAGAGGCGGTTGCTGCTGAAGGGGTGCGGCACGGACACGATCCCACCCTGATCGTGGATGCGCGCGATCGTCTCCTCGCCCGAGAGATCGCGCGGTATCGGCTTCTCGAGGAAGAGCCCGATAATCTCGCCGTCGCGGCTCGAGACCTCTTCGCCGACGATGACGCGGACACCGTCCGCGATCTCGCGCAGCCGGAGCGCGCCCTCGATGGTGTTGTGGTCCGTCGCGCACACCACGTCGATGCCCGCGCGCGCGAGCGCAGCCGCTTGGTCCTTGAGCGGCGTGCGGCTATCCGGCGAGTACTCACAGTGCGTATGCATGTCGAGCCGGATCCGGCGATCGGAGGTCATTTCCTCGCATCGTGCCATATGCGAACGGACGGTGGCGGCCGCGCGATACCCTTCCCGCGATGTCGCGTCTCCGTGCGCTCGCGCTCGTGCTGACGGTCATCTCATTGCCATCCCCGATCCGCGTGGTGCTCGTGCCCGACCCACATCCCTATTACGCGGTCGCCGTGCGCGTCTCCGACGTCTGCCTCGCGGCCGTCCTCGTGCTCACGTTCGCCGATCTCGCGCGGGCGGCGCGACGGCCCTCGCCATTGGGCGCGCTCGCGATCGTGCTCAGCCTGCTGCTCGTGCTCGCGTTCGCGGTGCATCCGAGCGCGGCCGGCGCGCAGGTCCTCTTCCGCTACCTCGCGTCGGTCGCGTTCGCCGTCGCGCTCCTCCAGGTCCGAGCGGGGCACGATCGGAATCTTCTGCTGTTCGCACTCGCGACGACCGCTCTTGCGCAGTCGCTCCTGTCGGTCGCCCAGCTCATCGCGGGGGATCTGCTCGTCCCGTTCGCGCATCCTCCGATCATCACCTTCGGTCCCTTCATCAGGACGATCGGGACCTTTCCCGACACGTTCGTCCTCGCGGGATATGCGCTCGTCATCGCCGCCTGGATGGCACGGCAGGGGCGCGCAGAGCCGACGCGGCGGCGCTGGCCGATGCTCGTGGCCACGGTGATCGCGCCGGTCGGGTACAGCTTCTCGCGCGCTGCCGCCGTCGCCGCCGCCCTCATGACCGTCCCGCTCATACCCGGAGCACTCCGGAACGTCAGGGGCCAGCGGGTGCTGCTTGCCGCGCTCGTCGTCGGCGCCGTCGTACCCGCGGTGCTCACGAGGGAAGGCTGGTCCGGCCGCGAAGAGAGCACGAGCGTG
>DATDNP010000054.1:0-18675 GCA_036518215.1 Candidatus Limnocylindria bacterium
AAGAAGCTCATCGCGTACTCGTCGGTCGCGCACATGGGGTTCGTGACGCTCGGCATCTTCGTGCTGAACTCGCAGGGCGCCGTCGGCGCCGTGCTCCAGATGCTCAACCACGGCTTCGTCACGGGCGCTCTCTTCCTGTTCGTCGGCATCGAGTACGAGCGCACGCACCGCCGGCTCCTTGCCGACCTCGGCGGGTTCGCGCACCACTGGCCGCTCTACACGACGTTCTTCGGGGTCTTCGTCCTCGCGTCGCTCGGGCTGCCGGGGCTCAACGGTTTCGTCGGCGAGTTCCTCGTGCTCCTCGGCACGTTCCAGTTCGGCGGCGCGCCGCTCGGCGGCCTCTTCTGGGGACCGCTCGCCGGCATCGGCGTGATCCTCGCCGCGGTCTACCTCCTCTGGATGTTCCAGCGCGTCATGTACGGTCCGGTGCGCGAGGCATACAAGGCGCTGCCCGACCTCTCGCCGATCGAGGTCGCGTGCGCGGTCCCGCTCCTCGTGCTCACCGTCGCGCTCGGCGTGATGCCGCAGCCGTTCATCGCGATCATCGAGCCGAGCGTCGACCGGATCGTGAAGCTCGCGCTCGACCCGTCGTTCCAGGTGGCGCTCCGATGAACGGAGTCCTGTCGACGCTCGCGCCGGTCTTCCCAGAGATCCTCGTCACGCTCACGGCGTGCCTCGTCCTCGTCGGCGACGCGAGCCTCGACCGGCGGCGCGCTCGCGCCTACCTGCCGCTCATCACGACCGTGGGGCTCCTCGTCGCCCTCTTCGCGAGCACGTACGTGTCGCCGCTCGGTCTGTACTTCGGCGGGTTCGTCCAGATCGACGCGTTCAGCGACTTCTTCCGCGCCGTCTTCATCCTCCTCGCGGTCTTCGCGACGCTCGTCGCGCCCGCGTACCTCGCGCGCCGTCTCGTCCCGGAGGGCGAGTACTACGCGACGGTGTGCTTCTCCACCGTGGGTGCGATGACCATCGCGCTCTCCACGGACCTCATCACGCTCTTCGTCGGGCTCGAGCTCATGACCATCCCGATCTACGTCCTCGCGGGCATCCAGCGCCGCGATCGCTACGCGAACGAGGCCGCACTCAAGTACTTCCTGCTCGGCGCGTTCAGCTCGGCGCTCCTCGTCTATGGGTTCGCGTGGCTCTTCGGCGTCACCGGCTCGACGCGCTTCGTCGACATCGCGAACGTCGTGAAGACGAGCGGGCTCACGAACGGTCCGACGATCATCGCGCTCTCGCTCATCACCGTCGGTCTCGGCTTCAAGGCGGCGGTCGTGCCGTTCCACCAGTGGACGCCCGACGCCTACGACGGCGCGCCGACGCCGGCGACCGCCTTCATGTCGGTCGCCCCGAAGGCCGCGGCGTTCGCGGCGATCCTGCGCGTGCTGGTCTCCGGGATGGGCCCGCTCGTGACGGACTGGTCGACGGTGTTCGCGATCCTCGCCGCGATCACGATGACCGCGGGGAACATCGTCGCGCTCGTGCAGACGAACACGAAGCGGATGCTCGCGTACTCGAGCATCGCGCACACCGGGTACATCCTCGCGGCGGTGGCGGCCGCGCCGGCCGGCCCGTCGGCGGGCGCCGCCGTGCTCTTCTACGTGTTCGCGTACGGCCTCATGAACCTCGGCGCGTTCGCGTGCCTCCTCTACTTCGACCTCGAGGGCACGCGCGGTGCGACGCTCGACGAGCTGAACGGCTTCGCGAAGCGCGAGCCGCTCGGCGCGCTGACATTCGCGGTGTTCCTCATCTCGCTCACGGGCATCCCGCCGACGGTCGGATTCGTCGCGAAGTTCTTCGTGATCCAGCCCGTCCTCGATGCCGGGTACGCCTGGCTCGCGGTGATCCTGGCGCTCAACGCGGTGCTCGCCGCCTTCTACTACCTGCGTGTCGTCGTCCACATCTACATGTACGACACCGAGACGGGCGCGCCGGCGCTCGTGTCGCCGAAGCTGCTGTCGTTCTCGCTCGGACTGTCGGCGCTCGCGGTCGTCGTGCTGGGCATCCTCCCCAACTCGCTCTACGAGTGGGCGCTCTCCGCGGCCGCGCCGATCCTTCCCTAGACCTCGGCCGCTCAGCCCCCGCGACGCACGAGCCGCTCGCCGACGAGGCCGCCCGCGAATCCGAGGACCCCGGCGATGACGAGCGGAGGCACGAGCTCGGGAACGCCGAGCACGAGGAGCGGTCCGAACGAAGCGACGGGTGGCGTGAGCGGCTCATACACCTGATGCATCATCGTCGACAGGATCGCTCCGAGCAGGAGCGAGAAGAGCAGACCGACCGGCGACGCGACCACGCCGAGCCGGCCCGCGATGATGCCCGAGCACAGCAGGATCGCCGCGGGGATGCCAAGCAGGACCGTCGGCGGGATCGGGAGCGGCTCGGTGAGCGCCCACCAGAAGGCGAGCCCGGTGGTCGTGGCGACGATGGACGCGACGAGACGCAGTCCCATCTCAGCCCGCACGCGCTCCGAGGACGCGCCGGCGGAACGCGCCGCCGAGCGCGCCGCAGATCGCGCCGATCGCGACGTACGGCCAGAACGTGAAGACGACGGCCGCGACGTTCTGCGCGACGTCGCCCACGGCCATGCCGATGCCCGCGGGACCCAGATAGATCGCGACCGCGTAGCACGTCGCGGCGACGACGACGGACAGCGCGCCGGCGACGGCACCACGGCGAGCCGCGAACCAGCCTGCGCCGAGCATGGCGAGGACGATGTAGGGCAGCACGATCACCGGCGTGTTCGCGCCCGAGAACCGCAGGTACGCGATGAGCTGCGCGAACGCGGAGGCCGCGACGGCGAGCGCGAAGCGCATCAGCCCACGATCGCGAGCGCGTGGTCTGCCGTGTTCAGAGGCTCCGCGCGTCCGTGGTCGCCGATGATCGCGATGTCCTCGATACGAACCCCGAAGCGCCCGGGGAGGTAGATCCCGGGCTCGATCGAAAAGGCCATCCCGACCTCGAGCCGCTCGGTGTTCCCGCTCACGAGATACGGGTGTTCGTGCCCGTCGAGCCCGATGCCATGGCCCAGGCGATGGATGAAGTACTTCCCATAGCCGGCGTCGTCGATGACGCGACGCGCGGCCGCATCGACCGACTCACACGCCGCACCCGCGCGTGCGGCTGCGTATCCCGCCTCCTGGGCGCGTCGAACGACGTCGTGCACGCGCGTCGCTTCCTGGTCCGCCGCCCCGGCGGCGACGGTGCGCGTGATGTCGGAGCAATACCACGACCGTGTGCCGCCGAAGTCGCACACGACCACGTCGCCGCGACCGATCGCGCGCTCTCCCGTCTCGTGGTGCGGCGACGCGCCGTTCGGGCCGGACGCGACGATCGTGAACTCGACCTCGTCGTGTCCCTCTTCGCGAAGGAGCGCAGCGAGCTCCGCCGCGACATCACGCTCGCGTCGGCCGATGAACGGGCGCTCGCGCATCCGGGCGTACGCGCGATCGGCCGCGGCGGAGACCGCGGCGAGCGCCTCGCGCTCGAGCGCGTCCTTGCGCATGCGGAGCTCGCGCGTGACCGTGGACGCCGGCACGAACGAGCGGCCCGCGAGCGCGTGCTCGAGTCGAAGGACGAACAGGGCCCACATCTGATCGGCGACCGCGACGTCGCCCCCGCTCGCGACGAGGGACGCGACGATCGCGTAGGGATCGTCGGTCTCGTCCCATGTGCGCTGCGCGAGCTCCGGAGCGGCGACCTTTGCCCGCGGGGATTCGAGCGCGGGCAGGACGAGCGTCGCGTCGCCGCGATCGGTGATGACGAGGCAGGTGAGCCGCTCGGTCGCGAAGATGCGGTAGCCGGAGAGGTACGCGAGGTCCGACCCCGGTGAGAGCAGCAGTGCGGCGATGCCGCGCTCGCGGAGCGCCTCGCCGGCTCGGTGTCGTCGGGCGGCGAACGCCGCTCGGTCGGCAGGCATCGGGTCTGCTCGGAGGATACGTCGTGTCCCGCCTTCTCACGCTCGTGGGCGTCGCGGCGTTCGCGCTCGGCGTCGTCCTCGTCGCGCGGCCACAGGCCGCGCCGGCGCCGGTCGTCCCGATCACGCCCGTACCGTCGGCATCCTCGGCACGCGCTGCGAGCGCATCACCGTCGGCCACGCCCGTCGCGTTCCCGGCGATCCCCGACGGCTATCGCGTGACGATCGCTCGTCTTGGGATCGATCTCCCGATCCAGGAAGGCGACGTCGAGCGCGATGCGGTCGAGCAGCGGACGCCGGAGGGATCGGCGTTCCATCTGCCCGGCACGGGGATCCCCGGGTCCGGCGTGAACTGCTACATCTACGCGCACGCGCGCACTGGGATGTTCCTGAGCCTCTGGAACGTGCGCGCAGGTGACGACGTCATCATCACCCGGCCCGATGGCGTCGAGCTCCACTACATCGTGAGCGAGGTGCATCCGCGCGTGCCGTATGACGACGTGTCATGGGCGGCGCCGACCACACCCGAGCACCTCACGCTGCAGACGTCGACCGGACCGAACCCCGGCGATCCGCGGTTCGTCGTCATCGCGCGACCCGCCTGAGGCTGTGCATCTGGTGAGAAACCTCGCATGACGAGCAAGCGCTCGTCACTCGTGATGTGTCGAACGTGTGACGGTCTGTCAACGAGACAGACACACGATGGCGCCCGGATTGCATGCGCTCCGCCCCGGTGCGGAATCGGTCGGGGAGCTTCCGTGACAGCGTGCAGCCGCTCGTCCGCGAGACGGCGATGCGTGGTGGCTCCGTGTCCGAGACGACGCGCATCCTTCGCGATCGCTACGGCCACGCGTATCGCCGCGCCGACATGCTCGAGGACCTGCGCCGGTATCGCGACGCCGCGCAGTCCGCGGCGGTCGCCGGGTATCGCGATCTCCGGCGCATGCTCGCGCGCGCGGGCGTCGTCGCGTTCAGCGTCACGCTCCTCGTCCCGGCGCTCGTCCATGGCGCCGCGCGTGTCGACGCCGTGCGTGTGGGCACCATGAACGACACGCTGCTCGTCGCCGCATCACGCGACGAGATCTCGGCCGCGGCGCTCGAGGTCATCGCGCTACCGAACGTGCGCGAGCCGTCTCCGACCGCCGAACCCACGCCCGAGGCGACACCGGTGCCGACGCTGCGACCGGTCGTGGTATCGGCAGCCGGCGCCGGCGTCCTCGTGACGGCGTCGTGGTACGGGCCGGGCTTCTACGGCAACCGGCTGCCCTGCTGGCAATGGCTGCAGGCGAACGGAAAGCCGATCCAGTACGAGCCCGACACCTGGGGGGTCGCGAACAAGACGCTCCCGTGCGGGACGATGCTCGTCCTCACGCACGGGGCCAACACGATCACCGTCCCGGTGGTCGACCGAGGGCCGTACGTCGCTGGGCGCGAGCTCGACCTCTCGCCCGCGGTGAAGGCCGCGCTCGGCTGCACGGATCTCTGCACGGTCTTGATGCGGATCCCGTAGACCCTGCCCGCATTTCGTGCGCCTGCCCCCACGCCCGTTCCCCTACCAGCCGAGCGATGGCATGGGACTTGCAGAGTCGGTGGCTGGCCGGGGAAGCATCTCCCCGGATGCCACCGAAGGGAGAGGTCGAATGACGCGTAACAAGGGGGCCATGACCGTCGCCGAGGCCGGCCGCCGTGGGGGAGCCACGACCGCGCAGCGACACGGTCCCGAGTTCTACGAGCAGATCGGGAAGAAGGGTGGCCGTACGACCGCGCAGCGCCACGGCTCCGACTTCTACGAGCAGATCGGCAAGCAGGGCGGCCAGAAGGTCAAGGAGCTCTACGGTCCGCGCTTCTACGGCCGCATCGGCAAGATCGGTGGCGACACCGTCTCCGAGAAGTACGGTCACGAGCACTTCGAGGAGATCGGCAAGAAGGGTGGCCAGAAGGTCGCGGAGCTCATCGCGCGCGGCCGCCAGGCGAGCTAGCCGGTCGTCATCTTGTCCGTGCTGCACACGCGGGAGCGGTCCGGGTGGGCGGACCGATCCCGCGTTGACATCGCTTCTCTCCCCGTCCCGACGTTGACACGTCGTTGGCGTCTTCTATCGTCGCCGACTGTACGCGAGCGTGACGAATTCGAAGCCTCGTGTACCGGTGAACGAACGGCGCGCTCTCGTGGGCGGCGGAGGGGTACGGCGTTGGACAGCATCGCGGAGGCGGGTGCACCACTCGTCGCGGTCGAGTGGGAGGACATCACGGCGTATTCGCGGACCGCGATCCCCGAGGACTTCGAGCCCTATCGTCTCCGCAAGCTGACGTGCGGACTCCTGTGGAAGGACACCCCTGAGTACGTCGTCGTGGTGGGCGACTACGACCTCACGAACGAGGGCAAGGACTACCGCCACAACGACTTCCACATCATCCCCCGTGGAGTGATCCGCAAGCTCACGTATCTCTCCGACGCGGGGTCCCTCGTCAGCCTCCAGATCGAATCCGCATAGGCAGGACGCCCCTCGCGCGGCCCGGGACATCCCCTCGCCTCGGAAATGCGTACTGCTTTATGGAACGTCTGTTGCGCATTCCGGGTAGTGGAACAAGGCAGGAACTGGCACCGTTCTTGTCTTCGGAAACATTGGAGGTCCCGCGATGGCCGTACGTGCTGAGCTCTACTGCTACTTCTGCGGACACGGACTCGGGGAGGTCATCGTGCCGACCAAGGCACGGCGACCGACCGTCGAGCAGCTCCGTACCGCTTATTCGCGACCCGGTCGCGAAGCTCCCGGGTGGAGCGACGCCGACCAGCCGCTTTGCCCGCGCTGCGGCGGACAGCTGTTCCTCGAGCGCTTCGAGCACGAGGTCGTGCGCGGCGCCGATCGACGCGTCCTGAAGCGCGCGAGCTAGGCGACCCTCGGAAGTACCCCGCGACGGCCGCGACGCAAGTCGCGGCCGTTCGTTTTCGCGTGTCCGCACGCGGTGTCCTGTGGCTCGTGCTCGGCGGATTCGTCGGATGGTCGTGGGCACGCGGCGTCCTCGAGTCGCGTGCGGCGTCCGATGGCCTCACCGATCGCCAGGCCGAGATCCTCACCCTCGTCGCGAGCGGCATGAGCTCGAAGGAGATCGCGCTGCACACCGGCATCTCAGAGCATTCGGTGAACACACACATCCGGCGCGCCACACGGACGCTCGGCGTCGGCACGCGCGCCGCCGCGGCCGCGGTCGTGACGAGGAAGCGGCGTCAGGCCGGGACGCCCGCGAGACCGAGACGGTCGGCGACGCCCTCGAGCGCGGTGACGACCTCCGCGACGAGCTCGTCGAATGGCACCTGAAGATCCTCGGCACCCTTCAGCATCATCTCGCGGCTCACCGCGCGCGCGAAGGCCTTGTCCTTCATCTTCTTGCGGACGGCCGAGGCGTCCACGTCGCGCACGGCCTTCGACGGCCGGACGAGCGCGACCGCGGTCACGAAACCCGTGAGCTCGTCGACCGCGTAGAGCGTCTTCTCCATCGCCGTGACGCGCGGCACGCCGGTGTGATCGCCATGCGACTGGATCGCGTGCACGATCGGTCCCGGGACACCAGCCTGCTCGAGGATCGGCTTGCCGTTCTGCGGATGGCCCTCAGGGTCGCGTTCGTAATCGAAGTCGTGCAGCAGCCCCGTGACGGCCCAGGTCTCCTCGTCCTCACCGAACGTGCGAGCGAAGTGCCGCATGGCCGCCTCGACCGCGAGCCCGTGCTTCCGCAGGCTGTCGGACTTCGTGTGCTCGCAGAGCAGCTCCCAGGCCTCGTCGCGTGTCATCGCCAACTCCCCTCACAGCGTGTGCGGCAGATGCTAGGCTCGTCATCGTGATCGAGCTCACACCCATGGCCGCCGGCAAGCTGCGCGAGCTCCGCGGTGACGACCCGACCCGCGCGTTCCTTCGCGTGTACGTCGCGGGCCGGAGCTGCTGCGGCATGCAGTACGGCCTCTCGTTCGACGAGCAGGCCGAGGGCGACGACGCCGTGAGCGAGGCGGAGGGCATCAAGGTCGCGATCGACTCGCAAAGCCTTCCGTATTGCGAGGGGGCCGTCGTCGATTACGTGCAGGCCGACCTCGGCGAGGGATTCGTCGTTCGGAACGAGCGCTTCTCCGGCGGCGGCTGCTCCTGCGGGCGCTGAGCCCGCGATAGGCGCGCGCCGCCCGGGCACCTCATGACCGGCTGCGGCTGCCTCCTCCTCGTCGGCGTGATCGTCGGCCTCATCGTGTTCATGCTGTTCGGCTCGACCGACCCCGGCGAGCCCGTCGAGCAGATCGTCGCGCTCGCCGTCCTATGCGGGATGTCGGGTGTGCCACTCCGTCGCGCGCTCGTACGCGTTCGCGACGCGTAGGAGGAGCGCCTCGCGCCACGGAGCCGCGGCGAGCTGAAGGCCGATCGGAAGGCCAGCCCGCGTGAAGCCGCACGGGATCGAGACAGCCGGCAGGCCGGTGAGATTGAACGGCGACGTGTTCGGCGTGAGGCGCGCGGCCTGCGCCGTCGCGTCCTGGCCCTCTCGCGGAGGCGCTGCGATCGGCGTCGTCGGCGACAGGATCACGTCGTGCTCCGCGAGCGCGTCGCACCACGCGCGGTGGACGATGTCCCGGTCGCGACGCGCCTGCGCGTACTGCGTCTTCGTGATCGTTTCGGCGACCGCGAGGCGCGCCCGCACCGCGTCGCCGTAGTCCTGAGGCCGGCGCGCGAGATCCTCCGCGTGATACGTCGCCGCGTCGACGCTGATGATCGCGCGCTGCGCATCGCGCAGGAGCGCGGCGTGGGGGAGCGGCGCTTCGGTCACGCGCGCGCCGAGGCCGCGCAGAACGAGCGCGGCATCGCGCACGGCGCGCTCGACCTCCGGGTCGCACTCGTCGAAGAAGTGGACCGTCGGCACGAGGATCCGCACGCCACGCACGCTCGCATCGATGTCGCGCACGTAGTCGTCGACCGGCACGTCCGCGGACACCGGATCGCGCGCGTCGTATCCGGCGAGCACGCCGAGCGCGAGCGCGAGATCGCGCACGGTCCGCGCGAGCGGACCCGCGTGGTCGAGCGTCCACGACAGCGGGATCGCGCCGTGAAGGCTGACTCGTCCGTACGTCGGCTTGATCCCCGCGACGCCGCAGAGCGCCGCGGGGATGCGTATCGATCCGCCGGTGTCGCTGCCCGGCGACACGAAGCACATCCCCGTCGCGACCGCGATCGCGCTGCCGCCGCTCGAGCCGCCGGGGACGCGCGTCCGGTCCCACGGATTCTTCGCCGCACCGAAGTGCGCGTTCTGATTCGTGACGCCGAACGCCCACTCGTGAAGATTCGTCTTCCCGACGCACACCGCACCCGCCGCCGAGAGTCGCGCGGCGACGGCGCTGTCCTCCGTGGGGACGCGCTCGGCGAAGATGCGCGAGCCGGCGGTCGTGCGGACGCCGGCCGTGTCGAACAGGTCCTTCAGCGCGATGGGGATCCCGTGGAGCGGACCGCGGTCGACGCCACGCGCGAGCTCCTCGTCCGCCGTGCGCGCGTCGCGCAGCGCTGTCTCCGTCGTACGCGTGATGAACGCGGCGAGCTCGCGGTCGAGACGCTCGATGCGCGCGAGGCACGCGTGGGTGAGCTCGACCGACGAGACGCTGCGTGCGCGCAGCAGGGCCGCCGCCTCGGTGACGGAACGGAACGCGAGCTCCTCGATGACGCGATGGTACGAGCGTGTATCGTCGGCCGCGGTGAGCGATCGCTCATTCGTCAGATTCGGCGGTCTCGCCGCGATGCTCCTCGCCCTCACGTCCTGGCTCGCCGTGGGCGCGTACAACGTTCTCGCGCGCGGCGGCGAGGACGAGGTCGGGATGGAGATGTTCGGACTGCTCGTCGCGCTCGCCGCCGCGTGGTCGCTCTTCGCGATCGTCGCGGTGCACTGGACGTTCCGCGGGCTCGGTGAGGCGTGGTCGTTCTTCGCCATGCTCGTCGGTCTCGCCGCGGCGTTCGCGACGATGACGGCCGCGCTCTTTCCGATCGCGTTCACACGCGCCGTCCTCGGGCGTCCGCTCGATCCCGCGCAGCCATTCCCGGTCTCGGTCGCGGCCACGGATCCCCTCGGGGTCATGAGCCTCGGCGCGACGGGTCTGTACCTGCTCATCCTCGCGCTGCTCCTGTGGCGTGGTGGCATGCCGCGCCGTCTCGCCGCGCTCGCCCTCATCGGGGGCGCCGCGCTCGTCGCGGGGTTCTTCGCCGCGCTCGGCGCTCAGGCGTCCGCCGTGACGCTCGCCGACGTCATCGGCGCTGCGGTGGCCGCGCCCTTCTTCTGGATCTGGATCGGCGTGCTCCTCCGTCGTCGCGCGTAGCACCGTCACGCGCTTCCCGCGGGCGAGTTGAGCGTGTGATGGATCTCTCCGAACAGGTCGGACAGCTTCTCGTCGCGCTTCCGACCGATGCGATGCCGCTCGCTCGCTTCGTCGAAGAGGCGCCCGTCGGGGGCTTCCTCCTTCCGAACGAAACGCGCGGGTCGGCGCGCGTCGTCGCGCGCGCCATCGCGGCGGCGCAGGAGCGCGCGCTCGCGCGGAGCGGGCAGCCGCTGTTCATCGCGGCCGACCAAGAGGGCGGTGACATGAGCTTCTTCCGTGGCGAGGTCACGGAGATCCCGTCGAACATGGCGATCGCCGCGACCGGCGACGCGACCGCGGCGCGCGAGGCCGCGCTCATCGTCGCGAACGATCTGCGCGCGATCGGCATCAACTGGGACTTCGCGCCGGTGGTCGACGTGAACACCGACGCGGGGAATCCGGTCATCGGGGTGCGCTCGTACGGCGACGATCCCGCGGTGGTGGCCGCGTTCGCGGCCGAGGCCGTCGCGGGCTACCAAGCGCGCGGCATCCTCGCGTGCGCGAAGCACTTTCCCGGTCACGGCGACACGCACCTCGACTCGCACGTCGCGATGCCCGTCGTCGCGCACGATCGGGAGCGGCTCGACGGGGTGGAGCTCGTGCCGTTCCGCGCCGTGATCGCCGCCGGCGTCGCGAGCGTCATGAGCGCGCACCTGCTCGCGCCGGCGCTCGACCCGTCACGTCCCGCGACCCTCTCGGCGCCGATCCTCACGGACCTGCTCCGCGGGGAGCTCGGCTTCGACGGCCTCACGGTCACGGACGCGATGCCGATGGGCGCGATCTCGAGGGCGTGGGACGAGGGGGAGGCCGCCATCGCCGCGATCAACGCCGGTGCGGACGTCGTGCTCGGCGGGCGCGGCCTGGCGCGTCATCGGCGCGTGCATCGCGCGCTCCTCGCCGCCGTGCGCGACGGTCGGATCCCACGCGCGCGGTTCGTCGACGCGCTCGCGCGCGTCGCGCGCGCGAAGGCGCGCATCGCGACGAGCGAGAGCGGTGGACGCGTCGGCACGGCCGGCGATCGTGCGCGCGCCCTCGCGCTCGCGCGGCGCTCGATCACGATCGTCCGCGACGACCCGCAGATCCTGCCGCTGGCGCGCGATCTCGGCGACCGCCTCGTCGTGCTGAGCCCGGCCGGCTCGCGCGCGACGAAGATGGAGCTTTGGCACGCGCGTCCGTCGGCGCTCGGTGCCGAGATCGCAGACCGGGTGCGCGGCGCGGTGGACATCCCGATCTCCTATCCGTTGTCGCGGTCGGAGCGCGCGGCCGTCACGCGCGCGGCGCGCCGCGCCGAGGTCATCGTCGTCGGCACATTGAACGCGGCCATCGATCCGTCACAGCTCACGCTCGTCCGTCGCCTCTGCGAGGAGACGAAGGCGCGCGTCGTCGTGGTCGCGCTCCGCGGTCCATACGACGTGCTGCGGATGCCGTGGGCGCCGACCGTCGTGTGCGCGTACTCGAGCGCCGCGCCGTCGTTGCGCGCCGTCGCCGAGGTGCTCACCGGCGAGCAGCTCGCGCGTGGCGCGCTCCCGGTCGCGCTACCGCTGCCGCGTCACGTCGCCGCGCCCCAGGCTCGACGCACGAGCGCATAGTCCGTCTCGTCGAGGGCTTCGCCGCTGCGGTCGATGTGCGTCGCGTAGTAGAGGCTCGGGACGCCCAGCTCTCGCTGCCGTGACACGTACGCGCGCCAGGTGGCGCGATCGGGCAACGCCCAGTTGTCCGTCTCGATGAGGTGCTCGGGAAGCGCCGCGCGCGCGACGCGCGCGCGATGGACCATGTGCTCGACGAGGGGCGCCCCGGCGCGGTGGTCGTAGAGGCGCATCACGTCGTTCAAGCGCACCATGTCGGTGACGTCGGCGAAGTACGGATTCGCGGTGTGCGTGACGACGAGCGCATCGGGCTTCGTGCGCTTGACCTCGTCGTACACGATCTCGAGCAACCGGTGCAGGAGCTCGATGCCCCATAGGCGCCCTCGGCGGCGCAGCCGCGGACCGCTCGGGGTCTGGCCGGTGAAGTCGATCTTGAGACCGTCGGCGTCGTAGCCGTCCCGACCGACGAGCCGGCGCACCGATGCGCGCAGCGTCGCCTCGTACGCGGCGTTCGTCGGATCGGCGGCGATGACGGTGCCGTCCGCCGTCCGGATGCACTGCTCGGGATCGAGACCCTCGGCATCCCAGGCCTTCCACCAGAGGAGCACGCGCTGTCCGCGCTCGTGGCGGCGGGCGATCCATCGGGCGAGGTCGGGCCACTTCGTCTCGTCGGCCTCGCACGTCCCGTACGCGCGCTGCCACTTGTCGTCGATGACGATCGTCCCGGGCACGAGGCCTTTTCGCTCGAGCAGATCGAGCCACTCGTCGTACCGCGATGCGCGGGACTCCGCGGGCGCCGTCTCGGGCGGGTCGGCCGACGCGCACTGCGCGCCCCATCCGCAGAAGATCGGCCGCGCCCACCAGTCCGCGGGCTCGGCGATCTGCGTCGGCACGAGGGAGCGCTCGCGAAGCCACGCGGTATGCGTCGCGATCGCGTCGTACGGATCGGCGGCATCGAGGCGGACGACGACCGCGGGCGCGGTGAAGGCTCCGCGCACGCGCGTCTCGCCCTCGTACTCGAGCGCGAGCGAGAACCCGTCCTCGAGAGCGTCGTACTCGAGCGACGTGAAGGTGTGCGCCCCCGGCTCCGTCGCGAGCGCGAGCGACGCCCACGGTCCGGCCGGGAGCGTGTCCTGCGGCGTCGCGTCCGCGAACGCGAAGAGGAACGGCGGCGGCGTGAAGAACCAGTGACCGCGCGCCGGTGACGATGCGCCCGACGCCTCGATGACGGCGGACGCGCTCGCGCTCTGCACGACGCGCTCGGGTAGCGACGGCGACGGCGAGAAGAGGCCCGCGCCGCGCGAGCGGCTCCGGACGCGTCCCGCGCCGAGCCGGCGCCAGGCCGTCGAGCGGCCGCCGAGGAGACGCACGGTCGTGAGCGCGCCGTCGCCTTCGATCTCCGTGCGCACGACGAGCTCATCGCGCGCGCATTCGAGGCGGATCGTCTTGCGCCGCCACGGACCGCCGCTCGTCTCGACGACGACGGTATCTCCGATCACGCTGCGGATCCGCACGGCGGTCGTGACGTCGAGCGCCGAAAGGGTGTCGAGGTCCGCGGCGAGCGCGAGCTCGAGGACCGGACGCCCGCGCGCGTCCTCGACGGTCGCGAGCGGCCGCTCCTCGTCGACGACGACGCGGTAGCGCGCGCGCTCGACGGTCAGCACGGCCGCTCGAGCAGGTCCACCTCGCGCACGGGCATGCTCGGATCGCGAGGGACGGCGAGCGTCTTGATCTCGTGCGGCCGGAAGCGCGCGCGGATCTCCCGGCCGAGCGGCGCGATGCGGATGAGCGCATCCGCGTCGCGCCCACTGCTCTCGTAGCAGCGGACGACGATGTCGTCACCATCCTCGGCGCGCTTCACGACCGCTCCGATCACGCTGGCGCTCTCGACCTCGACGAACGACGCGCGCTGCGGAAGCGGACCGGCGTGGAACGTCTCGAAGTGGGCGAGCGCGGGCTCGTTGAGCTCGATGGCGGCGCGCACCGTGCGCGCATCGCGCCAGTCGCCGCGATGCGGCAGCACTCGGTACCGCAGCGTATGGCGGCCCTCGTCGGTGAACTCGTGCATGTCGTCCGCGGGCAGCGGGTCGTGGTGTGCGACGAGCGGATTGCGGAGGACGGTGAGGCCGAGATCGGCGCCGCGCGCGTCGAAGCTGTACGTCGTGCGGTCGAGGATCGAAAGACCGGCACGCTCGCCGGATCGCGCGATGCCGGAGACGTCGATCCAGCGCTGGCCGGGGACCTCGCTGCCGTCGGCGACGCGGACGGTGTGGCCGTACGGCGCCTCGAACGTCGCCTCCGCGCGGTCGAGCGCGCACGGGAACCGCAGCTTGAGCGCGCTATGTGGCTCGCGCCACTCGACGGTCGCGGTCACGTCGACGAACGGGAGGTCCGCGTACACGGCGTAGTCCTGCACGAGACGCGACCGTCGCCATTCGGTCTCCGCGCGGACGACCGCGCGCACGGGGCCGCGCTCGAGCACGCGGACGCGCCGGCGATGGAAGGTGCCCGCGACGTCGTCGAGCGCCGTGAGCGTGTGACCCCACGTGTCCGAGGGGTCGCGGATGACGATCCCGATGGCCGCCGTGGCTCGCAGCAGGTCGACGTTGCCGTCACAAAGGAGAAGACGCGCGATGCCACCGGTGTGCTCGTCGATCTCGACGCGCAGGTACGGGTTCGCCATGGCGAGGCCGTTCACGGACAGGTCTGTCGCGGTCGCGGCGACAGCGCGGTCTGCCACGCGGTACGTGCGATAGCCGAGCGGCGGGAGGTCGGCGACGAACGAGATGCGGCGACGGCGATGCGTGATCGCTTCCGAGCGGACGTGCTGGAACGGGACGCTCGCGCCGCTCTCGTCGAGGATCGCGCGGTCCTCGCGCGACCCACCCTGCTCGACCTCGACGATCGAACGCGTCGGCCACGGATGCGGGTTGAAGACGACGAGGGGCCGGGTGTCCTCCTCGAGCGGGATGTCGATGCGCCACGCGATCGCCTGCGCGGCGTGGTTCGCCGCTCGCGCGGCGATGATCTTCGCCTCGCCGATCGCGTCGCGCGCGTCGTCGTAGGCGCTCGCGATCGCCGTCCCGGCGAGGATGTCGTGGAACTGGCCGAAGAGGACATCCTTCCACGCGCCCTCGAGATCGATCGGATAGCGCCGACCGACGGCGAGCTGCGCGACGGTCGCGAGTCGCTCGGCGACGGCGAGCGCGGCCTCCGCGTCGCGGTTCCACCGCTTCACGCGCGCCGTCGCGGCGTAGCAGCCCTTCGCGTGATGCTGCAGCTCGCCGGTGACGAGCGGGTGCGCGCGACGCTCGCGCTCGATCGCGTCGAAGAATCCCTCGGGCGTGTCGAGCGTGAGCGCGGGGAGCGACGCGTCGCGGCTGAGCCGCGCGATCTGATCGAGGTTCGCCCGCGTCGGTCCGCCGCCGTGGTTGCCGACGCCGTAGAAGCACGCGAGCGCGCCGTGCCGGTCGAGGTGCGCGGCGCAGCGCCGGACGTGCTCCTCGATATCGCTGGGGCCGGCGCAGTACTCGTACATGATCCGGAACGCGAGCACGCCGCTGCCATCCGGCGACTCCCACCAGAAGAGCGGCGACGCGAGCTCCTTCTCGTGCGGCTGCGGGCGCATGAACATGTAGCGCTCGAGCCCGCTCTTCCGGAGGATCTGGGGCAGCGTGCCCGCATGTCCGAAGGCGTCGGGGTTGTAGCCGACCGTCGCGATCCGTCCGAACCGCTGCTGGAAGTAACGCTGCGCGTAGAGCGCGTGCCGCGCGAATGACTCGCCGCTCGGCATGTTGCAGTCGGGCTCGACCCACCAGCCTCCGACGATCTCCCAACGACCCTCGGCGACGCGCTCGCGGATCTCGTCGAACATCGCCGGATCGTTCTGCTCGACGAACTCGTAGAACGCCGCGGAGCTCGCGCAGAACTTGAAGTCGGGATACTCGCGCATGCGATCGAGCGCGGAGCGGAAGGTCGCCTTCACCTCCTGCATCCCTTCGGTCCAGCGCCACAGCCAGACCGGATCGATGTGCGCATTCCCGATGAGGTGGAGACGCCGGGTCGCGACGGGGGCGGCGATGGTCTCGAGGCTCACGACACCGCCCAGTCGTCGATGCGTTCGCAGATGAGGTGGATCGCGAGGATGTGCATCTCTTGGATGCGCGCGGTGACGCGCGACGGGATCACGAGCGCGATGTCGGCCGCATCGGCGACCCGTCCACCGTCGCCGCCCGTGAGTGCGATCGCAGACGCGCCGCGCTCCCGCGCCGTGCGGAGCGCGCGCGCGACGTTCTCGGACGCACCCGATGTACTGATGCCGACGACGACGTCGTGGTCGCCTGCGTGTGCGGCGACCTGCCTGGAGAAGATGTCCTCGAACGCGTAGTCGTTCCCGATGCCGGTGAGGGCGGACGTATCGGTGGTGAGTGCGATGGCCGGGAGCGACGCGCGCTCCCGACGCGCGCGACCGAGGAGCTCCGCCGCGAAGTGCTGTGCGTCCGCGGCGCTGCCGCCGTTCCCGCACACGAGGAGGCGACCGCCCGCCGCGAGGGAGCCGCGGATCCGCTCCGCGATCTCTTCGATCGTCGCGAGATGCTCGTTCGCCAGCCGCTCGGCGAGCGCGACGTGATCGCGCGCGTGCGCGCGCAGATCGGTCAGAACGATGGTCCCCTTCATCGCTGCGTCTAACGCGCGGGACGGAGAAGGAGTGCGCCCGCGCCGACGAGCCCGGCGCGCTGTCCGAGCGTGGCCTGCGTGACACGGAGCGCACGCTCGAACGGAAGCCGCGCGCGCGCACGAAGCTCGCGCTCGAGCTCGTCGCCGATGAGATCCCACGCATGGAGCGCGATGGAGCCGCCGATCGCCGCGAGCTCGAGATCGCACACCGCGGTGACGGACGCGATCGCGCGCCCGACCGCTCGCGCCGCGTCGGCGAAGAGCTCGCGCGCCACGGCGTCGCCGCTGCGCGCGAGATGCGCGACGTCCGCCGCGGACGCGTCGCGCCCGGTCCGCTCGCGGAAGCGAAGCGCGATCGACGTACCGGCCGCGATGGCGCCGGCGCAGCCCCGCGTGCCGCACCGGCACAGCGGACCGTCGGGATCGACGTTCACGTGACCGATGTGCCCGGCGTGCCCGTGACCGCCATCGAGAAGGCGACCGTCGACGACGAGCCCGCCGCCGAGCCCGGTGGAGATCACGATGCCGATCATGTTGCGGCTCGCGCGCCCCGCCCCGAGCCACCACTCGCCGAAGGCCATCGCCTTCGCGTCGTTGTCGACGACCGTCCGCATGCCGAACGCACGGTCGAGGCGATCGCGCAGGGGGAAACCGCGCCATGCGGGGATGTAGAGCGGAGAGACGATGCCGTCCGGCCACTCCATCGGGCCGCCGCATCCCGCGCCTATGCCGGTCACGGTGAGATCCGGAGGAGCCGCGTCGAGCGCGGCTCGCGCGATGCGCTCGAGGTCCGCGAAGAGACGCTCGCCGTCGCCCTCGGCCGCCGTGGGTGCGCGCTGTTCGGCGTGCACGTCGCCCGCTGCCGACACGATCGCCGCGGCGAGCTTCGTCCCCCCGATATCGATCGCGAGCGCGGCATCCATCCCTCCATGGTGCGGGATGCGTTCGCGCCCGGCCTGCTCTACCGTCGCACGCGAGGAGGCGCAGGTGGCGGACATCGGCAAGACGCTCCGCGACGATCACGCGCGCATCCGGAGCGCGCTCGCGGAGAACGTGCGTCGCGCGCTCGATCGCGGGACGCGCGACGACCTCAACGCGCTCCTCGCGCTCCTTCAGGGTGAGCTGCTCGCTCACGCCCGGGCCGAGCAGGAGGACCTCTATCCGGCGGTCGACAAGCTCGTACACGATCACGGGCGCGCGACGGCCACGATGGAGATCGACCACGAGAAGATCGCGCAGCAGGTCACGCACATCGCGGAGGCCGTCGAGCGTCTTCGTGCCGTGCACGACCGGATGCCGCGCATGGAGGCCCGCACCGAGCTGCGCGAAGCGCTCCTCCGGCTCGACACGCTCCTCGAGGTGCACCTCGAGAAGGAAGAGCGCGTATACGTGCCGCTCATCGAGCGGCACCTGTCGTCGGGCGAACAGGAGCAGCTGCTCGATCGCTTCCGAGACGCCGAGCACGCCACCACGCCGAGCGACGAGCTGGACGTCCGGCACGTGCCGGCGCGCGAGCGCCACCCGCTCATCTTCGCGACGTTCGACCGCCTTCCGGTCGGCGGCGCGTTCACGCTCGTGAGCGACCACGACCCGCGGCCGCTCTCGTACCAGTTCGCGGCCGACCGGCCGAACGCCTTCACCTGGGAGTACATCGAGCGCGGGCCGGTCTGGCGCGTGCGGCTGACCCGTACAGCGCAGACCTGACGGGCCGTTGGTCCCCGCGAACGGGGACCTTCAGTCCCTTCCTCCACATCGGCCCTGCCCGCACCTTCATGTCCAGATCGTGTCCGCTGCGAGCGGACGCATCGACCGGAGGTTTCAAGGGATGGCGTCTTACATCGGCAACGAACGGACTGGCGAGCAGAAGTCGGAGGTCGTCGCGAGCGCGACCATGGGAGCGCTCCTCGGCGCGGTCGCGATCGCGCTCGTCGCGGCGATCGTCGTCGGCACGCTGGGCGCGCTCGGTGGTATCCACTCGGTGTCCGCCGGCGCCGCAGGTATCGCGACGAATCAGAACCAGCAGGCAGGCATGACCGCGATGCCCGGCATGTCGAGCATGCCCGGCATGGGCACCGGCACAGGGACCGGGACCGGCACGCAGGCGACGCTGCCGCCGGCGAAGGCCG
>DATDNP010000055.1:0-19083 GCA_036518215.1 Candidatus Limnocylindria bacterium
GGCGGTCCGCGCCCGATGGGCGGAGCGAGCGGGCCCGCGCGCGACGACGAGGAATCGTCGCAGACGCGCGAGCTCGCGGCGTACGAGCGCCGCCAGCAGCAGCAGCGCAATCGCCAGTGGCGCGGTCCGGGCTGGGTCGCGGGCGCGCGACCGGCGGGAGCACCCGCGCCGTTCCGGTCGCCCGGGGTCGGCGGCGGGTTCCGCCCGCAGCGACCGATGGGCGGCGGCATGCGCGGCGGTCGACGGCCCGGCGGTCCAGGCTACGCGGAGCAGATCCGTCGCGTGACCGCGGGCCCGCGCGCACAGGCCGCGCCGTCGCACGAGGCGGGCGAGCCGATCGCGGGTCCGCACGCCGTGCTCGAGGCGATCCGCGCGGGTCGCGTCGTGAAGCGGCTCTTCGTGTCGAACGAGCGCGGGACGCGCACGGGTCCGGTGAACGAGCTCATCCAGGAAGCGCAGCAGCGACGCATCTTCGTCCGTTTCGTCGACGCGATGGAGGTGCAGCGCCTCTCGCCGGTCGAGAACCATCAGGGCGTCGTCGCGATCGTCGAAGGCAAGGCGGGCGTCGAGCTCGACGAGCTCCTGCTCCACCTGGACACGCTCCCGCAGCCGGCGCTCGTGCTCGCGATCGATTCGCTCCAGGACCCGCAGAACTTCGGCGTGCTCCTGCGCTCGTCCGAGGGTGCGGGCGTCGATGGCGTCGTCATCCCGAAGCACCGCGCGGTCGGCCTCACGCCGGCCGTCGCGAAGACGAGCGCCGGCGCGAGCGAGCACCTGATGATCGCGGAGGTCGCGAACCTCCGGCAGGCCATCGATTCGCTCAAGGAGAAGGGCGTCTGGGTCGTCGGCACCGATGAGACCGGCGACCTCCTCTACGACGAGGTCGACTACCGCGGCGCCACGGCGATCGTCGTTGGCGGTGAGGCGGAGGGCATACGCCGCCTTGTCCTCGAAGGCTGTGACCAGGTCGTGCGCATCCCGATGGAGGGACAGGTCGCGTCGCTGAACGCCGCCGCCGCCGGCACCGTCGTCCTGTACGAAGCGCTGCGGCAGCGCAGTCGCAACGTGCCGCCGGCCGACACGCGGACGCCGCCACCGGTGCGCGAGCTTCCGGTGACGCCGCAGGAAGAGGACATGGGCGACGAGGTCGAGCTCGCGGAGGACGCCGAGGCCGACGAGGCGAGCGCCGTCGACGGCGCCGCCGACGCCGAGCAGCCGGCACGCGCGCCCGTCGTCACGGACGCCGCGCCACGCAGCGAATTCACCGCAGGGGAAGAGGAGCTCGCCGAGGTCGACACCGACGTCACCGACGAGCTCGCGCCTGATGAGGCCGAGGAAACCCCCGAGCCCGTCGAGGCCGCGCCGAAGAAGCGCGCGGCGCGTGCACCGCGGGCGATGAAGAAGACCACGACGCGCAAGACGACCGCGCGCAAGAAGACCTCGGAGTAGATGGCCGAGCGGCTGCGCGTTCTCCCGACGGCCGAAGACGTCGCGAGCGACGCGGCCAAGCTCGTCGCAGAGACGATCGTCTCTCGCCGGATCGTCTGGACGCGCCTCGTCCTCGCGGGCGGGTCCACGCCCAGACGCTGCTATGAGCTGCTGTCCGAGAAGCGATCGCTCCCGTGGGGAAGCGTGAGCATCCTGTTCGGTGACGAGCGGTGCGTTCCTCCGACCGACACCGACAGCAACTACCGGATGGCGGACGAGACGCTCCTGCATCGCGTCCATCCCGGGCTCGTGTACCGCATCCCGGCCGAGCTCGGCGCGGACGAGGCCGCGAAGCTCTACGAGCCGGTCGTCGCGATGGCGCCGCTCGACCTCGTCCTGCTCGGCATCGGGCCCGATGGCCACACCGCGTCCCTGTTCCCGGGCCACGCGGTCCTGAACGCGCCGGGCCTCACCGCGGGCGTGCACGACGCGCCGAAGCCGCCACCAGATCGCGTCACGCTCACGCTGCGCGCGCTCCGGTCGGCTCGGCGCGTCGTCATCCTCGCCACGGGCGCGGACAAGCGCGACGCCGTGCGCAAGGGCCTCGAGGGCACCGTGCCCGCGGGCATGATCGCCGGCGCGGAGTGGCTCGTCTCGCGCGACGCGGCACCCGACGCGCGCTGATCGGCGCTAGGAGCTCGTCCCCGACGCGAGCATGCCCAGCTTCGCGGGATCCCCGACGAAGTCGATCTCGCGGATCCGTCCGCGCACGACGGTGAAGCTCACGACGACGGTGCCGAACCCGGGAGCTCGCACGAGCGCGCCGGCCGCGCCGTTCACGATCGCCGGACGCGCGTAGCCGGCGAAGCGCGGCCCGTTGCGCTGGAACTGACGCGCGACGGCATCGGCGCCGTACACCGGCGGCCGCGCGAGCGGTCCGACGCCGCCGCCATCCGTCCGCACCACGGCGTTCGGGTCGAGGAGCGACAGCAGCCGATCGAAGTCGCCCGCGCGAGCGGCGGCGAGGAACGCATCGACGACCGACCGCTGGACGCGAAGATCGGCGTCCGGATCGGGCGCGGCGTTCTGCACGCGGCGGCGCGCGCGGCTCGCGAGCTGCCGGACCGCGACCGCGGACTTGTCGAGGATCGCGCCGATCTCATCGAACGACACGCCGAACACGTCGTGAAGGACGAACGCGAGACGCTCGGCGGGCGTGAGCGTCTCGAGCACGACGAGGAGCGCGAGCCCGACCGTGTCGGCCCGCACCGCCTCATGCGCGGGGTCGGCGGACTCCGTCGTCACGATCGGCTCGGGCAGCCACGTGCCCGCGTACTCCTCGGGGTGCGTCTTTCGCGCACGGAGTCGGTCGAGGCAGATGCGGCCGACGACCGCCGTGAGCCAGGCGCGCAAGTCCTCGATCTGCGCGCCGTCGGCCCGATCGAGACGGACCCACGACTCCTGCACGGCATCATCGGCCTCGCTCCACGCTCCGAGCATCCGGTAGGCGACGGCACGCAGGTGCGGACGCTCCTGCTCGAAGCGCTCGGCGAGCTCGTCGCGGTGGTCCATGTCGTCCCTGATCGTGAATCCTCCCACGTATGGACGTGCGCGGACCGTGGAATGTGACATCCGCGCCATACGGCCCATTCGTGTCACGAATGCCGGCTTGCGGCCGTCCGGAATGTGGCAGGGCCATCACGAGGCCCGCCCCATCCGGAGGTACGAGATGTCCACGATCGCGATCCACCGACGCAGCATTCCGTTCTTCGTTCCGATCCTCAACCCGCTCATGGCGCTCTTCGTCCGGCTCGGCGTCGACCTCGGACCGAAGATGGCGCTCATCACCGTCCGCGGGCGCCGGAGCGGCCGCCCCTTCACCACGCCGATCACCCTGTTCGAGGCGAACGGCCGCCGCTATCTCTTCGGCACGTTCGGCAACACGAGCTGGGTGCGCAACGCCCGCGTCGCGGGGGAGCTCACGCTCACGCGCGGTCGCCGGCACGAGAACGTCGCCGTCGTCCCGCTCTCGCATGACGACGCCGCGGCCGTGCTGCGCGATTGCCTCACGCGGTACGCGCGCAATCCGATGATGGCGCCGATGCTCCGCACCTTCTACGGGATCGGCGGAGACATCGCCGCGGTCGACTTCGGCGAGATCGCGCTGCAGCACCCCGGCTTCGCCGTCGTGGGGAAGGAGTCCGACGATGAGCGCTGATCGGATCACGGGGCGTCGTCTCGTCGCCGTCACCATCGGCATCCTCCTCGCGCTCTTCCTCGTCGCGCTCGATCAATTCGTCGTCGGCAGCGCGATGCCCCGCATCGTCGCGGAGCTGCACGGTCTCGATTCCTACTCGTGGGTGCTCACCGCCTATCTCGTGAGCCTCACGACGGTCACGCCCATCGCAGGAAAGCTGGGCGACCTCTTCGGTCGCCGCAGCGTGCTCCTCGTCGGTATGGTCGGATTCGCCCTCAGCTCGGCGCTCTGCGGCCAGGCCGCGGACATGACGCAGCTCATCGCGTTCCGCGCCGTCCAGGGCGTGTTTGGCGGCCTGCTGTTCTCGAATGTCTTCGCGTCCGTCGCCGACCTCTTCGCGATGGAGGCGCGCGTGCGCGTCCAGGGGGCGCTCGGCGGCGTGTTCGGTATCGCGTCGCTCGTCGGTCCGACGATCGGCGGATACCTCACCGACGGCGCGGGCTGGCGGTGGGCGTTCTACGTGAACCTTCCCGTGAGCGCCGTCGCGATCGCGCTCGTATTGGTCGCCATGCCCCGGATCCGCTCGACCGCATCGCTTCGCGACGTGGACCTCGCGGGCGCCCTCACGCTCGCGGGCGGACTCGTCCCGCTCCTCGTCGGCGTCTCGATCACGCGCGACCACGCGTGGGGGTCCGGCGAGGTGCTCGGGCTCCTCGCGATCGCGACCGTCATGCTCGTCGTCTTCGTCGGGCGCGAGCTGCGAGCACGCGATCCGATCGTCCCGCTCGCGCTCTTCACCGACCGCACCTTCACCGTCGCGGTGGTCGCGGGGTTCTTCATCTACGTCGCGTTCTTCTCAGCACTGCTCTTCGTACCGCTGCTGTACCAGGGAGTCCTCGGGATCCGGCCGTCCGACTCGGGCGTGCTCGTCACGCCGATGCTGCTCGGCCTCATCGCCGGCAGTGTCATCGCCGGCCAGCTCATGCTCCGCGTCTCGCGCTACCGCTACCTCGGGACCGGCGCGACGCTCCTCGTCGCGTTAGGCGCGGCGCTCCTCGCGCAGACGACGATCGCGAGCGACCAGCAGGACGTCGTACGGGCGCTCGTCATCCTCGGTGCCGGCATCGGCGTCACCATCCCGCTCTACCTCAATTCGGCGCAGGCGGCCGTCGAGCGCCGTCTCGTCGGCGTCGTCACGAGCCAGGTGCAGTTCTGGCGACAGATCGGCGGCACGATCGGCGTCGCCGTGCTCGGCTCGCTCCTCTCCGCGCGGCTTCCGGCGAGCGCCAACGTCTCGGCCGCGCAGGTCGCGCTGCCCTCGCCGGTCCGCATCGCCATCGCGGGCGGGCTCCACGACGTGTTCATCGATGCGGCGCTCTGCGCGGTCGTCGCCCTCGTCGCCTCGTTCTTCCTGCGCGAAACGGCCGTTCGACGGCGTCGCGGCGAGCTCGCGACCGCGCCTGTCGAGGCGGCGGCGGACTAGGAGGGAGCGCGATGACCGCCGAACGTCCACGCTGGCTCAGCCCGAGCGAGTACCCGTTCGAGTCACGGTCCAAAGAGATCGACGGCAACGACGTGCGCTACATCGACGAGGGGAGGGGGCGGACCCTCCTCTTCGTCCACGCCGGACCCTCGTGGTCGTTCATCTACCGGCGAGTGATCGAACGTCTGCGTACCGATTTCCGCTGCATCGCGATCGACTTCCCGCTCTCCGGCGCGTCGCGCGCGGCGGACACATACCGACCGACGCTGCGCGCGGCATCCGGCATCCTCGACGCGTTCGTCCGCGCGCTCGATCTGCGAGGCGTCACGCTCGTCGTGCACGACCTCGGCGGACCCGTGTCGCTCGACGTGGCCACGCGGATGCCTGACCGCTTCGTCGCCATCGCCGCGACGGACTCGTTCGCGTGGCCGCTCGCGGCACGGCATCCACGCGTGCGGCGGATGCTGCGCGTCGTGAGCAGCCGGCCGTTCTCCCTGCTGAACGACGTCGCGAACATCATCGCGCGCGTGGAGGGGATGCCCTACGGCGCAGGCCGCGGGCTTTCACCCGAAGGTCGACGCGTCTTCCTCGCGCCGTTCCGCGATCGGCGCGTCCGCCGCG
Organism: Candidatus Limnocylindria bacterium; assembly: GCA_036518215.1. GTDB lineage: Bacteria > Chloroflexota > Limnocylindria > P2-11E > P2-11E > CF-39. The sequence continues at coordinate 5,730 of DATDNP010000055.1, forward strand.
CCGCGCTTGCGATGCTCGGCGACGCCGCGAACGACACCGCGTTCCTCGCGCGCGTCGAGGCGGATGTGCAGGTCGCGCTGTCGGACCGTCCCGTGCTCCTCGTGTTCGGCGCGGAGAGCCCGACGATCCACGAGCATTTCCCCGAGCGGTGGGCGGAGCTGTTCACGGATACCCGTCTCGTGATCGTGCAGGGCGCGCATCACTTCCCGATGGTCGACGCGCCCGACGTCGTCGCCACCGCGATCGCGGAATGGCACCGCGACCGCGTCACGTCATCGACGATCGCGCCTCGACTCATTCCGCGATCGGCGTAACGACCGCGCGATCCGCCGCGAGCGCCCTGCTCCTCCGTCACACCGAGCGCCAGGTTTCGCGATCGCCGACGCGGCCGAGCTCTTGAACCTCGTGACAGACTTCGCGCGTGGGCCGGGGCAAGACGCTTCGCGTCATCGCGGTCATCGGGCTGCTGTCCGCTGCGTTCTTCGCGGTGTTGCCGTGGCTCGGGTGTATGGCTGCGGCTCGCGGTCTGGGGATCGTGCCGGGTCTGAGGACGATGTTGGGTCCATGTACGTACCTCGCTTTCCGGACGATCCCGGGACAAGACGTCGGCATTCCGGGTTTCTCGTACCCGCCCTACTGGGGCTACCTGGTCGTCGGAGTCGCATACCTCGTCGCGGCGGTGTACGTCGCCGTGAACAAGCGCTTCTGACGAGGTACAGCATCTCGCCGGCCTCCGATACGCGACAATCTCTAGAGAAAGTCGCGCCGGCCTAGCTCAATTGGCAGAGCAGCGGTTTTGTAAACCGCCGGTTCCGGGTTCGAGTCCCGGGGTCGGCTCAGGGATCCTCGGAGCTCCTAGCAACGAGGCGCGCCTGCGCGGAAGATCGGAAATGGGTTCAGGGCGCCCATGAATGTGTATCGACGTCCAGTCCCGCTCTGCAGCAGCTGTGACGTGACGTTCGGCGTCTCGTGCGTGAACCAGGGGAGGAACACCTCGTCCTGAAGATGCCACGTGCCGGTCGTATACGGACGAGGGTCAGGGTTCCCAGCGAGGTCGAACCCGACGAAGAGGGCCGGGTCGCCGACCTCGAGCACCGGAAGGCAGCCCGAACCGAAGCCGTCGTTCCAGTAGACGGAAGGGATGGCGTTATTGACGAACGGATCCGCTGCCCATTCGGTGACCTCATGACTGAGCGTGTGGACGTCCTTCACGTTCTCGACGATCTCGCGGAACAGGCCGGCCTGCACGTACGTGGCATAGACGTAGGTGTGAACGGCCTGTGCGCCGTTCGCGTCCACCTGGCGATCTGCTGTGTGGAACCCGAGATAGAAGCTGCCGTCGCGGCCGACGACGATCACGTTGTCCGTGAGGAAGATGGCGAGGTGCGTCGGATCGATCCGCAGCTGGCCGACCAGCTGCTGGAGCCGGGTCACCAGCCATCCGGTATCGACGGTCCCGAAGACCACACCCTGTGTGTTGATGTACGCGCTGCCCTTGGGGAGGGGGACCGAGAATGACTGCGTCGGCAGCACGCGCGGATCGAGGACAAGGTGGTAGCTGGTTCCGGTCTTGTCGAACTGCGATCGCATGACCGCGTCCGCGTACTGCACTCCGACGTTGCCCGATGACAGCGCTCCGGCCCCGCCGAACGAGTGCGGCGTCGACGAGTAGTCGTTGTTCTGAAAGATCGGCGAAGCCAAGGTCAGCCCGACCTCGTTCGTGCCATCGAGCGTGAAGCCGTTGTTCGCCTCGAACGAGAACCGCAGGGGGATGATGTCGACCGCAACGACCGTGGTACCCGCTTCGGAGTTGCGCGGGTCCTCGGCACCGACCATGTTGTATCCGTAGGTGGCACCGTCCATCGGATCAGTGAACTGCCCGTGCCAGTGCGGCACGGTGAGGTCGGTCGCGAGCGGGCTTGCGCCGCCTATCGTCGTGTCGCCGGCGATCTCGGGATCACGCACCGGCAGGTGCGCGCCTGGGCCGTCGGCGTCCGCGAGCGACGGAAAGATGAGAGCTGCAACGATGCTGAATGTCATGACCTGAGCGACGTGCCGGCGCATCCGTGACCTCCCGGGACCGTGTTGGAGCCGCACGCTAGGCAGCGCCACGCGAGCCGTCGTCGGGAGTTCTCCGTACAGATCAGCGAGGGATACCCGCTAGGCTGGCGCGGTGAGGGGTGTGGGGGACAATTCCGGCCTTCGGCTCGCCGAACTGGTCGCGGCGTTCTCGCTCGCTGTGGATCTGGGTCTCGGTCAACCGATGGAGCACGTGCTCCGCTCATGGCTCATCGCGTCGCGCCTGAGCGAACGTGTCGGCGTGCGCCGGGAAGAGCGCGGTGCGCTCTATTACGTCGCGACACTCGCGTGGGTGGGCTGCGTCGCGGACACGCCCGAGCTAAGCGCGCTCTTCGGGGACGACATCGCGTATCGGCATGACGGGTACGAGCTCGAGCAGACCGGCCTCCCGCTGCTCGCGTTCATGCTCCGCCATGCGGGCGCCGGCCGCTCGCCGGCGGACCGCTTTCGCGCGTCCGCAACGCTCCTCACCGCGGGACCCGCAGCGGTCGGGCGCGTCATCATCTCGCACTGCCTCGTGACCGCGACGATGGCCGACCGGCTCGGGCTCGGTCCCGAAGTGCGCGATCCACTGCAGCAGTTCTTCACCCGCTGGGACGGCAAGGGCGTCCCGCCCGACAGTGGCGAAGCCATCGCGCTTCCGATGCGCCTGTATCAGCTCGCAGACGTCGTCGAGGTCGTGCACCGCGCAGAGGGAATGCAGCGCGCCATCGACGTCGCGCGTGAGCGCCGGGGGACCCAGTTCGACCCCGCGGTCGTGGACGCATTCACGGCGACGGCGGCCGACGTCCTCGGCGATCCGGTGATCGATACAGATTGGCAGATGCTCATCGGAGACGAGCCCTCGCTGCAGCGGCGGCTCGGTGAAGATGAGCTCGATCGCGCCCTCGAGGCCGTCGCGGACTTCACGGATCTGCGCTCTCCGTCGCGCGCCGGGCACTCGCGCGCCGTCTCACAGCTCGTCGCCAATGCCGCTGAGCACGCAGGCCTTCCCGCGACCGAGATCGTCACGCTGCGTCGAGCCGGACTCGTGCACGACATCGGTCTGCACGGCGTGCCGGCGACGATCCTCGATAAGCCGGGTCGGCTCTCGAGCTCGGAGTGGGAGCGTATGCGCATGCACGCGTACTACACGGAACGGATGCTCACTCGGCCGCCGGTGCTCGCGGCGCTCGGAGCCATCGCGTGTCTCACGAACGAGCGCAGCGACGGATCCGGGTATCACCGCGGGCTGCGCGGTGCTGCTATCCCGGTGACCGGGCGTCTCCTCGCCGCAGCTTGCGCATATCGTGCGATGACCGAGCCTCGCGCCCATCGGCCAGCCCTGGACGCGAAGCGGGCTGCAGCCGAGCTGCGCAAGGAGGCCCGCGCCGGCCGGTTCGATCCCGATGCCGTCGATGCCGTGCTGCTCGCTTCCGGCCAGGAGCCGGGCAAGCGGCGCACCGGCCCTGCGGGCCTCACCGAGCGCGAGGTCGAGGTCCTCAAGCTCATCGCTCGAGGTGCTTCCGCGCGAAGGGTGGCAGATGCCCTCGGCATCTCCCCAAAGACGGCTGGCACGCACATCGAGCGCATCTACAACAAGATCGGCGTGTCGACCCGTTCGACGGCGACGCTCTTCGCCATGCAGCAGGGCCTTCTGGAGACGCTCGAGCCGCTCGATCCGTAGGGAGAACTCCCGACGACGCCCGGCGGAGGCGTCGATACGGTCCTCCTCCACAGGCATCGGAGGAGAAGCTCATGAGTCGCCTTTTGGCTCGCACGCTCGTCATGGTCGCCGCGAACGCGCTCGCCACATCACAGGCGGTGCTGGCAGCAGGGACGCCGCCGCCGCTCCCGATCCAAGATCCCGCGGCGGCCGCATTCACGACCATCGGCGGCGCGACGCCACTCGCGACCGACGCGACCGTGCCGCATTGGCACGGTCAGTTCACCGACCCGACGAATGGCGTCACGTACGGGTACAACATGGTCGGGAACGAGGACCCTCGCGATCCGGGTGCTGGAACGACCGTCGTTCCCGTCGACATCATCCCGCTACGCCTCTCGTTCGAGCGGAACGGCGGGTTCGCGCTCGACGGCGCCGACGAGGCGGCCCTGACCGTCGCGTCGCCGCTCTTCCAGACGGGTGACTACACGGCGACGTCGCACTCGAGCGGAGGCGCTGGACCGCTCTCGTCGGGCAACGTCGGCGTGCAGTACGAGGACGCGATCATGCGCTCGCAGTTCGACAAGACTGGGACGGATTACCACCTCATCCTCGGCGGTCCGACTGTCTTCCCGACCGTATCGCTCTCGGTACCGTCGGTCGACGGCGCGGTCTTCTTGAACAGCCGCGGCGTGACCTACGCACTGGCCGATGAGCTCTGGTTCAGCACGCAAGTGCAGCAGCTGCTTGGCTCGCTCCAGATAGATCCGACGCATCTACCGATCTTCCTCACCGATAACGTCTTCCTCGTAGCTGGCCGGTCTTGGTTCCTCGGCTACCACGGCGCGGCGAAGGCGGTCGGACGCGGACCCGGCTCGACGAGCGGGAACGGCTCTCAGGGCGTGAACACGTTCATCTACTCGGCGTACATCCGGCCCGGCACCTACCAGCAGATCGTCGAGTTCCTTACGGACATCCATCCCTTGAGCCATGAGGTCGCGGAGTGGGCGGCGGACCCGTTCATCAACAACACGATCGATCCCGCATTCGTCCAGACGACATTCGCGTACGGCTGCCTGAACCTGCTCGAAGTGGGCGATCCCGTCGCGGCCATCGGCTTCACGATGCCGGGGAACCCTGACACCCGGCCGCGTGCCGACGGGTCGTGGCATCCCGAGGACGAGGCGTTCCTTCCGTGGTTCGCGCGCGAGTCGCCGAACGTCACCTCGCAGCTTGCGCAATCCGGCGCCTCGCGCCGGTACACGTTCATGGGCGATCTGAATCCGTACGCGATCTTCCGTGCACCGGCCCCGCATTGCTAAGCGATACGCAGAAGAAGGAGCTTTGAGATGAAGAAGGCCATCGACCTCGTCGCAGAGGCAAAGTCACGCATCGAGAATCTGGACGCCGCGAGAGTGGAGCAGGAACACGCGGCCGGCGTGATCCTCGTCGATCTCCGGGAACCGGGGGAGCTCGTGGAGTCCGGGCGTATCGCTGGGTCGCTCAACGTGCCGCGCGGCATGCTCGAGTTCCGTGCCGACCCGACGAGCCCGTACCACCTCGAAGGCTTCGATCCGGAGCGCCGCATCATCCTTCACTGCGCGACGGGCGGACGCTCCGCGCTGGCCGCAGCGGCCCTCTTGGACATGGGCTACACGAACGTCGCCCACCTGGAAGGTGGACTGAAGGCGTGGGTCGCAGCTGGTCGCCCGATCGAGACCGGCGTGGCGGCCGCGCGGTAGACGCTCACGGCATCGCCGAGGCTCGTACATGGCGAGCGAGGGAGGACAGCGAGCATGTGGCTAGACGTGAAGCGCCAGATCGTGATCGACGTGCCCCGCGAACAGGCGTGGGCCTACCTCTGCGACTTCGGGCGTCATGTCGAATGGGCACAACCGGAGCACAAGCTGCGCATCGAGCCACCGAGCGAGTTGCGCACCGGCGCTACGTTCACGTCGATCGGGACGGAGCTGATGCGCGACTGGCAGAATGCGGCGACGATCACCGACTTCGTCCCCGGCGAGCGCCTCGAGTTCGTCGCTAGCCACGACACCTCCTCGTGGCGGAACTACTTCGAGCTGGCCGAAGAAGGTGCCCAGACGCGGGTGACAAAGGGCGAGACGTTCGTGTCCGCGGGATTTCCGATGATCGTTCTCGTGGCGCTGTTGATGCCCTGGCTCATCTGGGAGACCGGCAAGGTCTTCAGCGCCGACCTGGTGCGCATCAAAGCGCGGCTCGAAACGGGCGCGAGCGCGTCCGGGTAGCCCTGCGCGGCTCGCCTCAGCGGTCTATGCGCGCGATGCTGGCGGTCGTTGTGTGTGTGCGGTCGCGGCGACCGCTCTAGGGGCCGCCTGCGCCGGCAACGCATGCTCGTGCGGTGCGTGTCCCGGTGCAGCGAAGACAAGCGTGGACATCGTCACGATGGCTTCCGCGGCGACGACGGGCAGCGGCGGCGCGGCCTGAGATGCCGACGTCACCGGCGGAATGATCGCCACGTTCGGCGCGCGCGGCGGTGGCGGTGCCGTTGGCGGGGCCGTTCGTGCGCTCGGTGGCTCGACCGTTGGCACGACACGGTCGACGGTGGGTGTGCCCGCGCGATCTTCGCGTGATGACGGCTCGACAAGCGCGACGGCCGAGAGCGGCAGGTCGAGCTCCGGCGCGAGTCCGACCAGGTAGAGGTAGAGCCCCGCCGCGAACGCGAGCGCGAACACGACCTGCGCACCTGCGACGAGCAGCCGCCACGGACGCGACATCCTCACTCTCCCCTGACGCGCGTCCCCGCGCCCCTTCAACTCAACGCGGGCTTCTCGCTCCCATCACGCGATGACGGCGATGGATCTCACGCGTTCCGAAGCGGCCGACCGGCGGGACGCCTACGCGTCCTCGAGGACGACGACCGGGATCTCGCGCGCGGTGCGCGCGCGATACGTCTCGTATCCCGGATACGACGTCGCGGCCACGCGCCACAGCCGCGCGCGCTCCGCGCCCGTCGCGACGCGGGCCCGCACGGGCCGTGTCGTGCCGCCGCTGCGGACGGTCGCGTCGGGATGCGAACGCAGGTTCAGGTACCACGCCGGTGGTCGATCGTTCCCGCCGCGCGATGCGATGACGACGAGGCGCGGACCATCGTGGAACGCGAAGAGCGGTACCTCATGCGGACGGCCGCTCGTACGGCCGCGGGTCTCGAGCAGCACGATGTCGCAGCCGAGCGCGCGATCGACGAGGTGCCCGCGAAGCACGCGGTACACGGCGGCGTGAAGCCGGCTGAAGGCGGCGGTCGTCGCGACGTCGCCGATGAGCGCGTAGACCCGCTGCGGGAGCACGCGTGCATGCTGCCATGCGGTTGGTACGCTCATCGCATGGCCGACCGCATGTCGACGCTCGCGGCCCTGTGCGACACGTTCGTCCCGGGCGACGCGACGCTCCCGTCGGCGAGCGCCCTCGGCGTCCCGCAGCTCATCCGTTCTGAGCTCGACGCGCTCGGACGCCCGAGCCTGGTCTCCGAGCTCGACCTGCTCCTGCGACTGGTCGAGAACCCGCTCGCAAGCCTCGCGCTCGTCGGACGCCCGGTGCGCTTCTCGTCGCTGTCGCAGGAGGAGCGCGAGCGCTACGTGAAGGCGCTCGGCGCGAGCGCGTTGCCGCTCAAGCGCGTCGCGTTCCAGGACGTGAAGCGACTCGCGCTCCTCTATACGTACGCGGTCGACCGCTCGCCGTACTGGGACGTCGTCGGATACCAGCCCGCGCCGCTCGATCCGCCGTCGCCGTCACCCGTGAGGGCGCGCGCGCCAAACGCCGGCGAGACGATCGAGGCCGACGTGTGCGTCATCGGGTCAGGCGCGGGCGGCGGCGTCGCCGCGGGCGTGCTCGCCGCGGCGGGCAAGCACGTCGTCGTGCTCGAGAAGGCGCCGCTCGTCACCGAGGAGGGATTCGACGGCCGCGAGCTCGCTGGGCTGCAGCGTCTCTTCGTCGATCGCGGTCTCGCCGCGACGTCCGATCGCGCGATCTCGGTCCGAGCCGGCAGCGCCGTTGGCGGCGGCACCATCGTGAACTGGAACACCTCGCTGCGCGCGCCCGACGAGGTCCTCGAGGAATGGCGGCGCGCGGGCATCGACGATCTCGATCCGCACTACGAGGCCGTCATCGGCGCGATCGACATCGACGCCGACGAGAGCCCGCGCAACGGTCCGAACGCGATGCTCGAGCGAGGTCTCGATGCGCTGGGGCTCAAGCACGAGACGATCCAGCGCAACACGAAGGGCTGTGGCGACTGCGGACCGTGTGCCGTGGGATGCCGTCGCGGCGCGAAGCAGTCGACGCTCCGCACGTACCTCGCCGACGCGTCACGACACGGCGCCGAGATCCTCCACGGATGCGAGGCGACGCGGATCGTCACGCGCGACGGCCGTGTCGAGAGCGTCATCGCGCAGGTCGTCGGTGGCGAGATCACCGTGCGCGCGCCGCTCGTCGCGCTCGCCGGCGGCAGCATCCTCTCGCCCGCGCTGCTCCTTCGTTCGGGCATCGCGGCGGACGTCGCCGGGAGGAATCTCTTCCTCCATCCGGTGAGCGTCGTCGCGGGCGCGTATGACGATCGTCTCGAGGCGTGGAGCGGCGTCCCGCAGTCGGTCATGAGCGACCACTTCGCGAACATCTCCGGCGACCACGGGTTCCGGATCGAGTGTGCGCCCGCGCATCCCGGCGTGCTCGCGTCGGGCTTCCCGTGGTGGGGGAGCGCCGAGTACGTGCGCAAGATCCGCGACTCGGCGAACGTCGCGCCATTCCTCGCCATCGTGCGTGACCTCACGCCCGGTCGCGTCGAGCTCGACCGCGACGGGAAGACGCGCATGCGCTACTTCCCGGCGGAGATGGAGCGGCGTCTCCTCGTTCGCGGGATGGTCGAGCTCGCGAAGATCCACCACGCCGCCGGCGCGCGGCGGCTCGTCACGCTCTACACGCCGCCGCTCGAGCTCGAGGGCCGCGACGGTCTCGACCGCTTCACGGCGGAGATCGAGCGGCGCGGCATCGCGCCGAATCGCGTCGTCCTCTTCTCGGCCCACCAGATGGGGACGTGCCGCATCGGCACGAGCCCGCGCGACTCCGTCGCCGACCCGAACGGTCAGGTGTGGGGCGTGCGCGGTCTCTTCGTGACGGACGCGAGCGCGTTCCCGAGCGCGTCGGGCGTGAACCCGATGCTGTCGATCATGGCCATCGCGCGTCGGACCGCGACGCGCATGGCCGCCGCCTAGTCGCGCTCGAGGCGGCCTCCGCCGAACGTCCGGAGGTACGCGACGAGATCGCTGAGCTCGGCCTGGCTGATGCGGTCGGTCCCGTACACCGGCATGCCGGCGCGCCCACGGCGGATCGCCTCCGTCTCGGACTCGCGGAGCGCGAGCTCTCCTGGTGCGTTCCCCACGGCGCCGTGGCACAGCTGGCAGCCCTGCGCGAAGTACACGGCGGCGCCGCGCGCGACGGCGTTGCCATGCGGGTCGGCGACGGCGAGCTGCGCCGCGGTCGGGGCGGGGATCTGCAGCGCGCCGGTCTTGCCCTGCTGCAGCGCGCGGAGGTACGCGACGATCGACCAGATGTCCGCGTCGGTGTACTGCTTCGCAAAGGCCGGCATGCCGGTGAACGAGAGCCCGTTCTTCGTGATCCAGAAGAGCATCGCGTCGCTCTTCTCCTTCGCGTCCTCGCTCAGCAGATCCGTCGCCGGTGGATACGTCGACGTTCCGAAGACGCCCTTCCCGTCGCCCGCCGCGCCGTGGCACGACGCGCACGACCCGGTGTATGCGTAGCGTCCCGTCGTGATCGCGCGCGCGTCGCCGGCGTACGGATCCTTCGCGTCGCCTGCCTGGAGACGCGCGACGAGCGTCACGACCGCGTTCCCGTAGGCGCGCTCGAGCGGGAGGTCGGTCCGGTGCACGAGGAGGAGCGGCGCCACGAGGATCGCGCCGACGACCGCCGCGATGACCACGCCGATGACGACCGACCGGGGCTGCAGCGAGCGCACGTCCTCCTATATAGCGCGACTCGCGCGCCGGTGTCGTTGGCGCGGAACTAGCATGTCGGCCGACGTGCCACGCCTACCGGCCACGATCACGGTCGAGCAGCGCGTCATGCTCGTCCTGCTGCTCTTCGTGCCGGCGACGTTCCTCGCGGAGGCGCTCGGCGCCGGTCAGGCGATCCGCTTCTTCCTCTCGGTCGCCGCGGTCATCCCGCTCGCGGCGTTCATCGGCGAAGCGACCGACGCGCTCGCGGCGCGGCTAGGCGGCAAGGTGGGCGGGCTGTTGAACGCGACGTTCGGGAATGCGCCCGACCTCCTCATCGGCGTCTTCGGGCTCCAGCGCGGGCTCGTCCCGCTGGTGAAGGCGACGCTCATCGGCGCGCTCATCAGCAACTCCGCGCTCGTCATGGGGCTGTGCTGCGTCGTCGCCGGGCTCGCGCACGGACGACCGCGCTTCGACCGCCGCGAGGCCGGCCATCACAGCGTGCTCATGATGCTCACGGTCGCGGCATTCCTCTTCCCGTCCGCGACCGCAGCGGTCCTCTGCGGTGGCGCGTGCACGCAAGCCGCGAATGAGACTCCGCTGATCGAAGCGAGCGTCGGCGTGTCGGTCGTGCTGCTCCTCGCGTACGTCGCGTACGTCGTCTACGGCATCTTCGGTCTCGAGCGTCTTCGCGGCGCCGTGACCGAAGGCCGCGAGACGCGCGCGATGCGTTCGAAGCCGGAGACGCACGCGTGGCCGGCGTGGCTCGCGGTCGGCGTCCTCGTCGGCGCGACGGCCGTGCTCGTGCCGGTGATCGACGTGCTCACGGCGGGGGTCACCGCCGCGACCGACGCGCTCGGTTGGAGCCAGGTGTTCGTCGGCGTCGTCATCGTCGCGAACGCCGGCAACGTCGCCGAGGGCTATGCCGCGATCAAGTTCGCGATCCAGAAGCCGGGTCTGCCCGAACGATCGCCTTCGGGTGACTCCGGCATCGACCTCGGCCTCGCGATCGCGTCCGCGTCGTCCATCCAGATCGCGACATTCGTGACCCCGCTCATCGTCCTGTACGGCCTCGCGTCGCATCCAATGGATCTCGTGTTCACGGTCGTGGAGATGACGATCCTCGCGCTCCTCGTGCTCATCTTCACGTTCATCGCGCAGGACGGAGAGACGAACTGGCTCGAGGGTGTCGAGCTGCTCGCGCTCTACGTCATGGCCGCGATCATGTTCTTCGTGCTGCCCGCCGCCGCGTTCGGCGGATAGGCGCCGTGGCACCGGTCGTGCGAGCATTGCGCTCGTGACGTTCCGGAGCGATCGCGGGCTCGACCCGTCACAGGTCGAGGACGTCCGCGGCTCGGGTTTCGGCGGGCCGATGATCGTCGGCGGCGGCGGGATCGGGATCATCATCCTCATCGCGTCGCTCCTTCTCGGCGTGGATCCCACCGGCATCCTCCAGTCGGTCGACACGACGGGGAACGGGACGATCCAGAACGCGCCCAGCGTGAGCGATTGTCAGAGCGGATCGCAGGCGAACGAACGGGACGATTGCCGGATGGTCGGCTTCGTCAACAGCGTCCAGCAGTACTGGAGCGACGAGTTCGCGAAGCAGGGCCGCACCTACACACAGGCGAAGACCGTCCTCTTCAGCGGGTACTGGGATTCGGCGTGCGGCACCGCGCAGACCGCGATGGGTCCCTTCTATTGCCCCAACGACGGGAAGGTGTATCTCGACATCTCGTTCTTCCAGGATCTGCGGACGCAGCTCGGCGCGCAGGGTGGTCCGTTCGCACAGGGATACGTCGTCGCGCACGAGTACGGGCATCACGTGCAGGACCTTCTCGGCGCGCTCTCGCGCCAGAGCTCGCAGACCGGCGCCACGAGCCAGTCCGTCCGCACGGAGCTGCAGGCCGACTGCTACGCCGGTGTGTGGGCTGCGCACGCGGCCGACACCGGATACCTCCAGCCGCCGACGCAGGCCGAGATCAACGACGCGCTCGATAGCGCGGCCGCGGTGGGGGATGACCGCATCCAGAAGGAGACGCAGGGTCGCGTCGCTCCGGACTCGTTCACGCACGGCACGTCAGCGCAACGTCAGCACTGGTTCCTCGTCGGGTATCAGACCGGCGATCCCGGCCGCTGCGATACGTCGGGAGCGCTCTAGCCCCATCTCCCCCGTTGTGCGGATACCCGCCCGGGTCCCGGATAGACAGACTTCACCGACGTGAGCCTCCTATCGAAGGAGTCGGACGCGGTACTCCCGGCGGGCTTCTCCGACGGCGTCGAGTTCGAGGAGACGTTCCCAGAGGAGCCCGCGGCGCCTGCTGTCGCGCCCGCGCCGGTAGCGCCGCCGCGCCTCACGCTCGTGCGCCCCGCGCCGGAGCCCGAAGCGCAGCTGGAGCCGACGACGGCACCCGTCGGCGACGCGTCGGAGGCGCTGTATGAGGAGCAGCTCGAGCGGCGTCTGCGCGATGCCGAGGAGCTCGTCACTCGGACGATCGAGACGATGCGTCTCGAGGAGGAGCGACGGCTCGCGGAATGGGTGCGCGAGCGCCGCGAGGAAGAGGAACGCCGTCTCGCCGCGCGCGCGACGACGGAGGACGGCCTCGCACGGCGCATCGAGGACATGCTCACCGAGTGGCAGGCGCGCTTCGAGCAGCGGCTCGAGCAGCGCCGCCTCGACGACGAGCGGATGGCCGAGCGTCGCCGCGCGAGCGACGAGGAGCGGCTGCGCGCGTGGCGCACGGAGCTCGAGCGCGCCCTGTCGGTGCGATTCGCCGATCCGCGGTCCGCGGACCGCGCGCCATTGCCCGATCGGAACGGCGAGCTGCGCACGTCGGTGCGAGACGCGATCTCGAGCGCGACGAGCGCACGCGACGTCGGACGGATCCTGCGCGACGTGCTTTCGGAGATCACGCACACGTCCGCGTTCGCGGTGGCGCTCCATCACACCGAGCGCGACGACGTCGCGTACCGGTACCGCGTCGCGTCCGAGGACGAGCTCGGGTCGCTCCTCCGTCGCGACGTGCTCGACGATGGTCCCGAGGGCGCGGCCGCGCATATGGACGGATGGGTGCGCGCGCATCGCGCGGTCCGCGTCGGCGCGCGGAACACGACGGTCCACACCGCGCAGCTCGCTATCCGCGACGGCGAGGCCACGGTCGGTGTGCTCACGATCCAGACCGAGGCGAGCGCCGTGCCGGACGCGCTCCTCTCGCGGGTCAGCGACCTCGTCGCGCTCGCGGCGCGCCGTCTCGCGGACCTCCGCGCTTCGGGCACCTTCCGGGGCGCCTGACCGGCCGGCGGCCGGGCGCGCGCCCGCCTGGGCACGTACTGCGTTCTGAGGGTGGTGGAGGGGGCCGGAAGCCGGTAAAATGACGCATGTCGCGAAGCGACACGCGGGCAGATTGAGCAGTGTGGTGTGCTCCGCTGACTGTAGATCAGCCGCCTTTGGCTGTGGGGGTTCGATTCCCTCTCTGCCCACAGCAGACGATCTCGGAATTCCTAGCTCCCCGGAGGCGTTGAAAAGAACGTGAAGACATCTGGCCTGCCCTGCCGCGCCGACCCCGACTGCGACGCCGTCATCGTCCTGACGCATCAGGACTCGATGGACGCCCTGCGTGAGGCCGTTGAGCGGCGCAACAAGCACGAG
>DATDNP010000056.1:0-5934 GCA_036518215.1 Candidatus Limnocylindria bacterium
ACCGGGTGCACCTGTTCACCGCGGCGCCCTTCACCTTCTACGAAGGGCTCGTGTCGAGCCAGGAGATCAAGGGCTTCTGGGGCGGCGGTTTCGCCGATCCAACGTCGTGCTCGTCGGATCCGAGCACGTGCCCCGCGCCCAATGCGTTCTACAACACCGCGTTCCTCGTACCGGACGAATAGACGATGACGAAGCTGGGATGGGATATGGGAGTGATGGAGGGACATCGAGATGCGTAATGTGAATGTTCGGGCGGTGATCTTCTTGGTCGCCGCGATCGTGCTCGCGAGCCTCACCGGGCTTGCGCTCTACGGAGTCGCGCAGCAGGCGAACGCGAAGGGGTCCACAGCGGCGGACGTGAAGACGATCCAGGTCGTCGTCGCGACGTCCGACATTCCGGTGCGCACGTCGCTCACGCAGAACCTCGTCTCGACGCGCGCGTATCCGGTCGACCTCGTTCCGACGGGAGCGCTCACCAACGCCTCCGACGCCATCGGGCGGACGACGAGCTCACCGATCGCGGCCGGGCAGGCGATCGTCCAGGCACAGCTGGCCTCGGCGACGGGCAATCGCGCCGTGTCGACGACGATCGAGAAGGGCAAGGTGCTCTTCGCGTTCCCGACGGCCGACCCGCTCACGCTCGCGGGGCTACTGAACATCGGTGACCACATCGACATCCTTGCGACGGTGAAGCAGGGAACCGGCGAGAACCAGCAGGTCAGCCAGACGACGCTTCAGGACCTCGAGGTCCTGGACATCATCGCGCCATCGAAGGACGGCACGACGAAGACGACTTCCCTCGTGTTCGCGGTCGACCACCAGGTGGCGCTCGTCCTCAAGTTCCTGCGCGACAGCCAGGCATCGATCGACGTGACGGTCCGCTCGCGGGCGGAGGGTGAGCTCGCGAAGACGACGGCCGTCGACCTCGGCTTCCTCGTGCAGACGTACGGGTTCCGTTGATGACCGATACGTCGCGCGTCTTCGTGGCCGATCCTGATGGGGAGCTCCTCGCGAAGCTGCGGCCCGCCCTGGCCGCGGCCGGGATGACGATCGTCGGGCGGACGGGGTCCGTCGACGCCGCCATGACCGAGATGGTCGGCCACCGTCCGGACGTCATCGTGCTCGACGATGCGGCGTGCGCCGGCACTCCCGTCGAAGCGGTGCGGCGCATCGCGGGCGCGCTGCCGAACGCATGCGTCATCGTCACGGCGGCATCCGGCACGTCGCCGAGCATCATGGGCCGGGCGGTCGCCGCGGGTGCGCGTGGCTTCCTCATCAAGCCGTTCGCACCGGACGAGCTCGTCTCGCTCATCCGTGATGCGACGAGCGTCGCACGCCCGGCGGCCGCGCCGACGGGCCGCGCGCGCGGTCGCATCGTTTCCGTGTACTCACCGAAGGGCGGCGCCGGCGCCACGACCGTGGCGGTCAATCTCGCGGTCGCGCTCGCGACCTCGGGCCTGTACCGCGTCGGGATCGTCGACCTCGATCTCCAGTTCGGAGATGTCGGCGTGCTCCTCAACCTCTCCGGGGCGAACAGCATCGCGGAGCTGCTCGAGCAGACGACCGTCAGCGACGAGATCGTGAACGACACGTTCCTGCGGCACGCGTCGGGCCTCCGGGTCCTCCTCGCGCCCGAGGACCTTGCCGTCGTCGAGGCGATCGAGCCAGGTCAGGTCACGCACGCACTCGAACAGCTCCGGGCGCATTTCGACATCCTCGTCTGCGATCTGTGGTCGATGTACGAGCACCTGACCCGTGACGTGCTTCGGATGTCCGACCACATCGTGTTCGTCACGACGCCCGATCTGCCCTCGTTGAAGGATCTCCGGCGCGTGCTCGCCGCGGGCGCCGACACGCGCCACGACGATCGCTCCGTCATCGTCATGAACCGCGGCGCCGGAAAGGCCGGGTTCTCCCCGGCCGACGTCGCGAAGGTGCTCGAGCGGCCGGTGTCGTTCACGATCCCCAGCGACGGGATCGCGATCACCGACGCGGTGAACCGCGGGCTCAGCGTGCTCGATCCGCGCATCCGCAGCAAGGCCGAGAAGTCGTTCCGCGAGCTCGCCGCGTACGTCGCCGGGCCGCGCGATCGCGCGCAGGCCGCAACGCCGCTCACGGCGGCGAAGGTGCGCTCGTGAACGTCCTGCAGGCCGGCCGCCCGCGCGCCGGGCTCGCCACGCGGCCTTCGCAGAACGGTACCTCCGAGGTGGGCGCGCTGCTGCCACACGGCGAGAAGTGGGTCCCTGAGGTCCTCGCGCTGAGCCTGCTCCGCGACCAGAACGAGGCGAAGCTCGTCGCCCGCGTGCACGCGCGCCTCGCCGCGACGCTGGGACGTTCGCTCGAATCCGCCGCACCCGACACGCTGAAGGCGCTCCTCGCCGAGCAGTTCCCGCTCGCACTCGACGCGGAGCACGTGAACCTCGCGCGCACCGACCGCCTGCGGATCCAGGATGCCGTGTACGACGAGATCGCCGGATACGGACCGCTCCAGGGCGTCCTGAGCGACGACAACGTCTCCGAGGTCATGGTGAACGGCCCATCCCGTGTGTGGATCGAACGCGCGGGCAAGCTCTATCTCACCGACATCACGTTCACCGACGCAGAGCACGTCGTCCGCATCATCCAGCGGATCGTCGCGCCACTCGGCCGCCGTTGCGACGAGTCGAGCCCGATGGTCGACGCACGCCTGCCCGACGGCAGCCGCGTGAACGCGATCATCCCGCCGCTGTCGCTCGTCGGTCCGACGCTCACCATCCGCAAGTTCCGGCGCGTTCCCTTCGGGCCGAACGAGCTTCTCGAGAATGGGACGATCACACGCGAAGCGCTGCTCTTCCTCGCGGCCGCCGTGAACGGACGGATGAACATCATCGTCGCGGGCGGAAGCGGCGCCGGTAAGACGACATTCCTCAACACGCTTTCGAATTTCATCGGCGACCGCGAGCGCATCGTCACGATCGAGGACGCCGCGGAGCTACAGCTCCAGCAGATCCACGTCCTCCCGCTCGAGACGCGGCCGCCGAACGCCGAAGGCCACGGTGAGGTCGCCGTCCGTGATCTCTTCCGTAACACGCTCCGTATGCGTCCCGACCGGATCGTCATCGGCGAGTGCCGCGGCGCCGAGGCGCTGGACATGCTCCAGGCCATGAACACCGGTCACGACGGCTCGCTCACCACGGTGCACGCGAACGGTCCCCGCGACGCGCTCGCGCGCGTCGAGACGATGGTCCTCATGAGCGGTGCCGACCTGCCGCTCCGTGCCATTCGCGAGCAGATCGTGTCCGCGCTCGACCTCGTGGTCTTCATCGAACGGGCGCAGGACGGCAGCCGACGCGTCGCGCAGATCAGCGAGGTCCGCGGTCTCGAGGGCGACGTCATCACGATGCAGGACATCTTCGCGTGGCGCACCGAGAGCGTCGAAGGCGAGCAGATCCGGGGACGGCTCATGCCGACCGGCATCCGGCCGGCCTGCGCCGATCGCCTCGCCGCGCGCGGGATCGAGCTCGAGCCAAGCTGGTTCGGGTATGTCGATCCCGCACAGCCGAGGTCGGAGGCACGGTCATGATCGGCGTGTCACCGCTCCTCGTCGCGATCCTTGGGAGCGCGACCGTCCTCGTCGTCGCGCTCGGCGTCCTCGCGCCGGGATACTCACGGCGCCGCGAGCTCGCCGCACGCCTCGAGGCCGCGCTCGGACCGGGCGTCGGCGTCGATCTCGCCGGCCGCCGGCGCACCCGTGGTGTCATCCGTCTCGGTCGGGGCGCGACGAATCCGCTGCTGAAGCGCATCGAAGCGCAGATCGAACACGCGTCGGTCGAGCTGAGCGCGACGGAGCTCCTCGCGGCGATCGTCATCCTCGCGCTCGCGGGCGCGGCCGTCGCGTTCCTGTTCATGCAGAGCGCGCTCGGCGCGCTGCTCGGCGCCGTCGTCGGTGCCTCGTTGCCGTGGCTGTGGATCAAACGGCGGGGCGCGAGCCGACAGGATGCGTTCAAGGAGCAGCTCGCGGACAACGTCTCGCTCCTCGCGGCGTCGGTCCGCGCCGGCCACTCGCTCTTGCAGGCGCTCGAGCAGGTGTCGCGCGAGGCGCCGGAGCCGTCACGCAGCGCGTTCACGCAGGTGGTGCGCGAGATCGGGATCGGGGCCGCGCAAGAGGAGGCGCTCCAGCGCCTCGCATGGCGGTTCCCTTCCGAGGATCTCGAGCTCGTCGTCACGGCGACGAACGTCCAGCACCAGGTGGGCGGCTCGCTGTCGAAGGTGCTCGACGACATCGCGGTCACGCTGCGCGAGCGCACGCGCATCGAGGGCGATATCAACGCGCTCACGGCGCAGCAGCGCTACTCGGCCTACGTGCTCGCGCTGCTGCCGGTCTTCGTCGGCGCCGCGCTCTTCATCATCAGCCGCGACTACATCGAGCTGCTCTTCGAAGGCGTGCTGAGGTTCGCGACCGCGCTCGCGGCACTGCTCGTCGTCGCGGGCTTCATCGCGATGAAAAGGATCGCCACGATCGATGTCTAAGCTCTTTCGCGTCCTCACGGTCCTCGCGTTCGCCCTCGCGATGACGGCGCCCGCCGCAGCGGGCGATCCGGTGCAGATCACGATCACGGGCGTCGATCCGAGCGACTTCCCCACCGTGCGGCTCGTCGCGAGCATCACCGACGCCGCCGGACGTCCGATCGACAAGGTGAGCACCACGGACATCGTCCTGAGCGAGGACGGCCGCGCGCAGCGCTCGTCGCTCGAGCGCGTCGGCGAGCAACAGCCCGTCGCGGTCGTGCTCGCGCTCGACATCTCGGGCAGCATGGCCGGCAAGCCGCTGGCGGACGCCAAGGCGGCCCTCGCGACCCTCATCGCGTCGCTCGGCCCGAACGACAGCGCGGCGCTCATCACGTTCGATGCGAGCGTTCATGTCGCGCAGCCGCTGACGAAGGACAAGACGCTCGTGCGCGCCGCGATCGACGCCGCCGCCGCGAACGGCAACACCGCGATCTTCGACGCGGCGAACAGCGCGATCGAGCTGCTCGCGGCGACCGACCCGCAGGCGCGTCGGGCGATCGTCCTGCTCACCGACGGTGTCGACAACTCGAGCCACGTGTCGCTCGCGGCCGTCGCGCAACGGATGTCGACACAGCCATATCCGCTCTATGTCGTCGGGCTCGGCACGAGCCTCGACAACGGCGTCCTCAAGACCCTGAGCTCGTCGGGGACCGGCGGCGGGCTGTACGTCGCGCCGACGTCGGCGCAGCTCGCGTCGATCTATACGTCGCTCGCGCAGCAGATCCGTGTGCAGTACTTGCTGTCATACCGCTCGGACACCGCTAGCGCCCCGGACGGCACGCCGCTCTCGGTCACGCTGCAATACACGCAGGCGGGCGCGGTGCTCGGAAGCGCGCGCGTCACGTTCGCCGTCCCGGCAGGACACGGCGTCGCCGCGGCGCCAGGCAGCTCGGTGCGCATCCCCTCCACGGTGAAGGCGCCCATCGATGCCGGTGGGTCCACGGATCCGGTGCTCCTCGGCCTCCTCGGCTCGGCGAGCGCGCTGTGCCTGCTGCTCTGGGTGTCGACGCTCGTCGAGTCGAGAGGCTTCGCGCTCCTCGAGCAGTCGCGTCTCGCGCGCTACATCGGAGCCACGGTGGCCGCTGAGCCACGGCGCTCGCTGTGGTCGCGCATCGTCCGGCCGGCCGCGCTCCGCGCCGCCGCGCCATTCGGGCGCTGGGCCCCGCGCGGCGCGCTCGAGGGCACGCGGCGCAAGCTCGCGCAGTCCGGGCGCGCCATCGATCTCACCCCGGCGGAGTTCCTCGGCATCCGCATCGGGCTCGGGTTCATGTGCGCAGTGCTGTTCGCGTTCATCGCGGTCTTCGTGCAGCCCGATCTGATGCTCGTGGCCGGGGCAGGCGTGATCGGGCTCCTGTTCGGCTACCTCCTGCCGGGGCTCTGGCTGAG
>DATDNP010000057.1:0-12685 GCA_036518215.1 Candidatus Limnocylindria bacterium
CGCGGGCCATCACCTCGAGGCGCTCCTCGCGGCGCACGGCTCGGGCGCCGTCGCGCGCTCGCGTGCGGCCGAGACGCCCGTCGTGCTCAACGTGGACGTCGGCGGCGGAACGACGAAGCTCGCGGTGTGCCGCGACGGCCAGGTGGAGGAGACGGCGGCCATCGACATCGGGGCGCGTGTCGTTTCGTTCGACGAGCGTGGCGTCGTGCAGGCGATCACGCGCGCGGGACGGCGCATCGCGCAGGACGTCGGCGTGACGATCGCGGCCGGCGACCGCGTGGATCGTGCGACCCTCGAGCGCGTCGCGGATCGCATCGCGGACATCGCCCTCCGGGTCCCCGAAGGGACGCCGATCGACGGCGACCTCTGGCTCACCGAGTCGCTGCACGCGAAGGGGCCATTCCCTGCGCTCGTCTTCTCGGGCGGCGTCGGCGAATACGTGAACGGCAACGAGACGCGTGAGTACGGCGACCTCGGGAAGCTCGTCGGAGCGGCGATCACGAAGCGACTCGGGACGCACACGCTCCTCGCGGCCGCCGAGTCGATCCGCGCGACCTGCATCGGCGCGTCGCAGTACACGATCCAGGTGAGCGGCGACACGCTCTTCCTCACCGACCCGGGCGTTCTGCCGCTGCGCGACCTCGCCGCGGTCGCGATCCAGCCCGGACGAGCTGACGCGGCGGACATCGCGCGCACGGTCCGCGCCGGCATCGCGCGCCTCGACCGCGACGACGGCCGCTTCGCGATCGCCGTCCGCTGGCGCCACGGTCCCGCCTACTCCGCGCTCCGCGAGCTCTGTCACGGGATCCACGAGGGCGTTCGCGCGGTGCTCCACGACGAGCGTCCGCTCGTCGTCGTCATCGACGCAGACATCGCGGGGATCGTCGGGCAGGCGCTGCAGGATGAGATGGGCGTGCGCTCCCCGCTCGTCTGCGTCGACCAGATCAAGCTCTCCGACCTCGACTTCATCGACATCGGCGAGGTCGTCCCGGAGAAGGGCGTCGTCCCCGTCGTCGTGAAGAGCCTCGTCTTCTCGGACCTGAACGCCGGCCGGGTCTAGAGTCCGGCGACGATCTCCGCGAGCCCCGCGAAGTGCGCGTCGTCGGGAGCGCAGGGACGGAGGATGAGCTCGTCGACGCCCAGGTCGCGCTGTCGCGCGATGGCCTCGCGCACCGCGTCGGGTGTGGCGGGCAGCGTGCGACGGCGGCGCTCCGCGACCTTCGGGTCGTGCCCGTAGTTCGCGGTGATGTACGCATCAGCGGCATCATCCGCGTGCGCGCCGAGGGCGTAGTAACTGCCGCTCACCCATCGCGGCCTCCCACGCCGGCCGGCGGCATCCCACGCGCTCACGATCTCGTCCCAGAGCGCGCTCATCGCCTTCGGCTCGCCACCGCCCGGCGCCATGAACCCGTCGCCCCATGACGCGATACGCCGCGCCACCGTGCTCACGTACCCACCGACGAGGAGCTCAGGGCCACCGCGCCGCGACGGTGACGGACCGATGAGGCCGACCCCGAGGTATGGCTCACCCGACCAGATCCGCCGCAGCGACGCAAGCTGCTCGTCGAGACGGCGGCCACGTCGATGGAAGCGCTGTCCGGTCGCGGCGTAATCGTCCTCACGCGCGCCGATGGCCACGCCGAGCGTGAAGCGTCCGGCGGAGAGCGCGTCGAGCGAGGCCGCCTGGCGCGCCAGCAGCGTCGTCTCGCGTGTCGGAGCAAGCACGACGCTCGTGAGCAGCCCGATCCGGCGCGTGACGCCGATGACCGACGCGAGCGCGACGATCGGCTCCTGCGCGTCCGACACGACGCGGTCGGAGACGGCGAGGCTGGAGAAGGGACCAGCGTCGGCGCGACGCGCCCACTCGAGGAGCGTGTCACCCGCGATGTGCTCGGCGCGCGTGGGAAGTCCGATGCCGATCCGCATGTCAGACCGGCGGACCGTACACCCCGGCGCGCAGGATGACATCGCGGAGGACGTAGCCGCCCAGCTGCACCGCGACGACCGAGCCAAGGAACAGCGGCGCCGTGGCGTCGGAGCAGGCGATCACGCCGAGGGCGGAGGCGACGAACACGAGGCCGGGGATCACGAGCCCGATCGCTGCGACGCCGCCCACGAACGGCGTGCGGAGCGCGCCGTGGAGGAGCAGGCCGACGCTCACGCGCGCGGCGCGCGACGCCGTGCTCATGCCGTACAGATACAGCGCGAGCAGCGCCGCGGCCGTCATGAAGAGCACGAGGATCGTCGACGAGGAGAAGCCGTACACGGTGTGCGCGGCGACGGGACCGCCCGAGATCCACGCGATGCCGATGAGCGCGGTGAGACCGCCAAGGAGCGAGAACGCGGTGAACAGCACGGGAACGAGCGGCGTGTTCCAGAACGCGATCGCGTTCCATGACGAGATGACGAGGCCGGTGTAGATCATGAACGCGAGGGCGACGGCGAGCACGGTGACGCGGAGCGCGTCGCCGAGCGGCGTGCCCTCCGCCCACGGCAGTCCGTCCGCGCCGGGCAGGCTCGGGAGCGCGAGCAGCAGACGTAACACGAGCAGCGCGAACAGCATGGTCACGCCGCGACTGATCCAGCTACGTCGCAGATTGCGGAACGCGAAGTACGCGCTCCAGCGCGACACCGGGCCGAGGTGGTCGAAGATCGCGAGCGCCGACAGGACGGCGAGCGCGAGACCCGACCACATGCCGAATGCCGCCGTGTCCGCGTCGATGATCCCCCACCCGCGAAGGAGCAGCTCGCAGAAGACGAAGCCGGCGCCGGTGCCGCCGAGGTACAGGTAGAAGGCGACCTTCGCGCCCCAGTGCTGCTGCACGCGATACGAGAGGTCGAACGGCCGGCCGACGTTGCCGTGCGTCGCGCGCTCCGGGCGCCAGCCGGACCACGCGCGCTCGAGCGTTCGCGCCATGCCGCCCGGAAGCGCTCTCATTCCACGGCCTCCGCGTCGACCCCGCCGAGCGGGCCGCCACCCTTGCCGACGAGGTAGTAGACGGACGGATCGGTGCCGAGCTCCTCGCGCGGCCGGAAGTATCGGCGGTGGTCGAGCAGCTCGTTCACGCGGCTCTCGGGATCCTCGAGGTCCCCGAACGCGAGTGCGTCCGCCGGACACGCTTCGACGCACGCCGGGGGCCTGCCCTCGTCGACGCGGTGGACGCAGAAGGTGCACTTCTGCGCCGTGCCTTCCCGGAAACTCGCGTACTTCGTCTCCTCGTACGGCGTGATCTCGTCGAAGTACGCGCCGTCGCCGTCGTAGCGGACCGGGATGTAGTACGGGCACGCGGTGAGACAGGCCATCGTGCCGACGCACACCTGATCGTTGATGAGCACGATGCCGTCGGGCCGCTTCTCGATCGCACCCGTTGGGCAGGCTGCGATGCACGGCGGGTTCGCGCAGTGGTTGCAGCGGACGGGCGTGAACGTGCGGCGCGCGTTCGGGAACGTGCCGACCTCGCGCTCGAGCACGCGCATCCAGTGCACGCCGCGGGGCGTGCCGTTCTCCACCTTGCAGGCGATGACGCAACCCATGCAGCCGACGCAGCGCTCGAGGTCGACGACGAACCCGAGACGGGTCATCGCGCGTCCCTCGTTATGACGAGCGGCGCGCACATGTCGACCGCGCTCGTGAACGCGTCGAGGTGCGCGAGGTCGTACGGCAGCAGCGAGTTGAAGTTCACGCCCTTGCCCTTCGTCCGCGTCTTGCCCTTCGCCCAGTGACCGGCATGGCCGGCGATGCCGACGACCTGCGGGTGGACGCACTCGGTCACGTGCGCCCTCACGCGCGTCGTGCGCACGGGGGATCGGAGCGAGACCCAGTCGCCGTCCTTGATCCCGAGCGAGGCCGCAAGGCGCGTGTTGATGAGCGCGCCGTACGCCTGCGGGAGCTTCTCGCACAGCTCGTCGATGAGCGGGTTTGCGTTCCCCTGCCCGCCGTAGACGTACGGGAGCTTGTAGTGGACGCCGATCGCCTGGATCTCGCGGCGCTCGAGCTGCTCGTACGACTCGCAGGGCATCCACTTCGGGAGCGGGTCGTAGTCGCAGGTGTCCCACGCGAGCCCCATCTCGGCGACGACCTGCGCGAGCTCCTCGCCGCGATCGATGTAGTTCTCCATGTAGACGGGGATGCGGCCCTCGATGAAGGCGCCGGGATAGCGCTCCTCGACGCTCCGCTCCCACACGAGCACGCCGTGCTCGCTGAAGAAGCTCCACCCGTGGGCCTCGCCGTACATGCTCTTCGCCTGGCGGTCGAGGATCTCCACGGCGCTGTAGCGCCCGCCCCGCTCCAGGAGGTACGGCGGCTTCATCTTCAGGCCCTTGTTGAGCGCGACGAGGACGTCGTCGAGGACGCCGCTCCGCGCGTAGATCTCGCGCATCACGTCCATCGGTGGCCGGACGCCGTCGGGCGGCGGCACGACCTGCTGCTGGATCGCGTGGAACGCGACGCGCTCGCCGCAGACGGCGTCGTACGTGCCGAACGTGCTCTCCTCGAGATACGTCGGCATCGGAAGCACGATGTCGTCGAGCTCGTGCGTCTCGTTGATCTCGATCGCGAACCCGACGACGAGCCCGATGCTCCGGTACCAGTCCGCGACGGCGTTCACATCGGCCCATCCGCCCGCGATCTGGTTCCCCGCGGTGTGGATGAGGAGCTCGATCTTGTCCTGCACGCCGTACGTCTCCGGGTGGCGCGCGACCTCGGGGACGAGCGTCCGCGTGTGCGCAGCGGCCGGGAACAGCTCGAAGAGGTCGAGGCGCTCGGGCTTCTTCGCGGTGCGGCCGGGAAACGCGAGCGCGTGCTTCGTGCCGTGCCCGCCCGCGGGGACCATCATCCCGTCGGGCCCGGCCACCGGCCACGACAGCTCGGGGTAGCTGACCGCGGTGGAGCGGCTCTGATACCCGCCCGGGACGTTGATGTTGCCGACGACCACGTTCACGAGCTGGAGCGCCCAGCTGTGATGCCAGCCGTGCTTATGGTCCTGCGGCCCGCGGCACCAGTTCAGCACGGCGGGGCGATACGGCAGCTCGACGCCGTCGATCGTGATCGTGCTGCCGATCTGCGCGGCCTGGCCGAACTCGCGGGCGATCCGCCGCAGGTCGCTCGCGGGGACCGTCGTGATCCGCTCGACGCGCTCGGGCGGATACTCGGCCGCACGTTCCTTGAGCAGCTGGAACGCCGTCTTCGCGCGCACGCCGCCGACGTCGTACGTGCCGTCGAGCGCGGGCGCGAGCGACGGGTCGTCGTACGGCTTCGCGGTCCGGCTCGCCGTGTCGAACAGGAGCGGCTTGCCGGTCGCGGCGTCGCGGACGTAGCGACCGTCGGCGCCAACGAGGTACGGCGCGTTCGTGCGTCTCGCCAGGAAGTCGCGGTCGTAGATACCCGCCTCGTTGAGGAGGACGTTGAGGAAGCCGAGCCCGAACGCGGCGTCGGTCCCCGGGAGGATCGGCAGCCACTCGTCGGCCTTCGCGGCCGCGTTGTTCCCCACCGGATCGACGACGACGAGCTTCATGCCGCGTTCGACGCGCGCGGTCGCGCAGTCGGGGACGCTGTGGTTGAAGCCCTCGCGCGTGGCGATCCCCTGCTGCGTCCCGACGTCGACGAGGTAGTTGCAGTGCTCGAAGTCGACCTCGTCCCACCAGCCGCCGGCGGTGAGGTACTGGATCGAATGGATCGTCTTCCCGCACGTGCCGGAGATGCCGGTCTGGTGATACGGCGTGCCGAGCACGCTCGTCAGCGCGCCGAGCCAGTACGCGAAGTCGCCGTCGGCCCACGTCTGGAGGTAGATCGAGCGATGGTCCTCGGCGATGACCTTCCGCAGCGCCGCCGCGACCGTGTCGATCGCCTCGTCCCAGCCGATCTCGGTCCAGCCGGGATCGATGCCCACTCCCTTTTCGGGATTCGTCCGCTTCATCGGACGCAGGAGGCGCGCGCGGTTGTAGTGGTTCATGATCCCGGACTTGCCCTTGGCGCACATGCGTCCGCGGTTGCGCGGTGCGTCGGGGTTCCCGATGACGTTCGTGACGCGTCCGTCTTTGACCTGCACGAGCACCTGGCACGCGACGAGGCACATCCGGCACGTCGTCGGGATCCAGTCCTCGCCGGGCCGCGGCCTCCGCTCGGCGCCCGGGCGCCGGACGGTCGCCGGCTTCGTGTCTCGTCCGCGTACGAACGTCGGCATGGCTGTCCTCCCGAGCGGCGCGGGCAGGGACCCGCTCAGCCGATGCTCAGGCGAGACCGTGTCCGGCCTGTGTCAGCGAGGCTGCGCCGGGGTCAGCGGCCGCGGAGGACGGACGCGGCGATGTCGCGGTTGATGTGCGCGCCGAGCGGGACGGACGCGTCGCGTGGCTGATCGCAGAGGTCCATCGCGAACCGCGCGTAGACGAGCGCCGCGTCGGTGAGGTCCTTCAGCTTGAACGACTTCGTCGTCGCGTGGCTCTGCGCCCGCGGCGCGTAGCTGATGGCCGGGATCCCGAGCTCGTTGAAGGCGTTCGTGTCGCGCCACATGCTCGTGACGGGCTCGCCGACGATCGCGGGCGGATCCTTGAACGTCTGCCCGTGGCACCGGCGGATCGTCTCGATGAGCCGCTCGGCTCCCTTTGCCTCGAAGCCCGGACGGTACAGATAGAGCTCGACGTCGCCCGTGACGCCGAGCGACCGGAGCACGCCGCGGATCTCGTCGCGCACGTCCATCGGGTTCGCCCCCGGAAGGATCCGCGTGTCGACGTACATCGCGCAGATCTGCGGCGCGCTCGTCACGTTGAACGGGTATCCGCTGCGGATCGCGTTCACGCTCGCCTTCGGCACGATGGTGCCCACGGCGCTCTTGTACGTGTTGCGCGTCTGGTAGTCGTACGCCCACTCCTCGAGCTTCGCGATGACCGCGGCCGCGCGCACGATCGCGTTGCCCGAATCCTTCATCGACGTCGGGCGCGGCAGGTAGGGCGAGTAGTAGCGCGGACCGTCGCTGTACACGGTCACCTTGAAGTGCGCCTTCCCGGGCTCGATCCCGACGATGCCGAAGCCCGTGCCCTCGGCGACGAGCGCGTAGTCGGCGACGACGCCGTGCGTGACCATGAAGCGCACCCCGAGGTCCTTCGACAGGTACATCGGGCCCTGCCACTCCTCGATCGGCTCGCGCGAGATCTCGCCGGCCACGGCGCTCACGATGAGATCGCCCTTGAGGCGGTAGCCCGCCTCCTTGATGGCCTTCGCCGCGACGAGGAAGGCGGCCATCGGCCCCTTGTCGTTCACGACGCCGTCGCCGTAGATGCTGTCGCCGTCGACCCAGGCCGAGTGGTAGAGCGGATCGCGCGGGTCGCGCGCCGACCACTCGGCGTCCTGCCGGAGCGTCGTGTCGAGATGCGAGTTGTAGACGAGGCTGTAGCCGCCGCCCGTCCCGCGGATGGTGGCGGCGACGTTGAACCGCTCCGGGATGAGGGCGTACTTCTTCGGCGCGAACCCGTTCGTCTCGAGCCACTCGTAGACGAACTGGCCCGCGGGACCCTCGCTCCCGGTCGGGCTGTCGATGTTCCCGAGCGCGAGCGCGAGGTCGATGACCTCCTGCGGATCGATGCGCGCGAGGACGTCGTCCGGTCTCATCTCCCACTCCTCACCAGCGCTGGGACGCCGAGGCGCGCGGCCGCCGAGGCCGACAGCAGGACGACGACGGCCGTCACGATCGCCGCTTGCGCGTTGGACATGTCCATGATCGCGGCGAGCACGACCGGCCCGATGAACGCGCCGAGGTCCGCCGAGAAGCGGTAGCTCGCCAGCGACCGCGTGCGTTGCTCGGGCGGCACGATCTCGGAGAGGAGCGCGGTCTGCGAGCTCGCGAAGAAGTCGCCGAAGCCGATGAGGGCCGATGCCGCGAGGAACGTGAGCAGGTCGTGCGTGAGCAGGAAGACGAGATCGCCGACCGCGAGCGCGGCGAGACCCGCGACGATGATCCGCCCGCGGCCGATGCGGTCGCCGAGCATCCCGCCCGGCGTCGCGACCATGAGGCCGGTGATCGCCATGAGCGCGATCGCCGTGGCGATGGACACGCCGCCGAGGCCGAGCACGGTCGCGGCGTAGAGCGGCAGGATCGTATTGCGGAAGCCGTGGCGGTTGATCATGTTCGCGACCACGCCGAAGTTCGTGACGCCGATCGCGACGACGCGCTCGCGGCCGTGCAGCACGCGGTCCGCCGACCCCGTGCCGCCGCCACCCCCCCGCCGCTTCGGCGCGATGCGCATGAGCGACGGCACCATGAGGATCGCGGCGACGATCACGAGACCCGCGGTCACCGCGAACGTCGCGCGCCAGCCGAACGCCGCGCCGACGAAGCCGCCGATCATCGGATACACGGCGATCCCGGTGTTGTTCGCGACGTGGAAGAGGCTCATCACCTTGCCGCGGTTCGCGACGGTCGCGGTCGCGCCGAGGCCGGCGAGGATGACGGTCGCGAGGATCGCGACCGCGATGCCGGCGCCCACGCGCGAGGCGATGAGCATCTCGACGGTCGCCGCCTGGAAGCCGACGAGCGAGGCGACGAAGAGCAGCACGAGCGACACGACCGTCAGGCGGAGGTGGCCGAGCCGGTCGAGGAGGAAGCCCGCCGGGAGATCGACGAGGAGCCGCGCGAGCCCGTACGACCCGACGATGACGCCTGCGGTCGCGATGCTGACGGCGAAGTCGTCGCGGATCACCGGCAGGAGCGGCGTGACGATGTTCGTCGCCGCGACGATCGCGAAGAGCGACGCCGCGAGGAGGAACGCTTCACGCGGGATCGCGGTCTTCGTCGCCGGCGCGTCTGACGCGCGTTCCTCCGCCGCGACCACGCTCATCGCTTCTGTCCGTCCTTCTCGGCGCGGAGCGCGTCCGCGACGTCCTCGACGCGGAGCGTCTCGGGTGCAAGGGCGAGCTCGCGACGCGACGCGATCGCGCGCAGCACGAGCTTGCGCACACGGCGCGCGTCGAGGTGGGCGGAGACGCAGGCGCCGGCGAGATCCTCGAGTGCGGGCGCATCGAGGTGCTGTGCGGCGCCGATCTCCTCGATCGTGTCGCGCAGGATGCGCACGATCGCGTCGCGCCCGGGAAGCCCCATCTCCTCCACCAGGTCGGCGCGCGACAGGAACGCGGCGTCGACCCCGGCGGGATGGTTCGTGGTCGCGATGAACGTGACGTTCGGGCAGCGACGCGCGACCTCGTCGACGCCCTCGAGCACGGCGTCGGTCGCGCGATGCACGTCGACGGGGTTGGTCTCGAGCGACGCGCCGCTGCGCGAGACCGCGAGCGACTCGACCTCGTCCAGGAGCACGATCGTCGGCTTCCCGCGTGCGGCGAGGTCGGGCAGCGTGCGCTCGAAGAGCCGCGCGACGCTCCGCTGGCTCTCGCCGAGCAGCTGGCTCGGGAACGCGTGCGCGTCGATCTCGACGAAGAGGAGCGCGCCGAGCTCGCGCGCCGCCTGATCGGCGAGCCCACCCGCGAGCGTCGTCTTCCCCGTCCCGGGGGGCCCGGCGAGGACCACGAGGCCGTGGATGGGAAGACGCACGGCATCGAGGCGCGCGCGATGCCGGAGCGAGAACACAGTGAAGTTGAGCAGCCGCTCCTTGAGACCCTCGGGTGCGACGATGCGCGTCCAGCGGCTCTCCCACGCGGGATCCGGCAGCTCGACGAGCGAGACGACGCCCTCGACCCCCGGCGGGACCTGCAGCGCAGGCATCGCTAGGCCTGCGGTCTCCCCTCGAAGTGGTCGGGCCACACGACGCCCGTGAGGTCGGGCGCGTCGAGCTCCGGCAGCTCCTCGAAGAGGTTCAGCGGATCGAGCAGGATTCGGATCATGTCGTAGAGCGCGTCGAAGTTGTGCACGCGGATGAGCCGGGCGGTGCGGTCCTTCGAGTCGTTGAAGTGCTGGTGCCACGCCCAGTGGTCGACGACGATGAGGTCGCCCTCTTCCCACGGGTAGCTCACGCCGTCGATCTCGCTGTGCCCGCGGCCGGACACGACGTACAGCCACGCCTCGCCGCCATGTCGGTGCCGCGACTGGTAGAGGCCGGGCGCGAGCTCGTGCATGACGGCGGACAGTCCGGCGGTGTGGTAGCCGATGGACTTGTCGACGAGGAACAGGCTGCGAGCGCCGCGCTTCGTCACGAGGCCGCGGACGTCGTCGAACCGCGTGATGAGACGCGCGCTCTCGGTGCCGGACCACTGCTGCGCGAGCCGCTGCGTGCGCCGCGCGTACGGATCCTCGCCGGTGAGCGGCGCGATCTGACGGGGCCGCGGCGGCAGGTCCTTCACGGCCGTGTCGCCGCCCTCCTCGAGGAGCGCGACGCCGAACTGCTCGAGCATCGGCTGGACGCTCCAGGTGTGGAACACCGCGGGCGCGTCGGAATCGTTCCCATGCCGGTGCCACGCCCAGCTCGGGAGATGGACGGTGTCCCACGGCTTCCAGTCGAGCCGCACGCCGTCGACCTCGGTCCATCCCTTGCCGGACTCGATGAACTGGATCGCGTCCCAGGCATGCCGGTGGATCGTCGTGGTCGTGTGCGGGGGGATCTCGTGGACCGTCGCGTCGAGGTTCATCGTCGGTCGATCGCCGTCACGTCCCGCGAAGACACCACGCCGCATGCGCCGGCTCGGGACGTCGTGCATGACGACGTCCTTCCGGTGGAGGATCGTCTTGTGGTAGCCCTTCCACTCGTCCAGGAGCGACTCGCGCCGCTTCTTCTGGATCTCGTAGTGCGTGACCTTCGTGGTCGTGACCGTCTTCATCGCGCGCCCGCCGGTGTCGCCTGCACGCGCGGCAGGACCTCCTTCGCCAGGATCTCGATCTGCTTCAGGTAGTCCGGGAAGCGCATGCGGAAGTCGAAGACGAGAAGGTCGCATCCGAGCTCCTGGTAGCGCTGGACACCCTTCACGATGTCGTCGGGCGTGCCGGCGAGGATGGAGCCGTCGAGCTCCTCGATCTTCGTGAACTCGCCCGACTTCGGCTTCACCCAGAACTTCTGGGCGTTCGCGTTCTTGATGAGGCCCGGCACGTTCAGGCGCTGCACCGCCGACTCATACGTGTCGTCGATGCTCGTGACCGGCACCGCGCCGGTCATGATCATCGGCTTCCCCTGCTCGTCACACATCTCCTTGATCTTCCGCATCCGCAGCTTGTAGGTCGGGAAGGTGATGCGGCCGGGGAGCCAGCCCTCGCAGAAGTCGACGGCGAGGCGCGCCGCGGCCGGCGTCGCGCCACCCCACCACACCGCCACGGGGTGGACCGGCTGCGGCTTCAGGTCCACGTCGTTGAACGTGTAGCGGTCGCTCTTCCACTCGACGGTCTTGCCCGCCCACAGCTCGCGCGCGATGAGGACCTGCTCCTTCATCATCGCGACGCGGTCCTCGTCGGCCTGGCCGATCACCGCGAATTCGTGGTCGAAGGTGCCCGCGCCGATCCCGAGGTCGAACTTCCGGCGCGTCATCCACGACATCGAGGCGACGCTGTAGGCCATGTTGATCGGGTGCCGGAACGGGATGATCGTCGCGGCGCCGAGGCCGATGCGCTCCGTCTTCCCGGCGAGGTACGTGAGCGTGATGAAGGGCTCGATGAACGTGCGGTCGGTGCCCTCCATGCCGTGCGGATGGAAGACGAGGTGGTCGCGGACCCACAGCGAGTCGAAGCCGCTGCGCTCCGCGAGACGCGCCCCTTCGATCAAGAGGTCCTGATCTGCCTCGAGCCCGAAGTGCGGGACGAGCAGGCCGAATCGCGTCATGGGAGCGGTCTCCTTCTGTGGTGATCTGCGTGCGCGACGCGGATCGCGTTCGGTGGGTGTGTCCCCGGCCCCCTCATGGCCGGGGACACACCACGCCTACCGGTGCTACTTCGTCGGGATGTTGTACTTCGCGTAGTACCCGTTATCGATGAGCTTCTGCGTGAAGCTCGCGTCGAAGCACTTGTTGAGGTCGACGTTCGCGACCGGCGGGTTCACCGCCGACAGCACCTGCTGCGGCGCCTTGAACGCCTCGAGCCCGGGGATCATCGAGCGGAGACCGTAGTCCGGGAACGCCTTGACGGCGACCGTCGCGTCCTCGGTCTTCTGCTGCGTCCACTGGACGAAGAGCGGGACGACATCCGCGTTGTTCGTCCAGAAGTAGTTCTGCGCTCGGACGGCCGCCGCGACGACGTCGAGGACGGTGTTCGGGTTCTTCTGGATGTAGTCGGTCCGCGCCATGAGGCCACTGCGGCCCCACTGACCACCCTTCGTGACGTCGACGATGAGGTTGAGGCCGGCCGCCTTGAGCGCCGCGTCCTGCTGGAGGCCGATGACGGCGCAGTCGACGGAGCCACCCTTGAGCGCCGCGACGCGCGTGCCCTCGTTACCGACTTCCTTGATGACGACGTCCTTGGACGTGTAGCCGAGGAGCTGGGCGGCGATGAGCGCCGAGCCGTGCGAGGTGCCGCCGAAGGTCGAGATCGCGATGGACTTGCCCTTCACGTCTTCCTTCGTCTTGATCGCCGACTTGCAGTACAGACCGTCGGTGTTGAGGACGCTGTTCATGGAGACGACCTTCACCGGCGTGTCGGTGAGCTGCGACGAGATCGCCGTGGACGAGCCGCCCACGAAGAAGTCGAGCTGGCCCGCGACGAGCGCCTGGAGGGCCTTGCCGTCACCCTCGAAGCCCGTGATCGTCACGCTCGTGAATCCGAGATCC
>DATDNP010000058.1:0-8473 GCA_036518215.1 Candidatus Limnocylindria bacterium
GCTTCGTCTAGGCGGCGCCTACTATCCCGCGCGGGATCGGAGGGACGTGACATGAAGGACTTCACGGCGGTGAAGGCGAGCAGCAGGGTGGCGGTGGCGTGCACGCCGGCAGCGGCGTTCGCTTACGTGTCCGACATCACGACGCACCCACACTGGTCGCCGGACAACATTCGAGTGCTCAAGGCACCTGACGGTCCGCCTGCGCTCGGCGCTCGCTACCGCACCGTTGGGTTCTCCGTCGTCGCGAAGACTGATGTCGAGGCGGACCTCGAGGTCACTGCGTTCGAGCCGCCGCACCGGTTCGTCTTCGTGGCGTCGAACGGGCCGCGGACCTTCGAGAATGTCTTCACGTTCACGCCTTCAGACGGCGGCACACTCGTCGAGCGCACCATCTCGTTCATGGCGCCATCCCAGGCGCTCGATGGGCTGAAGGCCGTCGATCGCGAGGTCACGCTGCGCCGCGACAAAGCCCTCCAGATGCTGAAAGAACGCCTCGAGCAGAAGTAGGCCTACCTCACGCGGACGAGAGCAATGCATGTTGGGCGTGTTCGTACAGCTCGTCGGCGCCCGAGGGCGTTGTCGCGACTGCGATGATGCCGGCCGTGCCGCTCGCCGGTAGGCCACCGAAACATTGGAAGATCGCTCCGACCTGGCGTTCGGGATCCCAGGCGATCCCGGCCTCATCCGCCGCATCCAACAGACCGTCCACCGTCGCCTTCGTGAGACGATCGCCGCGGAGCTCGTCCCGCGCGACGTAATGGCGAACCGACCCGTCGGGCAGCGAGAACGCGGCGAGGTGCGGATCGTAAGCGCCACCCGTCGCGAGCTGCAGCGAGAGGAACGGGACCGTGGTGCCGCTCATCCTGAGATTGATCTCGATCGCGTAGGTATCCCACTGTCCGTCGTTGCGAGGCACGGCGACGAAATCGACGCCGAAGTGGCCCATCACGCCGCGATCGGCGAGATGTCGTCCGACCTCGATCGCCTGCCGAGTGATCGCGGTCGCATATCGGGGATCGGCCGGAAAGCGACAGCCCACGTAGGATTGGCCTGTCGCTCCCGCGAGGATCTGATCGTGCGTTGAGACGACCTCGACATCTCCGCGCGGACTCGCGCGTAGCTGCACGCTCGGGCTCCGAAGGCCGCTCGCTACGAGTCGTTCCTCGAGCACGCCACCCTTCTTCTCGAACTGCTCGAGGAAGATCGCCGGTGGCATGCTCGTCTCGTCGGGCTCGAGCGCCTCGATCCGAGCGGCCAACTCATCATCGGAGCGCGCGTCCGCGAGGTGCAGGCGCGCGTTGTAATGACCGCCACCGCCGTCGTCACGCTTGAGGATCATCTCGTCGGCCCGATGCCCTGCGGCGCGGAGCGCTCTTACAGCCTCGATCACGTCCTTTCGTGTCCGTATGTCCTCGAAGCCGACGGGGCAAGCTACGTGCGCCGCGGCGAACACCCGCCGGCTCCCGCTCTTCGTGCCGAGTGCGGCGAGCGTGGGAGAAGTCGCGAACATCGGAATCCCGAGCTGAACGGCGAGCCGCTCCTCCACGTCAGTGGCCTGGAATGGGAGAAGATACGCGCGGCTGACGTCGCGTATCGATGATCGGATGCGAGCGAGCGCGTCGGTGTCCTCGGTGAGCTTGAGCCCGAGCGGGCGCGGAGACATGTCGTCGAGCGAGACCATCGTGAGCCGTCGGCGCGCCGCGGCGGCATCGATCGCGTGCGAGAGCCCAAAGTAGTAGTCGAGCACGCGTTCGCGCACGGGAGCCGACGTGATGTAGGTGATCGATGTGCCGGGGCCGGAGAGCATAAGGAGCAGGCACAGCAGACGCTCTTCGCGGCTCATCAGTAGCGGAGCCGCGCGAGACAACATCGCTTCCGGCAGCGGTGGCAGGGTCAATGAGGACAAGATCACGACGTGCTTCTGGTCGCTGCCGAAGAGCGCCACCTCGGGCCAGCGCGCCGCCAGGCGCTCGCGCGATCCGTCGGTCGCCGCTACGCCCACCAGACCCGCAGGTGTACCAGACGCGGTGCGCCCTCGGCGGGGCTGCACGCGGCGCGCGATCGCTTCGCGCAGTCAGCGCTCGTTGTCGAGCCGCATGCCGTTCGCGGTTGAGGTCGAGGGCAGCTCCGGCGACGCCGCTGCGGTTGTGGCCGGAGCTGGTGAGTTCGTTGCGGTCGTAGTGGGCGACGAGGAGCGCGACGCGATGGGCGAAGGGGTCACGGATGCGGTGACCGACGGCGCGGAAGTGGTGAGCGACGGCGCGGTCGTCGGTGTCGCCGCGCTCGTCGACGGGATCATCGCGTGCCGCGGGAGGAGCACAATCGCGTCGACCGCGAGCGTGAGCGCGCCGAGCACGAGCGCGCCGGCGAGGAACGCCACGTGTGCGGCGGGCGACGCGGGAAGCCGCGCGAGACAGTTCGGGCAGAAGCCGGAGACCGGCCGCGTACGCGTGCCGCACGCGGCGCATGCGACCGGCGCGCGAAGCGCCATGCCCGACGTCCTGCAGTTCGCATGCTCGCTCGCCCCGCGGCGAGCCGCGCGGCCGCGTGTCTAGGGCTTCGTCCAGCCCACGGGCAGGTACGTCGTTCCGTCCACGGTCGTGTAGTAGACCTGCCAGCCGTGGTAGCCGATGTACTGCGCGGGGTCGTTCTTCATGACCTGCGCGTACGCGATGAGCGCGTTCACGTATCCGGCGGAGTGGTTGTACGCGTAGAGCGCGCGCTCCATGTCGCCGGGCGCGCCGTTCGCGGTGAGGTAGCGCGCGGCGCCGAGGATCGCGTCGTGGTCGCTGTTGACGTCGCCGGTCCCGTACGCCGCCCACGTCGCCGGCATGAACTGCATCGGGCCTTGCGCGCCAGCGGTCGAGAGGCCGTGGATGCGTCCCATGCGTGATTCGACGAGATGGATCGACGCGAGGTAGTACCACGGGACGCCGAACTTCGTCTCGGCCTCCCTGTAATAGGACATGAGCACGTCGACGGGCGCGACCTCGAGGATCTTCCAGTCGGGGAGCGTCTTCGGGGTCGGGCCCTTGATGAGGCTGAGCTGTTTGCGCGCGTCGAGGCTGCCCGCAACGACGGCGCGTGCCTTCTCGGGAAGCGCAGCGAGGACCTGCGGCTGCCAGTCGGGGTAGTCGTTCAGCCGGCTGATCGCGAGCTGCTGCAGGTGCGTGAGGTACGCGAGCTTCACCGGATCGGTGTTCGGATCGCGGATCGCGGCGTCCGCGTCGGCGAGCTCCTGTGCGACACCGACGGGGTCGTTCGCCGCATCGGGCACGGCCGTGTAGTTCGGTGTCGGTGAGGGCGTGGGGCTCGGCGACGCGGTGCGGACGAGCGTCGGCGTCGCGGTCGCGGTGGGTGTGGCCGTCGGCGTCGCGATCGCCGCGCCGGTCGCGCCCGCGTTCGTGCAGGCGGCGACGAGCACGCCGACGAGCGCGAATAGGAATGCCCTCAGGATCCCGCCGCGGATGGTCACCTTCCTCTAACGGCGAGGCTAGCCGAACGCGACGCGCGTGCTGCGCGCCATCGCGAAGAGCGCGAGGCAGATGGCGAGCGACACGAGAGCGCTCCAGCCGAGGGACGCATGGATGCCCACCGCCGCGCCGAGGAGGCCCACGGTCGCGCCGCTGCCGACGCGCAGCCCGTTCTGGGCCATCGAGAAGAGACCGACGACGCGGCCGCGCCGATCCGGCGGTGCCTCGAGCTGCACGAGCGCCTGCGCGAGCGAGCTGAACGCGAGGTTGAGGAAGCCGGCGGCGAACAGCGCGACGATCGCGAGCGCGTAGCTCTGCGTCCACGCGAAGACCGCGATGCTCACCGCCCACGCCACGCCCATCGCTATCGCCGCAGCGGCGTTCGCATTGCGGATCCGCGTGGACCACTCCAGAGAGAATCCGGCGATCACGGCACCTGCGGCGCTGGCGGTCAGGAGGACGCTGTATCCGATCGTCCCACCGGCGCCGGGAATGTCGGACGCGAACTGCGGCATCTGCGCCTGGTACGCGTTGCCGACGAGGAGGCTCGTCGCGCCGGCCAGGATGACCATGGCGAGGATGACCGGCTGGCGCTGCACTTCGCGCAGGGTGCGCCACGCGTCCGTGAGCGAGATCGTCGACTGCGCGCGCGACGCGCCGTGCTTGATGTGTCCCGTGTACCGCGTCATGGACATCATCACGATGAGTGGCACGTAGAGAAGGCAGTTGAAGAGGAGTCCGTAGGCCGGGCCGAGCACGAGAAGGAGCGCGCCGCCCACGGCGGGGCCGAACAGCACGCCGAGCTGCCGCGACGTCGCGTTGAGACGCACCGCGCTCTGCAGCTCGTTCGGCCCGACGAGGTCATAGAAGAAGAGCTGGCTCGCCGGCGACCAGAGCGCGCCCGCGAATCCGTGGATCACGAGGAGGATCACGGCGTGCCACGCTTGCAGCGTGCCGGTGAGGAAGAGCACCGCCCACGAGAACGACGCGAGGATGAAGAGCGCCTGGCCCGCCTGGATGATGCGCCGGCAGTCGTAGCGGTCCGAGAGGGCGCCGAACGTGATGCCGAAGAAGAGGAACGGCGCCCAGTGGCTGATGACGGCGAATCCCGCGAGCGCCGGCGAATCGAACCGCTGGTAGATGAGCCAGTACGTGATGACGTGCTCGACGTTGTCGGCCATCATCGCGACGAGGCCGGTCCCGAAGTACCAGCGGAAGTCGCTATGTCGGAGGGCTGCGAACGCCTCCTTCGGCGGAGGCGCGGTGACCGCGGTCAGCGCACCTGCTCTTCGCGCTCGTTGGTGCGGGATGCGCGGACCCGGAGCGCGACACCGAGGGCGACGATCACGACCGCGCCGGCGATGAGGACCTCGAGAGACCCGCTACCCAGATCGGGGTCGATACCGAAGAGCTGTTCGATCCAGTCCATGACGACACCTCCGCCTTTACGTGGGCGATTCTATGGAACGGACGTTTCCGGCACGCACCTGCGGTTTCGCTCGGCTGTACGGTGCCAGTTCAGGCAAGGTGTAAGTGGCCTCGCGGTGCTAACTTTCCCGTCACTTCGCACGCGTTCACACATTCGGGGAGGGTCCGCATGGCAAGACGCAGAAGGCGATGGCTGTCTTTCGCGGTCTTTCTTTCCGTAACGGCACTGTTGGGATACACCACGCTCGCACTTGGCGCGGGCGGGAAGTCGTCCGACCGCGCGATCACCAGCAACTCGAAGGCGTCGAACGACGCCGACGAGATCACCCGGGCATCGCTCGAATGGTCCGCCTCGCGCATCGCACCCGGCACCGAGGTTCCGGCGGGCGCGTTCTTGAACGCGTACACGCAGGCCTCGGCGCTCCCCGTGACCGGCGGCACCTGGTCGGAGGTCACGAGCCAGCCATACGACTCCGACGCGCACGGCTATCGCGATCCGACGTTCAGCAACTCCGGCGGCGGCTCCGGCCTCGTGTCCGGCCGCATGACCGCCCTCGCCATCCAGGGCAGCACGGTCTGGGCCGGCGGCGCGGACGGCGGTGTGTGGAAGTCCACGGACGGCGGCACGAGCTGGACGCCGACGTTCGACTCCATGCCCGGCCTGTCGGTCGGCGCCATCTCCGTCGATCCGGCGAACGACTCGGTGTGGGTCGGGACCGGTGAGGCGAACACGAACGCCGACAGCTACCGCGGTACGGGCGTGTACGTGACGACGGACGGGAGCTCGTGGACGCACGTCGGCGACGGGTCCGCCGAGGACCTCGACGCGACGACGATCGCGCGGCTCGCGTTCGACGGGAACGGTCACGTCTTCGCGGCCTCGAGCAAGGGTCTCTTCAAGCACTCGACCACTGACCTCACCGCTGCGTGGACCAAGGTGTTCGACGCCGCGAAGTTCGGATACACGCCGCGCCCGTACGGGCTGTCGCTCGTGAACGACGTCGTCGTGCGTCCCGGCACCAACGGTCAGTACATCGTCGCGAACATGTCGTGGCGCAACGGCGCCGCGTACGACGGGTTCTACGTCTCGACCGACGGTGGCAACACGTTCGCGCAGGTCAAGGCGGGTGGCGCCATCGTCGACAACGACATCGGAAGCACGACCTTCGCGTACTCGGCTGACGGCTCGACCCTCTACGCGGTCGTCGAGTCGCCGTTCCAGATCCAGCACTTCACGCAGTCCGGCGGCACGACGCTCCAGGGCGTCTTCGTGTCACCGACGGGTGACGCCGCGGGTCCGTGGAACAAGATCGCCGAGGGCCGCAAGCTCGCGACGAGCGGCTCGGCGCTCGCGAACTACTTCCGTGGCTACAACCCGGGCGTCCAGTCCTGGTACAACCGCTTCCTCGCGGTCGACCCGGCGAACAAGAACCACGTCTACCTCGGTCTCGAGGAGGTCTTCGAGACACAGGACGGCGGCAACAGCTGGTTCGCCATCGGTCCGTACTGGAACTTCGGCCTGCCGTGCTCCAAGAACGGGCTCGACAGCTGTCCGAAGACGACGCACCCCGACCAGCACGCCATCGCGATCGCGAACGGCACCGTGTATGTCGGCAACGACGGCGGTGTCTGGAGCCGATCGACGGGCGTGCACACGGTCGATGGATGGAACGACCTGAACGCGACGCTCCACACGCTCCAGTACTACTTCGCTGGCTCCGGTAGCGTCACCGGCGGCGACGCCATCTGGGGTGGCCTCCAGGACAACGGCGAGTCGCTCGTCGCCCCCGGCCTGTCGACGATGGTCTCGCCGTTCGGTGGCGACGGCGGCGACACGCTCGTCGACCCGAACGACGGCAACCGCGCGGTCGTCGAGTACACCGACCTCGACATGGCGCTCACGACCAACGGCGGACAGTCCAACGGGACCGCCAACGCGTTCACCGAGATCACACCGTCCTGCTTCGCGTTCACCTACACGCCGAACCCCTGCGACCCGAGCCCGCGCTTCATCGCGCCGTTCCGCGCCGACATCGCGAACATCAACCACTGGGTCGCGGGCGGCCGCTATCTCTGGGACAACCAGAGCGAAGGCTGGGACACCCACTGCAGCTCGACCTCGTGCACGTGGCAGATCGTCGCCGACACCGGCGCCGGTCACTCGACCACGAGCATCGCGGTGAGCGGCACCACGATCTACGCCGGATGGTGCGGCGCATGTAACCCACGCGAGACCGCGGCGCCCGGTTCTTCGACCGGATTCAACCGCGGCATCGTCACGAATGCGGGCGGCACATGGCACCAGCTCGATCTCTCGAGCGCGACGACCGGTCTGCCGAACCGCTTCGTGAACGCCATTGCGATCGATCCCGCGAACGCGAGCCACATCTACGCCGCCATGGGCGGCTTCTCGCGCAACTGGATCGCGAACGCCGGCACGGGCCACGTCTTCGAGTCGACGAACGGCGGAACTACGTGGACCGACATCTCCGGCACGCTGCCGGACGCGCCGATGGACGACATCATCGTCAAGGGCTCGAGCCTGTACGTCTCGAGCGACGTCGGCGTCTTCACGGCCACGAAGAGCGGCAGCGCATGGACCTGGTCGCAGTTCGGCAGCGGTCTCCCGAAGGCCGTGGCGGCCGACCTGCACCTCTCGTCCGACGGCAACACGCTCCGAGTCGCCACGCACGGTCGTGGCATCTGGCAGCTCGCGCTGCCGTAGCAGTGCGTCGCGTCGATAGCGAAGGGCCCCGCCGCGAGGCGGGGCCCTTCTCTGCTGGCCTCCTGGGGAAGGGACGTCCCGCGACGGATGTCGCACGCCACGCGTTCACCGCCGCCGGCCTGGTATGCCTGCTCGTCTCGGTCGGGATCTACGAATCGCAGGTCACGATCATGTACTTCGACAAGTCGATCGACGTGACCGCATTCGTCCTCGCGACCTTCGCGTCCGCGCTCCTCGCTCCGCTCGTGATCCGGCTCCTCGGTCCGTGGCTCGCGCTCCTTGTGACGACGTCGCTGCTCGGCGCCTGCACCGGTCTCGCCGTGCTCGTGCGCCGCGCGGACGTCGAGCTCGTCGCGTCGACGATCGCGTGCGTCGCCGGGATGTGGTGGCTCGCGGTCGTCGTCTCCCTCACGTGCCGGACGAGTCCGCCGCTTCGGCTCGCGGCCGGGGGCCCATTCGCGCTCGCGGTGCTCCTCATGGGTCGTGCCGTCCTCCGCACCGAGCCGCTCGACGAGATCCCGCTGCTCCTCGCGATCCTTCTCACCGTCGTGCTCCTCGCCGTGCTCGCCGCGGGCGTGGGCGACGTCCTGCGTGACGGCGTGGAATGGACGGGAGCGGATGCGCGCGCCTCGCTCGGGCTCTTCGCGCTTCCGTTCGTCCTGATGCTCGCTGCCGACGTCATGCTCAACGGGGCGTTCATCGGCGGCGCGGCGGGCCTCGCTGTGGTCGTCGATGTGAGGAGCACGTACGTGGGAGTCGTCGCATCGGGCGCGGGTCTCGCGACGGCGCTGCTCGTCGCGCGCACACGCTACGCATCGGGCCCGCTCGCGGCGCTCGCGCTCGTCGT
>DATDNP010000059.1:0-9136 GCA_036518215.1 Candidatus Limnocylindria bacterium
CTGGCGATCGGCGGAGGGGATGTAGATCGGGCACGCGCCGAATGCGCGGCTCCACTCGACCATCACCCCGTAGAAGTGCGGATGCGAGAACGCGATCGCGGCGATGCCGCCGAGCGCCCGCACCGCCTCGATGCCCGCGGCATCGATGTAGCCCGTACAGTCCCAGAGCAGGTTTCCGCGCGGCGTTCGCACGAGCAGCGCGCGCTGCCCGATCGCGACGGGTGGCGTCACGCCGACGCCGTACAGATCTGGCTCGAGCTCGCGCACCTCGATGCGATGGCTCGCTGCGGCAAGCTCCTCGAGCGTCGTCCACTTTTGCCCGCCCTGCCGGACGTACTGCCGTTCGTCCTCGCAGATCGGGCAGTGTGCTGGCGGGTCGTCAGTGGGCGACTGCTGGACGGCACAGGTGACGCAGATGAAGGCCTGCACTGAGGGCCGTGCGGGGATTGAACCCGCGACCCGCGCTTTAGAAGAGCGCTGCTCTATCCACTGAGCTAACGGCCCACATCAATTATCGGCGGCCCATATCGCGCGGCGCGAGCATCGCTCGCGTGAGGAGAATGACGGTCGCCACGAGCGCGGTGACCAGGATCGCGATATCCATCTGGAACTCACCGACCACGTCGCGCGTGCCGGCGAGGCACGCGACGCCGGGCGCGACCGTGTCGCATCTCGGCAGGCCGACAACGTGTGAGTCCTCGATCAGCGGGATGACGATCGCGCCCGCGACGAAGAGCGGCCACAACTCGAGCCAGCGGACGCGGAGCACGACCCCCGCGAGGCCCGCGATCGCCAACACGAGCAGCGCGACCTGGACCGCGGGGACGCTGTTGAGGGCGAACTCCGCGAGGAACAGGAAGCCCACGAGCAGTCCGAGCAGCAGATACGGCCATGGGCGAAGCCATGCGGGCAGCGGCGGCATCAGCGGATGGTGTGGATCGGTCTCCCGAGCGCGGAGAGGTTCGCCTCGCGGAAGGTCTCCGAGAGCGTCGGGTGCGCGTGGATGGTGGCGACGACATCTTCGGCCGTCGCCTCGAGACGCATCGCGAGCGTCGCCTCGGCGATGAGCTCGGACGCGTTCATCCCCGCGATCTGGACGCCGACGATGCGCTGGTCCTTCCCCGCGGTGACGATCTTCGTCACGCCGCCCTCGCCCATCGCGAGCGCGCGGCCCGACGCGACCCACGGGAAGCGCGCGCTCTTCACGTCCTCGGCGCCGTACTGCTCCTTCGCCTGCGCGTCGGTGAGCCCGACCTGCGCGAGCTCGGGGTGCGTGTACACGACGTTCGGGACGGCGGTGTAATCCATCGTCGCGTCCTCGCCCAGGATGTCGTCGACGGCGACCTCACCCTGCACCATCGCGACATGCGCGAGCTTCGGCGAGCGCGGGTCGCCGATGCAGTCGCCCACCGCCCACACGCCCTTCACGTTCGTGCGCATGTGCTCGTCCACGGTGATGCCCATGCGATTGGTGGTGAGGCCGGCGTTCTCGACACCGGAAAGGTTGGCGACACGGCCGGCGCCGAGGAGCACCTCGTCGGCCTCGAACGTCTGCGTCTTGCCCTCGATCTCCGCCGTGACCGTGACGGTCCCGCCGCTGCGCGAGACCTCGGTCACCTTCGCGTTCGTGATGACCTTCACGCCCTTCGGCTCGAGCGACCGGATCACGAGGCGGTACAGCTCCGGATCCGCGAACGCGAGGCCCTGCGGCAGCATCTCGAGCACGGTCACCTGCGTGCCGAGCTCGGCGAAGAACGTGCCGAGCTCCATTCCGATGACGCCCGCGCCGATGACGATGAGACGCGCGGGCTGCTTCGTCAGCGCGAGCGCGCCGACGTTGTCCAGCGGCTTCGCGTCGGCGAGCCCCTTGATCGGCGGCACGCCGACCCTCGATCCCGTCGCGACGATGACGCTCTTCGCGTCGACCGTCTGGTCGCCACTCGCCGTCTTCACGCGGATCTGCCCGGGCGCGACCAGCGTCCCGTCGCCCTTGATGAGATCCGCCTTCCGGCTCTTGAGCAGCGATTCGATGCCGCCGACGAGCTGATCGACGACCTTGTCCTTGCGGCCGACGGCCTCGGACAGGACGAAGCGCGCACCGTCGACGTGGATGCCGTGCTCCGTCCCGTGCGTCGCCATCCAGTACGCGTGGCTCGAGTCGAGGAGCGCCTTCGACGGGATGCAACCGACGGTGATGCACGTGCCGCCGACGCGCTCGCGCTCGACGAGCGCGACCTTCGCGCCCTTCTGCGCCGCGTAGAGCGCGGCGACGTATCCACCCGGGCCGCCGCCGAGGATCGCGATGTCGTACTGGGTCATGCGTCGAGCCTAGCCAACTCCGACACCTCTCGCTCGAAGGGATGTGCCGCGTATCCGTGGCGCGCGATGAGGCGCAGGTAGAGCGGAAGGAACGCGAGCCCGTACCGCTCGTACTGCCGCACGTGTCCGAGCTCATGCCGCCACAGGAGCGGCGTCGGCGCGCGCGTGAAGACGATGACGTGGCCGAACGTGATCGCGACGTAGCCGCGTCGCGTGAGGACCCAGTGCGCGAGCCCGCGGTGGCTCACGTAGAGGAAGCAGCCGTCGCGAAAGACCGGTCGCGCCCCGGAGAGCCATCCGAGCGCGTGTCCGACCACGTCGGCGTGATGCGCGACGAGAAGACGGCCGATCAGCGCGTCACTGGACGCGCGCGACGATCTCCTCGACCTCGGCGACGACCTGCGTCGCCGCGGTCACCGAGGTCTCGAAGCGCAGCGTCAACGTCTTCGTCGAGAGCTCCATGCGCACGCTCGTCACGCCGGGCAGCTCCTTCGAGCTCTGCACGATCTGCTGCGCGCAAGGACGACACATGAGCTCGATCACCTGCATCGAGACCTCATCCTCGCCGGCCCCGAGCGCGTCGGAGGAGGTGGTCTGCACGAGGTGCGGGGGCGGCGGCGCGGCCGCAGGCAGCGCGCGGGTGCACGCCGAGGTGAGCACCATCAGAACGACGAGCGCCGGGCGCACATGCGAATTGTGCGCCCGGCGCGGTCGGGGAAGGGAGGGGTG
Organism: Candidatus Limnocylindria bacterium; assembly: GCA_036518215.1. Lineage (GTDB taxonomy): Bacteria > Chloroflexota > Limnocylindria > P2-11E > P2-11E > CF-39. Next base: position 3,049 of record DATDNP010000059.1, read on the forward strand.
CCTAGTTAGCGCGGAGTTTCGGTGCGCTCTGGCTCGTCAACGCCGAGGTCGCGCTTGGCGTTGCCGACGCCTTCCTTCATGTGACCCTTGGCCTGGTCCATCTTTCCGCTGATCTCGGTGGAACGATCGCCAACGGCCTTGCCGGTCTCTTCCTTGATCTTGCCCTTGGCCTCGTCCCACTTGCCTTCTGTCTTGTCCTTCATCAATAGCCTCCTTTTACGCGCGTGACGGCAGTTCATAGGGCAAGACCGATGCCGTTACCGAAGGTTTACCCTCGTGTCATGGGGACGATGCTCGACGAGCTCAACGCTCGTCTGGCCAAGGGGTACCGTGCCCGCGCGTTCGAGGATGCCGATCGCGAGCCGATCGTCGCCGAGGGGAACGCGGAGGCGCATCCCATGGAGGCGGAGACCGCCGACGAATGGCGCCACTGGGACGCCATGAGCGAAGATCCGTCGCGCCTGCGCGTCACGCTCGTCGCACCCGACGGGTCCGTGGCCGGGACGGCCGTGATCAACGCCGGCATGACGCCCCTTCCCGACGGCGCACAGCACGCGCACGTTCGAGTGCATCGCGCGCACCGCCGTCGCGGCATCGGGAGCGCGATGCTCGACGCGCTCGAGTCGGAGGCACGACGGCGCAACGCTCCGCGGCTTCTTTCCGGCGCGAGCGCGGGGAAGCCCTTCGCGCTCGAGTGGGCGACGAAGCGGGGCTTCCGCGAGATCGGCAGGAGGATCATGTCGTACATCGAGCTCGCGTCGTACGACCCCGCGCGATGGCGCGAGCCGCTCGACCGCGTGAAGCGAGACGGCATCCACCTCCGCTCGTTCGCCGAGGTGCTCGCCGAACGCGACGACGCCGGGCGCGAGCGCTTCTGGCAGGAGCTGTACGAGGCGGAGGGTCCGATGTGGGACGACATCCCGTTCTCGACGCCGATGCCGCACTGGCCGTTCGACCGCTTCCACCAGCTCATGGTCACGAGCGGACAGCTCCTGAACGACCTCTCCATCGTCGCGTACGACGGCGACACGATCGCGGGGTTCACGGCGACGGGCGATCGCGCGAAGCGCGACGGGTGGACGTACATGACCGGCGTCGCGCGCACGCATCGCGGCCGAGGGATCGCGATGGCGCTCAAGGTCGAAGCGATCGACCGCGCGAAGGCCGCGGGCCGCCGCGCGATGTGCACGGTCAACGACGAGCCCAACAAGGCGATGCGCAGCGTGAACAGCAAGCTCGGGTACCACGCCGTGCCCGACAGCGTCGAGCTCGCGAAGACCCTCGCGTAGACACAGTCACGGACACGCGGCCGACGTAGGCTAGAGGGCCGTGGCCGACACCGCGATCGCCTTCGACGGCACCACGAAGCGGTACCGCAATGGGACGGTCGCGCTCACCGAGGTCACCTGGTCGATCCCCGTCGGCGCCCGCGCCTGCCTCCTCGGGCCGAATGGCTCGGGCAAGACGACGTCGATCCGCCTCCTCGAGGGCGCGCTCGCGGCGACGACCGGATGGGTCGCGCTCCTCGGGCAGGCCGTCAACAGCTCGGGGTACGCCGAGGCACGGCGGCGCTGCGGGATCGTGCCGCAGCAGGCCGGCATGTACACGGACCTCACCACCTGGGAGTACCTCGAGCTCGCGCGGCGTCTGTACGGGAAGGGCGACGTGAACGCGACGCTCGAGGCCTTCGGGCTCGCCGAGCACCGCGACAAGCGGCTCGCGCAGCTCTCCGGCGGCTTCCAGCGACGCGTGCTCGTCGCGGCGGCGCTCCTGTCGGAGCCGGACATGCTCCTCCTCGACGAGCCGACGGTCGGCCTCGATCCGGTCGCGGCGCACGAGATCCACGACACGCTGCGGAAGGTGATGGCCGGACGGACGACCCTGCTCTGCACGCACAACCTCGCGGAGGCGGAGGCCCTCTGCGACGACGTGATCATCCTGCGGCAGGGCCGCGTGCTGCTCCACGAGCCCCTCGCGGGGCTGCGCGAACGGCAGCGCCCGCGCACGCGCCTCGTCGCGCTCCAGGGGACCGAGGAGCTTGCGAAGCGGGTCCGAGCGCGCGGTCTCGAGACATCCATCGACGACGGCGCGGTCATCGTGCCGGTCGACGCGCGCAAGGAGGCGCCGGCGCTCCTCCGCGCGCTGCTCGCGGACGGGCTCGATGTGTACGAGTGCACGCCCGTGTCCGCCTCGCTCGAAGAGCTCTTCCTCGAGGCGGTGAAGCAGTGAGGACGGGCGTGATCGCGTCGCTGCTGTGGAAGGAGCTCCGTCAGATCGGGCGGAACCGGACGGCGATGCTCACCGCGTCGCTGCTCCCATTCGTGATCCTGTTCCTCGCGCCGATCCAGATCCTCGTGTCGATGAAGCTCGGCGGACAGAGCGGTCAGAAGATGCCGCCCTTCCCCGGATTCACCGACACGGACCCGATGCAGCTCATCGTGCAGTTCCTGTATCCGCTGCTGCTCGTCCTCGGCGGCCTCATGCTCCCGTCGCTCACGACGACCTACGCGATCGTGGCGGAGCGCGAGCGCCGTTCGCTCGAGCTGCTCGTGTCGCTGCCCGTGACCGTCAGCGAGATCCTCGTGGCGAAGCTCGCGAGCGTCCTCGTCGTGACGGCCATCATCGGCGTGCCGTACATCGCGATCGTCATCACGCTGCTCCTCGTGCTGGGGATCGCGGATCTCTCGGTGATCCCGTTCCTTCTCGCCCCGTTCCTCGGCGCCGTCGCGTGCTCCACGGCGATCGCGCTCCTGCTCACCCTCCTCGCGCGCGACTTCCGTACCGCCAACAACCTGAATGGCGCCTTCTTCGTGCCCGCGCTCTTCGTCTCGATCGGGACCCTCTCCGCCGTCGGCGGTCCCGCCCGCACCTACGTCCTCGCCCTCGTCCTCTTCGCCCTGGCCGCGCTCGCGACCCTCGCCGCACTGAAGTGGGTGTCCTTCGAGAGATACCTGGAGTAAGGCACGAACCTTCCGTCGAAGGCGTGCCAAAGGAGCGACAGGGGAGAAAGCAGGAGGGAGAGAGCGGGAGCGGAGTGGCGTCCCTCGGAGCGAGCGCCAGCCCCGCCAGCCTCTGTTTTCCTAACGGATCGCTCGCCGCGTGGCTGGCGTGGGCTGCACGCGAGTGAGAGGGATGCCCTCCGCTCCCGCACAGACCACGCTGCTCGGCACCCTGCGACACGGCGCGCCGCCGGACAAGAAAGTGGGAGGCCTCGTCGGCCTCCCACTTCAGTGCGTGCGAATGGTCGCGAGCGCTAGTCGGCCGGCGAGGCCTCCGTCATGGCCATCGCTTCTTCGCCGCCGACCTCGTGCCAGATCTTCACGCCCTTCGGCTCACGCAGGAAGAGCGTGCCCACGACGACCGTCATGAGCGACACGATGATCACGTACGTCAGACCGGCGTAGATGTTCCCGTTCGGGTCGCCGCCCGGGTTGAACATCGACTGCAGGCTGATGTTCGTCTTGATGGGTAGACCCATGAAGTTCGTGAGGAACGGGACGTACGACTTGCTGGCGGCGGGATACGTCGCGCCGACGAGTCCCGTGAAGAGCAGCGGAAGCAGTCCGCCGAACCAGCCGTTCCCGAAGTGGTACGGGATGGACAGCGACGTGTAGCGGACCTTCGCGCGGAAGTACTCCACCAGGAACGCCGCGATGGGTCCGTAGACCATCGTCACGTAGATGACCTGGATCCATACGAGCGCGGTCAGGAGCGGGACGTTCGGGCTTGCCCCGGTGATGAGGCCCGCCGCGTCGTACTTGAGGCTGGCGGCCGCGGTCATCGCCTGGTAGATGGGGACGTACGTCACCGCGGCGATGAGGCAGCCGGCGAGGATGATCGGCTTGCGGCCGATGCGGTCGGACAGCCACCCGAAGACGATGAAGAACGGGGTGCCGAGCGCGACCGCGATGAGCATGATCGTGTACGAGGTCTGGTACGGGATCTTGAGGTACGTCGTCATGAAGAAGTTCGCCTGGAACTGGCCCTGATACCAGACGACGCCCTGCCCGGCGGTGAGGCCGATGAGCACGAGCAGGATCGTGCCGATCTTGCGGCCGCTGAAGCTCTCGCGAGCCCAGTTGCCGGCACCCGTCACGGTCTGCTTCTGCTCCTTGAGGCGCGCGAAGAGCGGGGTCTCCTGCAGCCGGACGCGGATGTAGATCGCGACGGCGAGGAGCACGGCGCCGATCACGAACGGGATCCGCCAGCCGAAGCTGGCGAAGTCCGCCGCGGACATGGCGGAGCGGAACGCGAGGATGATCGCGAGCGCGAGGAAGAAGCCGATCGTCGCGGTCGTCTGGATCCACGCCGTGTACTGGCCGCGCTTGTTGTCCGGAGCGTGCTCGGCGACGTAGATCGCCGCTCCACCGTACTCGCCACCGAGGGCGAGCCCCTGGAGAAGCCGCAGGATGACGAGGATGGTCGGCGCGAGGAAACCGATCTGCTCGTAGGTCGGCAGCAGACCGACGACGACCGTCGACACACCCATCGTCGTGATCGTGACGAGGAAGGTGTACTTGCGGCCGATGATGTCGCCGAGGGCTCCGAAGACGACGGCGCCGAAGGGCCGCACGAGGAAGCCTGCGGCATACGCCGCGAACGCCGAGAGGAGCTGCGTCGTCGGATTCCCACTCGGGAAGAAGAGCGCGGAGAGGAACGGTGTCAGGGTCGCGTAGAGGTAAAAGTCGTACCACTCGATGATCGTGCCGGCTGACGCTGCGGTGATGACGAACGGCAGACCATAGGCGCGTTTGGCGGCCGTCGTCCCGGCCGCCGCGGTCGTCGTGGCCAAATCGTCCTCCCTATCGGTTCGCACGGCCCCCACTGATACCGCCGCCGTGCGTTAGCGCGCATTTCTACATCAACCAGGGGCAACCGCATAGTCGGCAGCGCGGAATGAAAAAGCGCGCCGGTCGCCGACCGGCGCGCTTCCTCAGGATTACGAGGAAAAACGCAACGCTCGGCCGCCCGCTCAGTCCTCCTTACCGCTCGCCGAGGCGGTGCGGATCGCGTCGACGACGGTGGCGTCGGCGAGCGTCGTCGTATCCCCGAGCGGTTGGCCGTTCGCGATGTCGCGGAGCAGGCGACGCATGATCTTGCCCGAACGCGTCTTCGGTAGCTCGGGCGTGAACATGATCGTCTTCGGTCGCGCGATGGAGCCGATCGCCTTCACCACGTGCTCGCGGAGCTCGCCCGACAGCTGGTCGTGCCCGTTCGTGTTCCCGCGGAGCGTCACGAACGCGAAGATCGCCTGACCCGTGACGGGATCCTCGCGGCCGATGACGGCCGCTTCGGCGACGGACGGATGCGACACGAGCGCGGACTCGACCTCCGTCGTCGAGATGCGGTGGCCCGAGATCTTCATGACGTCGTCGACGCGGCCCATGAGCCAGAAGTAGCCGTCGCTGTCACGGCGCGCTCCGTCTCCCGCGAAGTACTTGCCGGCGAACCGGCTCCAGTACGTGTCGCGATAGCGCGTGTCGTCCTTGTAGATGCCGCGGAGCATCGCCGGCCACGGCTTCGTGATGACGAGGTAGCCGGCGCCGCCGAGCGGCACGCTGTTGCCGTCCTCGTCGACGACGTCGGCCGACACGCCGGGGAACGGGAAGGTCGCGCTCCCGGGCTTCGTCGTCGTGATGCCCGGCAGCGGCGTGATGAGGATCATGCCCGTCTCGGTCATCCACCACGTGTCGACGATCGGGCAGCGCCCCTGGCCGATCGTGTCGTGATACCAGAGCCACGCCTCCGGGTTGATGGGCTCGCCGACGGAGCCGAGAAGACGCAGCGACCGCATGTCGTGCTTCTTCACATAATCCGCGCCCCATTTCATGAACGTCCGGATCGCCGTGGGCGCGCAGTACAGCACCGTGACCTTGTACTTCTCGATGATCGACCACCAGCGGTCCTTGTCGGGGAAGTCCGGCGTCCCCTCGTACATGACGCCCGTCGTCCCGTTCGCGAGCGGCCCGAAGACGATGTAGCTGTGACCGGTGACCCATCCGATGTCGGCGGCGCACCAGTACACGTCGTCGTCCTTGATGTCGAAGACCATGCGGTGCGTCGTCGCGACGCCGGTGAGGTACCCGGC
>DATDNP010000060.1:0-6529 GCA_036518215.1 Candidatus Limnocylindria bacterium
GCTGTCTGACAACGAGCTCGCGGCTGAGCTCAAGACGGCGAAGGACGAGCTGTTCGACCTTCGTTTCAAGCTGGCCACGCGCCAGCTGAAGAACTACCGCGCGATGCCGGCGGCCCGCCGCAAGATGGCGCGCCTGCTCACGGTGCTCGCGGAGCGTGAGAGGACCGCCAATGGCTGAGAAGACGACGACCAAGAAGACCACGACGCGCGCCTCGACGCGCGACGGCGAGAAGACGACGGCCGCGAAGAAGACGACGTCGCGCGCATCCACGCGTGACGGCGAGAAGACGACGGCGAAGAAGACGACCGCGCGCGCGGCGGCCCCCAAGGTGTCTCCCGCGGCGGCCGCGGCCGCGAGCGCGCGAAAGGCCGTGACGGTGCGCAAGCGCACCGCCGCGACCGTGTCGTCGACCGCGGCGGCCACGCAGATGGTCACCGGATGGCGCCGCTTCCGTCGCAAGACGAAGGTCGGTGTCGTGATCTCGGCGAAGCAGCCGAAGACCGTCATCGTGACGGTCGCGCGGATGCGCGAGCACCCGCTCTACAAGAAGGTCATCCGCCTGCGGAAGGGCTTCGCCGCCCACGACGAGGCGGGCGACGTGCGCGAGGGCGACCTCGTGCGCATCCAGGAGAGCCGTCCGTACAGCGCGACGAAGCGCTGGCGGGTGGTCGAGGTGCTGTCGCGTGTCGGTGAGGCCGGCGCCGCGGCGCCGCGCGTCGAAGACATCGAGAAGCAGCTCGAGATGGCCGAGGGCGTCGCTGAGCTCACCCGCAAGCCGGCCGACGAGCGCGCCGAGGAGAGCGAGGAACAGGCATGATCCGCCCGTACACGCGAGTCCGCGTCGCCGACAACACCGGCGCGCGCGAGCTGTCGGTGATCCGCGTGCTCGGCTCGTCCTCCGGGACGACGGCCTCGATCGGCGACGTGTTCATGGCCACGGTCAAGAACGCGATCCCGAACTCGGGCGTGAAGAAGGGCGAGGTCGTGCGCGCGGTCGTCGTGCGCGTGACGAAGGAGTACCGGCGTGCCGATGGCTCCTACATCCGCTTCGACGACAACGCGGCCGTCCTGCTCAACCCGCAGAACCAGCCGCGCGGCACGCGCATCTTCGGTCCCGTCGCGCGCGAGCTGCGCGAGCGCAACTTCATGAAGATCGTCTCGCTTGCTCCGGAGGTCCTCTAGTGGCTACGAATCTCAAGGTGCGCAAGGGCGATGAGGTCATCGTCATCGCCGGCAAGGACCGCGGGAAGAAGGGCAAGGTCACCGAGGTGCACCGCTCGGACGCGAAGGTGACCGTTGCCGGCGTGAACATCGCGAAGCGCCACCGCAAGCCGAACCCCTCGAAGAACGAGAAAGGCGGCATCACGGAGCAGCCCATGCCCCTCTCCCTCGGGAAGGTGATGGTCGTGTGCCCGCACTGCGGGAAGCCGACGCGCGTCGCCCACCGTTTGGATGAGGACAGCAAGGAGCGCGTGTGCAAGCGCTGCGGCGAGGCGATCGTGGTGGAGGAGAAGGCATGACGATCGCGGCAGGACTGAAGCAGCGTTACGACCAGAGCGTCCGCGACGAGCTGCGCAAGCAGTTCAACTACGCGAACGTGATGCAGATCCCGCGTGTCGAGAAGGTCATCGTGAACATCGGCATGGGCGAGTCCATCGGCAACGGGAAGGCGATGGACGCCGCCGCGGCCGATCTCGCGACGATCACCGGCCAGAAGCCGATCATCACGAAGTCGAAGAAGGCCATCTCGAACTTCCGGCTCCGCATCGGCATGCCGATCGGACTGAAGGTCACGCTGCGCGGCCCGCGCATGTGGCACTTCCTCGAGAAGCTCGTCACCGTCGCGCTCCCGCGCATCCGCGACTTCCAGGGCGTGCCGGATCGCAGCTTCGACGGGCGCGGCAACTACTCGCTCGGTCTCAAGGAGCAGCTCGTGTTCCCGGAGATCGAGTACGACAAGATCGACCGCCTGCGCGGTCTCGAGATCACGATCGTCACGACGGCGAAGACGGATGAGGAGGCGCGCGCACTCCTGCGCGCCCTCGGCATGCCGTTCAAGCAGTCGGCATAGGCGAGGGGAGCGGTATGGCGAAGAAGAGCCTCATCAACAAGTCGCAGAGCACGCCGAAGTTCAAGGTGCAGGGGTACCACCGCTGCCAGGTCTGCGGACGGCCGCGCGGGTACATGCGGAAGTTCGGGCTGTGCCGCGTCTGCTTCCGCGAGCGCGCGCTCCAGGGCGAGCTGCCGGGCGTGACGAAGTCGAGCTGGTAGGTAAGAGATGACGGAAGAGACGACGACGACAACGACCACCGCGACCGACGGCGAGCGCGCACCGGAGCGCGCCGCCGCGCCGAAGAAGGCCGCCTCGACGCGCAAGCCGCGCCCGCGCGTCGTCGGCGTGCCGAACGACCCGGTCGCGGACATGCTCACGCGCGTCCGCAACGCCGCGGGCGCCCGGCACGACACGGTGAGCGTGCCGGCGAGCCGCACGAAGGTCGAGATCGCGAAGATCCTCAAGCAGGAGGGTTTCATCACGTCCTTCGATCAGCCCTCGCAGCGCGAGCTCGTCCTCAAGATGAAGTACATCGGTGGCAAGGTCCCGGCGGTGTCGGGACTGCGCCGCATCAGCAAGCCCGGCCTGCGCGTCTACGCGCGCAAGACCGAGATGCCGCGCGTGCTCGGCGGGCTCGGCATCGCGATCGTCTCGACGTCGTCCGGCGTCATGACCGGGCGCGAGGCCGAGCGAAAGGGTCTCGGCGGGGAAGTCCTCGCGTATGTCTGGTAACGGAGTGAGGGAATGAGTCGCATCGGTCGTTTGCCGGTCGCGGTGCCGAAGGGCGTCGACGTGAAGATCGACGGTCACACCGTGCGCGTGAAGGGTCCGAAGGGCGAGCTGGCGCGCACGTTCCACCCGGACGTGACGGTCGCGCAGTCCGACGGTCACCTGACGGTCACGCGCAAGGACGACGAGAAGGCGACGCGCGCCCTCCACGGGCTCACGCGGTCGCTCCTTCAGAACATGATCGTCGGCGTCACGACCGGATACGCGCGCGATCTCGAGATCAACGGAACCGGGTACCGCGCGATCATCCAGGGCAAGAAGCTGCAGCTCTCGCTCGGCTTCTCGCACCCGGTCGAGATCAACCCGCCGGCGGGCATCACGTTCGCCGCGGAGACGCCGCAGAAGCTGCGTGTCTCGGGGATCGACAAGGAGGCCGTCGGCGAGATGGCCGCGAAGATCCGCGGACTCCGGAACCCGGACCCCTACAAGCACAAGGGCATCAAGTACGCGAACGAGGTCCTGCGCAAGAAGGCAGGCAAGGCCGGCAAGGTCGGCGCGAAGGCCTAGGGAGGGAGCTGCATGTCTGACACATCGCGTGAAGCAGGCCGCATCCGCCGTCACGAGCGGGTGCGCGAGAAGGTGCGCGGGAGCGCGGCGCGTCCGCGGCTCGCCGTGTATCGCTCGCTCACGCACATCTACGCGCAGCTCATCGACGACGACGCGGGCACGACGCTCGCGGCGGCGTCGTCCCTCGAGGCGAAGGACAAGGTGAAGAAGGCCGACAAGGCGAAGGCCGTGGGCACGCAGCTCGGCGAGCGCGCGAAGGCGAAGGGCATCTCCGAGGTCGTCTTCGACCGCGGCGGCTATCGCTACCACGGTCGAGTGAAGGCGCTCGCGGACGGCGTCCGCGCTGCGGGAGTGAGGGTGTAATGGCGAGGATCGACGCGAACAGGCTCGAGCTCACCGAGCGCGTGGTGCAGATCAACCGCGTCTCGAAGGTCGTGAAGGGTGGCCGGCGGTTCAGCTTCTCGGCCATCGTCGTGGTCGGCGACGGCCGCGGCCACGTCGGCGCCGGTCTCGGCAAGGCCGACGAGGTCCCGGACGCCATCAAGAAGGGCATCGAGGACGCGAAGAAGCACATCGTGAAGGTGCCGCTCACGGACCGCACCATCCCGCACCCGGTCACCGCCGACTTCGGCGCGGCAAAGGTCCTCCTCCGCCCGGCGTCCAAGGGCACGGGCGTCATCGCGGGCGGCTCGGTGCGCGCGGTCGTCGAGTCCGCGGGCATCAGCGACATCCTGTCGAAGTCGCTCGGGAGCACGAACCCGGTGAACGTCGTCATGGCGACGATGGCGGCGCTCAAGGCGCTGCGCTCGGCCGATCAGGTGACCGAGACGCGCGGCGTCGACATCGGCCGCAAGACCGAAAAGCCGGTCGAGGAGCTCGTGCAGGCATGAGCAAATTGGTCATCCGTCAGTACAAGAGCAGCATCGGCGAGAAGGAGTCCGCGCGGCAGACGCTGCGGTCGCTGGGTCTGCGCCGTCCGGGCAACCGGGTCGAGCGTGACGACAGTCCGACGCTCCGCGGTCAGCTGCGGAAGATCGCGCACCTCGTCGAGATCGAGGAGAGCAAGTGATGAGGCAGCACGAGATGCGCGCGCCGAAGGGCGCACGCAAGGGAGTCCGCCGGCTCGGCCGCGGCATCGGCTCGGGCCGTGGCAAGACCGCGGGCCGCGGCACGAAGGGTCAGCTCGCGCGCACCGGTCCGGGTCTCCCGGGCTGGTTCGAAGGTGGCCAGACCCCGATCCACATGCGCATCCCGAAGATGCGCGGCTTCAAGAACCGCTTCCGCAGCGAGTTCGTGGCGCTCAACGTCGACCAGCTGAAGAACTACGTCGTCGATGGGAAGGTCACGCCGCAGACGCTCGCGGCGAAGGGCCTCGTCCGCTCGGACGCGAAGATCAAGGTCCTCGCGGACGGCGAGGTCACCGGCACATTCGAGGTGCACGCGCACGCGGTCTCGGCCGCGGCGCGCAAGAAGATCGAGGCCGCCGGCGGCTCGATCGTGCTCATCGCATAGCAGATGGGCATGTTCGCCGCGCTCCTCGAGGCGTTCCGGACCCGCGATCTGCGGAACAAGATCCTGTTCACGCTCGGGATGCTCGTGGTGTTCCGGTTCCTTGCGCACGTTCCGCTCCCGGGTGTCGACCAGGCGCAGCTGCAGAACGTCATCAACGGCAGCGCGCTCCTGAACCTGCTCGACCTCTTCTCGGGCGGCGGGCTCGCGCGTCTGTCGGTGGTCGCGCTCGGCGTGAACCCCTACATCAACGCGTCGATCATCATGACGCTCCTCAACCAGACGATCCCCGCGCTCGAGCAGCTCTCGAAGGAGGGCGAGTACGGGCGCAACAAGATCAACCAGTACACCCGCATCCTCACCGTGCCGCTCGCGCTCCTGCAGGGCATCGGCGTCGCCGTGTTCATGCAGCGCTCGAACGTCATCCCGGACTTCGGCCCCGGCAACCCCGGCCTGACGCTCGCGATCCTCGCGTCGCTCGTCGCCGGGACGCTCATCCTCATGTGGCTCGGCGAGCTCATCAGCGAGAACGGCATCGGCAACGGGATCTCGTTCATCATCTTCGCCGGCATCGTCGGGCGTCTTCCGACGACAGTGTCGCAGACCCTCGAGGTGCAGCAGAACTTCTTCGCGCTCGCCGCGATCGGGATCATCGCGGTCCTCGTGATCGCGGCGATCATCTTCATCCAGGAAGGTCAGCGCCGCATCCCGGTGCAGTACGCAAAGCGCGTGCGCGGCACCCGGATGTACTCGGGTGGGAGCACGCACATCCCGCTGCGCGTGAACTCCGCGGGCGTCATCCCGATCATCTTCGCGATCTCGATCCTGCTGCTGCCGAGCCAGGTGGCGCAGTACTTCACGAACTCCGACACCGACTGGCTGAAGAACATGTCGACGGCGATCGTCGCGGGCTTCCAGAACCCGGTCCTCTACAACAGCCTGTACTTCGTGCTCGTCGTCGTGTTCACGTTCTTCTACACGGCGTTCACGTTCGTGCCGAATGACGTCGCCGACAACATCAAGCGGTACGGCGGCTTCATCCCGGGCATCCGCCCCGGGCGGCCGACCGCCGAGTTCCTGCAGCGCGTCGTGACGCGCATCACCATCGCGGGCGCGCTCTTCCTCGGCATCGTGGCCGTCATGCCGACGCTCATCGGCGACCTCACCGGTGTCCAGACGCTGCGGCTCGGCGGCACGAGCATCCTCATCGTCGTGGGCGTCGTCGTCGAGACGATGAAGCAGCTCGAGGCGCAGCTCCTTCAGCGCAGCTACGAGGGGTTCATCCGCTAGGTGACGACCAAAGGCGATCTGATCTTCATGGGTCCGCCCGGCTCGGGGAAGGGAACGCAGGCGAAGCGTCTCGTGGACGAGCAGGGGTGGGTCCAGCTCTCGACCGGCGACCTCTTCCGCGATCACGTGAAGCGCGGGACGCCGCTCGGCAAGACCGCCAAGAGCTACATGGACCGCGGCGAGTACGTTCCCGACGAGGTCACCGTCGGCATGGTGCGCGACCGCGTGTCGCAGATCCCGCCCGGCACGCGGATCGTCTTCGACGGCTTCCCGCGGACCGTCGCGCAGGCCGAGGCGCTCGACACGCTCCTCGCCTCCTTCGGCCGCCGCGTCGATGCCGCGGTGCTCCTCGACGTGCCGCGCGCGGAGATCCTCGATCG
>DATDNP010000061.1:0-22825 GCA_036518215.1 Candidatus Limnocylindria bacterium
GACCTTGAACGGGATGCCGAGCGAGGTGAGGCCCTCCTGGACCTGATCGAAATGCGCTTTGTCCTCATCGCAGAGCAGGTCGAGGATGCGGGGCGCGGCCTCGACGATCGGACGGTCCTCCGGCTCCTTCGAGTCGAGCACACGCAGCACGTTCGTCTCGACGCGTCGCTTCGACACCTCGGAGAGCGCGTCGACATGCTGGCGGAAGTACACGGCGAGCGATTCGCGCACGTGCGCTCGGCATTTCTCGTCGCCGATCGTGTTGATGCGGATCTCGTAGCCGGTGAGGCCGACCTCGGTGAAAAAGCCGTTCGTGAAGTCGATCATCTCGACATCGACCGCGGCCTCCTCGGCCCCGAAGCACTCCAGGTCCCACTGCCAGAACTGCCGATACCGCAGCTTCTGCGGCCGCTGGCCGCGGAACATCGGCTCGAACGCGAAGAACCGCTGCGGCCGCGGCGTCTTGTGCAGTCCCGCGTTCAGGAACGCGCGCGCGATCGCCGGCGTCGCCTCTGGCCGCAGCGTCAGGTCGCCCTCACCGCCGAGGCGCACGTCGTACATCTCCTTCATCACGATGTCCGACGACTCGCCCGACGTCTTGATGAAGACGCCGCGCTCCTCGACGACGGGCGTGATGACGCGCGGGTAGCCGTAGCGGAGGGCGCGCGCCTGCACGACAGCCTGGAGCGCATCGAACGCGGCCGCCTCTTCGGGGAGCAGATCCCGCGTGCCGCGGGGCACCTGATAACCCGCCACCGGAAGCATGAGAGTAAGCGTTCCGCGATTCCCGTATCGTCGAGCGATGGATCGCAGATCGCTCCTGCGTGCCGCCGTGGGCCTCGTCGTCGCGGCGTGTGGCGGCACGACAGCATCGACGACCGCATCGGGAGGTACGAAGACGTCTACTCCAAATCCGACCCCCACGCCCGCCGGCGCGACCACGGCGACCGTCGAGCTCGCGAAGGGCGGCTCATTCACCATCGCGCTGCGGCCTGACAAGGCGCCGCAGACCGTCGCTCGCTTCGCCGACAAGGCGCGGAGCGGCTTCTACAACGGGCTCACGTTCCATCGCGTCGAGGACTGGGTCGTCCAGGGCGGCGATCCGCTCGGCACCGGAACGGGCGGCCAGCGTGTGCCGAGCGAGTACAACGACCTGTCGTTCACGACCGGCGCTGCGGGCATCGCGCGCGGTCAGGACCCCGCCTTCAATAACGACAGCCAGTGGTTCGTCGTCAAGAAGGACTCGACGTTCCTGAATCGCCAGTACACGAATTTCGGGCAGGTCACGAGCGGCATGGACGTCGTGAACAAGATCGCCATCGGCGACAAGATCAAGAGCATCACGATCAAGTAGGTGCTGTCGACGCGCGGCACGCTCGCGCTCGTCGTCGCGTTCGCGTGCTTCGTCGCGGCCGCGCTCCCGCTCGATCGCGGCACCGACGCGCTCGAGCAGAGCGTCCTCGGTCTCTCGGCGTGGCTCTTCCTCGCGATCGCGCTGCGCCTCCAGCCGCGCCAGGTACGAACGCAGGTGCTCGTCCTCGTCGGCGTCGCGACCGTGCTCGAGGTCGTCGGCTCCATCGTGTGGGGCGCGTATCGCTACCGGCTCGGGAACCTCCCGCTCTACGTGCCCGCTGGCCACGGGCTCTTCTATCTGTGCGCGCTCCGCATCGCGTCGCTGCCGATCGTTCGTCGGCACGAGCGCGTCGTCGTCGTCGCGGTGACGGCCGGCGCGACGGCGTACATGCTCCGGAACCTTGTCGCGGCTCCGCTCCCCGATCTCCTCGGATTCGTGACGTGGGCGATCTTCCTGCGGTTCATCCTGCGCGGGACGGCGCCCGCGCTCTACGCCGTGTCGTTCGCGATGACGACCGTGCTCGAGCTGTACGGCACGTCGCTCGGCATCTGGCGCTGGTCGCCCGTGCTGCCGGTCCTCTGGCTCCCCGCGGCGAACCCGCCGAGTGGGATCGGCGCCGGCTACGCCGCGATGGACGCGCTCACGCGACGGATCGTGAAGCGACTGCGCTCCGGCACGCTCGCGCCGGAGCTCGCCGAAGCCGCCTGATCAGCGCGTGAGGAGCTGCGCGACCGCCGCGATCCCGATCACCAGCGCGACGACGACCAACGCGATCGCGGCCCATAGCCCGGCGACCGACGTCGCGGGTCCACGCCTTGGGGCACCGACAACGCTCTCCGCGCGCTTCGCGTCCTTCTCGTCCACGAGCACCGTGATCTGATTCACGCTGCCCACCTGCCAGCTCGCGCGAAGGCCGCGATCGACGCGAGCGGCGATGCCCACCGCTCGTAGACGCGACGCGATCACCTCCGCGCTCGGCTCGTCGTTCGTGAACGCGACCCCGATCTCAGCCATCGGAACGCTCGTGCGGGCGTCGCGCTATTGCACGCCGCCCTTCGTCATCGGGAGCGGATCGAGGACCTTCTCGAGCTTGTCCCGGTCCATCACCTTCTCTTCGAGCGCGATGTCCATGAGCGACCGCCGCTCGGCGAGCGCGCGCTTCACGAGCGCGGCGGACTTCTCGTAGCCGATGTGCGGCGAGAGCGCCGTGACGATGAGCGACGGCGACATATCCATGAGCTCCTTGCACCGCTCTTCGTCGACGCGCATGCCCTCGATCGTCTTCTCGCGGAGCTGCTGCACGGCGTTCGCGAAGATCGTCGCGGAGAAGCAGATCGCGTAGTTGATCCCCGGCATCATGACGTTGAGCTCGAGCTGCCCGGCCTGTGCGCCCCATGCGACCGCGGTGTCGTTCCCGATCACCTGGAAGCAGGTCTGGTTCACCATCTCGGCGATCGCGGGGTTCACCTTGCCCGGCATGATCGACGAGCCCGGTTGCACCGCGGGGAGGATGAGCTCGCCGAAGCCCGTGCGCGGACCCGACACGAGGAGCCGCAGATCGTTGCAGATCTGCGAGATCTCGATCGCGGCCGTCCGCAGCGAGGTCGAGACGCGAACGAACGGCGCCATCGACTGCATCGACGCGAACAGGTCCTTCGCCGGCGCGATCGGCTCCTCGTACCACTGCGCGAGGAGCTGGCAGACGCGCTCGCGCACGCCGGGCGTAGCGTTCAGGCCCGTGCCGGTCGCCGTCCCACCGATGCCGAGATCGCATAGCTCCGTCCGAGCGGCGCGCAGTCTGGACGACGCGGCACGTACCCGTGTCGCCCAGCCGCCGATCTCCTGTCCGTACGTGATCGGCACGGCGTCCTGCAGGTGCGTGCGTCCGGGCTTCACGACGCTCGCGTACTGCTTCGCCTTCGCGTAGAGCGAGTCCGCAAGGGCGTCGAGCTGCTCGCAGAGCTTCTTCGTCAGCTCGAGGTGCGCGAGCCGCATCGACGTCGGGGTCACGTCGTTCGTCGACTGACCCATGTTCACGTGGTCATTCGGGTTCACCTGCTCGTACGTCCCAAGGCCGCCGCCGAGGATCTGGTTCGCGCGGTTCGCGAGGACCTCGTTCACGTTCATGTGGAACGAGACGCCCGCGCCCGAGTGGAAGACGTCGACGACGAATTGGTCGGCGTGCTGGCCACCGAGGACTTCGTCGCAGGCCTTCACGATGGCGTCCTTCTTCTTCGCATCGAGCCGGCCGGTCTCGGCGTTCGCGATCGCCTCTGCCTTCTTGATGCTCGTCATGGCTCGAATGAAGGCCGGGTACGCGCGATAGCCGCTGATCGGGTAGTTGTGGATCGCCCGCTGCGTCTGCGCTCCCCAGAGCGCGTTCGCCGGGACTAGGGTCTCGCCGAGCGTGTCCTTCTCGCGGCGCATCGTGCCGCTACGCGTGTCCACTGTGGTGGCCATATGCGCTCCTTGTGCCCCGGTCATTCGGTAGAATAGGCGTGTTCCCAGTGCAGAAGAATCGGCTGACCTGGATGATCGGCGGTCCCCAGGGAAGCGGTATCAACGCATCCGCCGAGGTTTTCGCAAAGGCCTGCTCACGAGCGGGTCTGCGTGTGTACGCCAACATCGAGTACCACTCGAACATCATGGGCAAGCACTCGTTCTATCGAGTGCGCGTCGGCGATGAGGACGTCCGCTCGTATCGCGACAAGACGGACATCCTGGTCGCGCTCGATCACGAGACCCTCGCCGGCGACGGCGACCACCGCCGCTGGGCGACGCATTTCGGCCACCTCCAGGACCTGAACGAGGGCGGCGGCGTCATCTACGACAGCGAGGTCGAGTTCTCGCCGTCGGAGGCGCAGCGCAAGGACCTCCGCTTCTATCCGGTCCCTTTCATGGACATCATCAAGAAGGCGCTCGAAGAGGTCGGCAAGGCCGAGCAGGCGCGCCGCTACGAGGTCATGAAGAACACCGTCGGCCTAGGCGCGTCGCTCGCGCTCTGCGATTACCCGTTCGAGCTCGTCGCAGAGGTCATCCAGGGTCAGTTCAAGGGAAAGCGCTCGGAGATCGGGCAGCTCAACGTGCGCGCCGCGAAGCTCGCGTTCGAGCACGTGAAGCAGAACTTCGACATCGAGGGCTTCCCGTACACGCTGAAACCGGGTCCGGAGCCGAAGGCGCGCATCCTCGCGAAGGGCTACGAGATCGCGGCGATCGCGAAGCTCAAGGCGGGCTGCGCGATCCAGACCTATTACCCCATCTCGCCGGCGACGGACGAGAGCGTCTTCCTCGAGCGGCAGCAGCGCGACTACGGGCTGCTCGTCGTGCAGTGCGAGGACGAGATCTCGTCGATCAACATGGCCGTCGGCGCGGCGCACATGGGCGTTCGGGTCGCGACCGCGACGAGCGGCCCCGGCTTCGCGCTCATGGTCGAGGGCATCGGCTTCGCGTCGATGACCGAAGCGCCGGGTCCGGTGCTCGTGCTCTATCAGCGCGGCGGCCCGTCGACCGGTCTTCCGACGCGGCAGGAGCAGGGCGACCTCCTCTTCGCGCTGCACCCGGCGCAGGGCGACTTCTCGCACATCGTCACGGCGCCGGGCGACCTGCGCGAGACCTATCAGGACGTCTTCTCCTCCTTCAACTGGGCCGAGCGCTACCAGCTGCCCGTCATCGTCCTCTCGGACAAGAAGCTCGCGGCGATCTACACGACCATCGACAAGCTCGAGCTGAAATACGACGAGATCGACCGCGGCGAGCGCTTCACCGGAAGCGAGTGGACGCCCGTGTCCGCGAAGGGGCCGAACGACGGGCACGCGGACGGGAACGGCCACGGCGACGCGAAGGAATACCTGCGCTACGCGCTCACCGAGACGGGTATCTCGCCGCGCTCGCGCCCGGGCATCGACGGCGGCCGCTTCTGGTCGACGACCGACGAGCACGACCCGGACGGGCACATCACCGAGGGCGTCGAGATGCGCGTCGCCATGGTGCGCAAGCGCATGGGCAAGCTCGCACTCGCTGCGAAGGCGATCCCCGAGGACCAGCAGTACGCCCTCCACGGTCCGGTCGACGCCGACCTCACGGTCGTCGCGTGGGGCTCGACGAAGGGCACGATCCTCGACGCCCTGCAGATCCTCGCGGCCGAGGGCACAAAGGTGAACTTCCTTCAGTGCCGGCTCATGCGGCCGTTCCCGGCCGAGAAGATCGCCGAGATCCTGCGGAAGGCGAAGCGCGTCGTCGCGATCGAGGAGAACTACTCCGGACAGCTCGCGACGCACATCGCGGCCGAGACCGGGTTCCTCATCAAGGACCGCATCAACAAGTTCGACGGCCGTCCGTTCAGCGAGGACGAGATGGTCCGCGCGATCCGCAACGCCCTCGCAGGCAAGGTGGAAGCGGTGGTGACGAATGTCCACTAGCGCTCCGGTGAAGCTCACGATCAAGGACTACAAGTCCGAGCTCCACAACGATTGGTGCCCTGGTTGCGGCGACTTCGGCATCCTCACAGGCATCCAGATGGCGCTCGCGAAGCTGCAGCTCGATCCGGACAAGGTCGCGTGCTTCTCGGGCATCGGGTGCTCGGGCAAGACGCCGCACTACGTGAACGCGTACGGCTTCCACACGCTCCACGGCCGCGTCCTTCCCGTCGCGACCGGCGGACGCCTCGCGAACACCGACATCACGGTGATCGCGCTCGGCGGCGACGGCGACGGGTACGGCATCGGCGCCGGGTACTTCGTGAACACCGGGCGCCGCAACGTGGACTTCACGTACCTGGTGCACAACAACAACGTGTACGGGCTCACGAAGGGCCAGGCATCGCCGACGCTCGCGAAGGGCAAGCGCACGAAGTCGATGCCCGAGCAGGCGATCCAGGACGGCATCAACCCGATCGCGATGGCGGTCGCGGCCGGCTACACGTTCATAGCCCGTGCGTACGCGCTCGAGCCGAAGTACACCGCCGACATCATCGCGCGCGCGATCCAGCACAAGGGCTCCGCGCTCGTCGACGTCCTCCAGACCTGCCCGACGTACAACGACCTCTACACGAAAGAGTGGTACGAGGGCGCGGATCTCCCGGAGAAGACGTCACGCCTCTACAAGCTCGAGGAGCGTGGGTACGACGGCAAAGTGCACGACGCGACCGATGCCGAGGAGATCGTCGCGAAGAAGGCCGCCGCCGTCGCGCGCAGCTATGAGCGCGAGCCGATCCCGATCGGCGTGTACTACGAGGTCGAGCTACCGACGTACGAGGACGAGCTCGTGAAGCGGATCCCGTCTCTCAAGGAGCATTCGCTCGCCGAGACGGATACGTTCAAGCGCGACGTGAATCCGCTGCTCGAGGCGATGCGCTAGCGCTCCGCTAGCTCGGACTGCGCGCCTGGAACTCGCGAAGCGTGACGCGCGCCTGCATGAGCTTCTGCGCGAGGTCCTTTCCCACCCATCGGTAGTGCCACGGCTCGTAGTCGTAGCAGGTCACATCGCTCTTGCCCTTCTGGAAGCTCATGACGAAGCCGTATTCCCAGGCGTGCTCGGCGAGCCAGCCGCCTATCGGCGTCGTCGCCCAGTCCGCGTACTCCCACGGTGCGTTCACGCCGTCACCGAAGTCGACCACCGTGCCGAGCTGATGCTCGGAATGGCCTGGTCGCGCGCTCGTGCGCAGCGCCTGCTCGTACCCGCCGACGCCGACCCAGTAGTTGAACGTGAGCTGCTGGACGTCATACGAGCGGTACGACGAGATGATGATCACAGCGCGCCCCGCCGCGGCCGCTGCCGCGCGAAGCGCGATGAGGTCGCCGTACGCGACCGCGCGGATCGAGGCGCTCGCGTCGTCCTTCAACAGCGTCGTGTACGCGGGATCACCGCGCCGCGCCATGACGTCGGACGCGTGGAGCGTCGGTAGCGCGAACTGTCCCGGCGCCGGACCGCCGGTGATCGCACTGACGAGGTCCGGCGGCACGTACGTCTTCGGCAGCGCGTACGTCCAGTCGAGCGCGGTCTTCGCGTGATCCGCATACACGGTGTTGCTGGCGGGCACGTCCGCGACCGCGCAGTAGGGCGCGCGCTCGCTCGCGGCGGAGGCCGTCGGCGCAGCCGTCGGTGCGGGCGAGGCCGTCGCCGCCGACGGGGTCGGGCTCGCGCTCGCCGACGGCTCTCGGGTCGGCGTCGAGCTCGCTGAGGAGCTCGTTGGCGCGGTCGCGCTCGGCGACGGCGACGAGATCGATTCGACGGGTCCGCATCCGATGATCACCACTGCGGCCACGACCCCCGCGACAGCACGCGGCCTCACATGGCTGCCTGCGTTCCGAGCCGCCTGCTGACGAAGTCGATCTGCATCGCCACCTGCTTCAGCTGCTCGTCGACGACGAGCGAGCCGTGGCCGGCGTCGTAGCGGTACTCCTCGTACGGCTTGCGGAGCGCCTTCAACCGCTCGACGTAGATGTCCACGCTGCGCGACGGACACCGCGGGTCGTTCTGGCCCACGAGCAGCAGCATCGGCGCCTGCACCTTCTCGATGTACGTCAGCGGATTCGCGACGCGGTACTTCTCGGGGACATCCTTCGGCGTCCCGCCGAATAGGTCCGCGTCGTACCGCTTGAGTGGCTCCATCTCGTCCTCGAACGCAGCGACGTAGTCGCCGATGGGCACGATCCCGATGCCGACGGCCCATCGTCCCGGTTGCGTGCCGAGGCCCAGCAGCGTGAGATACCCGCCCCACGAGCCGCCGCCGAGCACACACCGGTTCGGATCGGCGGTGCCGTTCCGGACGGCCCACTCGTGCGCGCTCGCGATGTCCGCGAGCTCGGTGAGGCCGGGCTTGCCGACGATCGCGTCGCGCCACGCCTTTCCGTAGCCGCTCGAACCGCGGTAGTTCACCATCACGACCGCGAACCCGTGGTCGACCCAGGCCTGCACGGTCGGCGACCACGCGTCGCGATCGTGGTACTCCGGGCCGCCGTGGACGAGGAAGTACGTCGGATACGGCCCGGGGCTGGGCGGCTTCGCGACGAACACGTGGACCCCTTCGACGTCGTGGTCCTCGTACGCGACGCCCGCCGGCGCGTGCGCGCCGCCTGCACGAAGCACGACCTCGCCGGACTTCGATCGCACCGTCGCGGGCTCCTGCGCCCGGTCGAGGAGGTACCACACCTCGCCGTCGGGCCGCACGCGCGCCGCATCGATGCTTCCCCGCTCCGCGTCGACATGCGTCGTCGTCCGCTCCTCGATGTCGTAGCGGTAGAGCTCGCCGCGCCCGCGATGCTCGTGCACGAGCAGCAGGGCCTTCGCGCCGGGATACCAGCGCGCGGCGGCGATCTCTCCCGGAAGGTCGACGGCGATGGCGGTCTCATGCTTCGCCGCGACGTCGTAGATGAGCCAGCGTCGTTTCCCCTCGCGGTCGTGCCCGACGAGTAGACGCTGGTCCCCCGCGACAGGCGACCAGTCGCCGGGCTCGAGCCCTCGGCCGGGGCCGTCCCAGAGCTCGGCGACCTCGTAGCCGTCGAGATCGAGGATGCGGACGGCACGGTTGCGGCTGTCGCCGCGCTCCGAGTGCGCGAGCGCGAAGAGCTGCTCGTCCCGCGACATCGCGCCGACGCTCGCGCTCTGCGCGTGCGCGTAGATGCGCATCGGCTGTGCGCCGTCGCGCACCACGTACACGGTCGAGCCTTCGCCGCCGCGCGACCGGCCGATGACCGCGACGCCCGTGCCGAGCGCGAGGCCCGTGCTGTACGCGGGCTCGACCTCACCGAGGATCCACTCGCGCGTTCCGCCCGCGAACGGCTCGCGCACCCAGCGGCCGAGCTCGTTGCCCTTCGCGTCGTCGAACCACCAGACCCGCTGGCCCGAGGGCTCGAGGCGTGAGGGCACGCGGTACCCGGTGCCTTCGGAGCGGTCGGTGAGCCGCCTGCGCTCGCCCGACGCGCGGTCCCAGGTGTGCACCTCGAATTTCCCGCTTTCGTTGGAGAGGTGAATGAGGCGATCGGGATCGTCGCGGGCCCAGGACGGGAACATGATCCGCGCGGCTCGGAACCGCTTGCGCCACGGCGCCTCGAGGAGCGGCGTGCCACGCGGCGGCCGCAGCGTCTCGGTCACGGAATCATGCTAGGGCGAGTCGTGTTGGAGTGACGTGATGGAGATCGGCCTGTACACGTTCGGCGAGCTCACGCCCGAGGTCTCGGGCGGACGGATCACGCCGCAGGAGCGGCTCGCCAACCTGCTCGAGGAGATCGAGCTTGCCGACCGCCTCGGCCTCGACGTCTTCGGCGTCGGCGAGCACCACCGCGCGGACTTCGTCGTGTCGTCCCCGGCGGTGGTCCTCGCGGCGGCCGCGGCGAGGACGACGCGCATCCGTCTCACGAGCGCCGTGAACGTCATCAGCTCGGACGACCCGGTGCGCATCTTCGAGCAGTTCGCGCTCGTCGACCTCATCTCGGGCGGGCGGGCAGAGATCATGGCCGGCCGCGGGTCGTTCATCGAATCGTTCCCGCTCTTCGGCTACGACCTGAAGGACTACGACGCGCTCTTCGCGGAGAAGCTCGACCTGCTCCTGCGGCTCCGCGAGCACGAGAACATCACCTGGTCCGGCACGCACCGTCCGCCGCTGACGGGGCAGGGCGTGTACCCGCGCCCGGTGCAGCAGCCGCTGCCCGTGTGGATCGCCGTCGGCGGGAATCCCGAGTCCGCCGCGCGCGCCGGCGCGCTCGGCCTCCCCATGGCCCTCGCGATCATCGGCGGCATGCCCGAGCGCTTCGCGCCGTTCGCCGAGATCCACCGCGAAGCGGCCGCCGCGGCCGACCGACCGCGGCCGGCGCTGTCGATCAACTCGCACGGCTACATCGCCGAGTCCTCGGAGCAAGCGATCGAGGACGCCTTCCCGCCCTTCAAGCTGATGATGGATCGCCTCGGACGCGAGCGCGGCTGGCCGCCCATGTCGCGGCGAGACTTCGAAGCCTCACGCACGCTGCGCGGCGCGAACTTCATCGGCAGCCCCGAGGAGATCATCGAGAAGATCCTCTTCCAGCATCGGATCTTCGGTCACGATCGCTTCCTCATGATGATGACGATCGGCTCGCTCCCGCACGACAAGGTCATGCGCTCCATCGAGCTGTACGCCACGAAGGTCGCGCCGGTCGTCCGCGAGCGGATCGCCGAGATGGAGCGCGCCGCGACCTCAGCCTAGGCGCGCGACGCGACGGAGCCACGCGACGAGCGTGCGCTCGTACTCGGGCGCGATCGCCTCGATGCTGTCGCGCCCGCCGAGCGTCGGTGCGTGCGCCGTGCCCGCGAGCCGGACGATCGTCACGTCGTCGTTGCCCGCGGCCTTCGCGGCGCGCCGCCAGGCGGCGACGCTCTCGTCCACGGGCTGCCACTCGTCGTCCTCGCCGTAGAAGAGCAGCGTCGGGACGCCGATGGTCGCGAAGAGCGCCTCGGGATCGAAGTCCATGTTCGGCCATGGACCCGCGGCGGCGAGGTCGCGCGGGAGGTACGCCTGCTCGATCCAGCCTTCACGCGCCAGGTCGTCGACCGCGCGCTGCGCGCGGTCGATCGGGACTCGGCCGCGACGCCAGTCGTCGACGAGGCGACGGGCCGCGATGATCGCGCTGACGCCCGCATCCGGATACCCCGCGTCGCGCGCGTGCTTCGCGGCCCCGTAGATCATCTGCTCGGCGGGAGGCACGCCGGTGGACGCGACGAGGACGAGGAAGGCGATCCGCGTCGAACGTGACGCGGCGAGCGGCGCGATCCACGCGCCCTGACTCCAGCCCCAGAGGCCGATGCGCGAACCGTCGATGTCGGACCGCGCCGCCAGATCCTCGACGAACGCGAGCGCATCGGCGACCTGGTCGTCGAACGGCACGTCGTAGCCGCGCCGGTCGAAGCGGCCGACCGCGATGCCGGTGGGCGGTAGGACGCGCGCGAGGTGCTGGAAGAGGAAGTGGTCGCGCGAGCTGTCGCTCGCCCCGTGCAGGCCGACGATCGCCGGATGCGGTCCGCGCGACGTCGGGAGGTCGAGCGCTCTCAGTCCAGGATGCCAGCGGCCCGCTTGCGCTGGCCGATGAGGCGGTCGCGGTCCTGCTTCGACAGCACCTTCTTGCGGATGCGGAACGTCTTTGGGGTCACCTCGAGCAGCTCGTCGTCGGCGAGGAACTCGATGGCGTCGTCGAGCGACAGGTCGCGGATGCCGTCCAGCCGCACAGCGATGTCCGAGTTGCTGCTGCGCATGTTCGTGAGGTGCTTGCGGCGGATCACGTTCACCTCGAGGTCACGGTCGCGGATGTGCTCGCCCACGACCATGCCCTCGTAGACGTCGACGCCGGGCCCCACGAAGAGCGTCCCGCGCTCCTGCGCCTGGCTCAGGCCGAACGTCGTGGTCGTGCCGTCCTCCCACGCGATGAGCGACCCGAACTGCCGCGAGTCGATGTCGCCGGCGTACGGGCCGTACCCGGCGAACAGCGTGTTCATGATCCCCTGCCCGCGGGTGCTCGTGAGGAACGCCTGGCGGAAGCCGAGGAGCCCACGCGTCGGGATGCGCCACACGCAGTGCGCCCAGCCGTCGTCCTTGTACTTCATGTCGAGGAGCTCGCCGCGGCGTTTCCCGGCCATCTCGACGACCGCACCGAGCGCGTCCTGCGAGACCTCGATCTCGAGCTGCTCGAACGGCTCGAGACGCACGCCGTTCTCCTCGTGCTCGATGACCTCGGGTCGCGACACCTGGAGCTCGTAGCCCTCACGGCGCAGGTTCTCGACGAGGATCGCGAGGTGCAGCTCGCCGCGACCGCTCACGATGAAGGTGTCCGGGCTGTCGGTATCCGCGACACGCAGCGCGACGTCGCGCTCGAGCTCGGCGTACAGGCGCTCGCGCAGCTTGCGGCTCGTGACGTGCTGGCCCTCGCGGCCGGCGAAGGGGCTCGTGTTGACGGCGAACGTCATCTTCAACGTCGGCTCCTCGACCTTGATGGGCGGGAGCTGCCGCGGATCGTCGGGATCGGCGATCGTGTCGCCGATCCCGATGTCGGTGACGCCCGCGACCGCGACGATGTCGCCGGCGCGCACTTCCTCGACCGGATCGCGCGCGAGGCCCTGGAACGTGAAGAGGTCGGTGACCTTCGCGCGCGTGACGGCGCCGTCGTGATCGATGCGCGCGACCGCCTGCGCGCGGCGCAGCGTGCCGCTCTGGAGCCGGCCGATCGCGATCTTCCCCTTGTAGTCGTCGTAGACGGTCGTCGTGACGAGCAGCTGCGTCGGCGCGGTGTCGTCGACGTCCGGCGGCGGCAGCTGCGTGATGATCGCCTCGAACAGCGGCTCGAGCGTGCCGGTGAGGTGGTGCGCGTCGGTCCCAGCCGATCCGGTGAGCGCGTTCGTGAAGATCGTCTCGTACTCGGCTTGTTCCTCGCTCGCGCCGAGGTCGAGGAAAAGGTCGAAGGTCTCGTTCAACACGTGGTTCGGACGTGCCTGCGGACGGTCGATCTTGTTGATCACGACGATCGCCCGATGCCCGCGCCGAAGCGCCTGGCGGAGCACGAACTTCGTCTGCGGCATCGGGCCGTCGACGGCGTCGACGAGGAGCAGCACGCCGTCGACCATGTTCATGACGCGCTCGACCTCGCCGCCGAAGTCGGCGTGTCCGGGCGTGTCGACGATGTTGATCTTCGTGCCCTTGTACGTGATCGCGGTGTTCTTCGCCATGATCGTGATGCCGCGCTCGCGCTCAAGGGCGTTCGAGTCGAGGACGCGCTCGGCGACCTGCTGGTTCTCGCGGAAGATCCGGCTCTGCCGCAGCATGCCGTCGACGAGCGTCGTCTTGCCGTGGTCGACGTGCGCGATGATCGCGATGTTGCGGATGTCCTCCCGACGCATCGCTAGCGGCCGTCCCGGTGGACGCTGAACACGTCGCGGACGCCCTCGAGCCGCGCGAGGACGCGCGAGAGCTGCTCGACGCTCGTCACCTGGAGCGTCGCGTTCACCGTCGCCGTCTTGTCGGGATTCGCCTGGGCCGACAGCGCCATGAGCTGGACCTGGTTCTCGCTGATGACCGCCGCGACATCGCGCAGGAATCCGTCACGGTCCCACCCTTCGATACGGATCGCGACGGGGTACGTTCGCGCCGCGGACTGCTCCCACTCGACCTCGACGAGCCGCTCCTTCTCGGTGGACGCCTTCATGTTGGCGCAGTCGGCGCGATGCACGGTGACGCCGCGTCCGCGCGTCACGTAGCCGACGATGTCGTCGCCGGGCACGGGGTTGCAGCAGACGGCGAAGCGCACGAGCAGGTCGCCGACGCCCTTCACCCGGACGCCGCCGCGCGACGTCGTCGGCGGGATCGCGGGCGCGATCTCGGGGAGCGCCTGCTGCGTGTCGTCGTCGACGATGCCGAGGCGCGTCACGACCTGGGCCGCCGTCACCGCACCGTACCCGAGCGACGCGAAGAGCGTGTCGACGTCGTGCATGTTCAGCGCCTCGGTGACGCGGCGGAGGTCGGCGTCGCTGATGTCGCCCAGCGATCGCTGCGCGAGCCGCTTCAGCTCGCGGTCGAGGAGCTCCTTGCCGTGCGCGATGTTCTCGTCACGCTGGCTCCGTTTGAACCATTGCCGGATCTTCTCGCGCGCGCCCGGCGTCTGGACCATGCCGAGCCAGTCGCGCGACGGGCCGCGCGCCGCCTTGCTCGTCACGATCTCGACGATGTCCCCGGACTGGAGCCGGTGATCGAGCGGGACGATGCGCCCGTTGACCTTCGCGCCGATCGTGCGGTGGCCGACGTCGGTGTGGATGCGGTATGCGAAGTCGATCGGCGTCGACCCGGCCGGGAGCGCCTTCACCTCGCCCTTCGGCGTGAAGACGAAGACTTCGTCCTGGAAGACGTCGACCTTGAGCGACTCGACGAACTCGCGCGCATCGGTGACGTCGTGCTGCCACTCGAGGAGCTGACGCACCCACGCGAGCTTCGACTCGTAGCTCTTGTCGGCCTTCCCGCCCTCCTTGTAGCGCCAGTGCGCCGCGATGCCGTACTCGGCGAGACCGTGCATCTCGCTCGTGCGCACCTGGATCTCGAGGGGCTGCCCGCCGGGGCCCATGACCGCCGTGTGCAGCGACTGGTACAGGTTCGCCTTCGGCACCGCGATGTAGTCGTCGAACTGCCCGGGGATCGGCGGCCAGAGTGTGTGCACGACGCCGAGGGCCGCGTAGCACGATGGCACGTCGTCGACGATGACGCGGATCGCGAGCAGGTCGTAGACCTCGTTGAAGCCGACGCCCTTGCGCCGCATCTTCTGCGCGATCGACCAGAGGTGCTTCGCGCGCCCCGAGAGCTCGGCGCGGATCCCGGCCTTCTCGAGCTCGGACGCGAGCGTCTTCATCGCCTGGTCGATGTAGCGCTCGCGCACCTGCCGGCGCGCGGCGAGCTGCTCGGCCAGCTCCTTGTACTGCTCGGGCTCGAGGTACTTGAACGCGAGATCCTCGAGCTCCCACTTGATCTGCCATATCCCGAGGCGGTGCGCGAGCGGCGCGTAGATATCGAGCGTCTGGAGCGCGATGCGCTTCTGCTTCTCGGGCGGGAGCGGGGCGAGCGTCCGCATGTTGTGGAGCCGGTCGCAGAGCTTGATGACGACGACCCGCAGGTCCACGGCCATCGCGAGGAACATCTTCCGGATGTTCTCGGCCTGATGCATGTCGCGTGACTGCCCTTGGAGCCGGCCGAGCTTCGTGACGCCCTCGACGAGTCGCCCGATCTCCTCACCGAACTGCTGGCGCACGTCGTCGTTCGTGCGCGCGGTGTCCTCGGGCACGTCGTGGAGGAGCGTCGCGGCGATCGTGGCCGGGTCCATTCCGAGCTCGGCGATGAGCATCGCGACGGCCGCGGGATGCGTGATGTACGGCTCGCCCGAGACGCGCTTCTGACCCTCGTGGGCCTCGGCCGCGTACGTGTAAGCGCGTCGCACGAGCTCGCCATCGCCGTCGGGGTAGTGGCGGAGCATCTCCTTCACGATCCCCTCGGCGTCGACGTGGCCGCTCTTCTGCGGACGCAGACGCTCGGTGATGCCGACGATGCGAGCCGCGATCGGATTCGCGCGTTGGGCCATTACGCGACCGCCATTCCGCGCATCCTGTCCGCCGTCCCCACCGCGCCGAAGTCCTCGAGCTCGAGCTCGACGAATCCGCGCAGCCCGGTCCCGATCGTGACGACCGCGTCGACGTAGCCCGCGTCGGTCATCGCGTCGGCGTGCGTCCCACGGCGGAACGCCATCGCGTCGAAAGTGAATCGCCCGAGCGTGATCTTGCAGCGGAGGTGATCGGCGTCGGCGCCGACGGGACGGATGCCGTGCACGCGGACGTTCCGGACGAGGAGGCGCGGACGCGGATTCCCCGCCCCGCACGGCTCGAGGTCGGCGAGCTCGAGCGCGAGCCGAGCGGTGAGCGCCTCGGGCTCGATCTCGGCGTCAACGCGCAGCGTCGGAACGGGCCGGACGCCGCCGAGGCGACGCCGGACGACCTCGTCGAGCCGCTCCGTGAATGGGACGATGAGGTCCTTTGCGACCGAGAAGCCCGCGGCCATGGCGTGACCGCCGTGCTTGATGAGCAGGTCGTCGCACTCGTCGAGTGCTTCCGCGATGTGTACCGACGAGATCGAGCGGCACGAGCCCTTGCCCTCCTCGCCCGAAAGCGCGATGACGACCGCGGGTCGTCCGTGATCCTCCACGAGACGCGACGCGGCGAGCCCGACGATGCCCGCGGGCCAGCCCGGATCGGCGACGACCGTCGCCCACGCGTCCGGCCGCTCCGCGCTCCGTTCGCGCGCTGCCTTCACGACCTGCCGCGTGAGCTCCTGACGTTCGGCGTTGCGCTGCTCGAGCGCGTCGGCGAGAGCCTTCGCCTCTTCGGCGTCCTCCGTGAGGAGGAGCCGCAGCGCCTCCTCGGCGTCCGCGATCCGGCCCGCCGCGTTGAGGCGCGGCCCGAGGACGTAGCCGATGTCGCTCGCGTTCACGCGCCCGAGCTTCAGACCGCTGCGTTCGACGAGCGCCCGGACGCCGACGATCGGTGTCCGGTTCAGCGCGGCGAGCCCGCGGCGGACGAGCGCGCGATTCGCGCCGCGCAGCGGCACGACGTCGGCGACCGTGGCGAGCGCGACGAGCTGCATGAGCTCCTCCTCGCGCATCGCGTACCCAAGCTCCCCGAGCAGCGTGCGCGCGAGCGCGAGCGCGACGCCGGCGCCCGCGAGCTCCTTGTCGATCGACGGGTCGCCCGGACGGCGCGGATTCACGAGCGCGTACGGCTTCGGCAGATCGGCGGGCGGATGGTGGTGATCGGTGATGATGAGATCGATCCCGAGCTCGGCCGCGAGCGCGGCCTCGCGCACCGCGGTGACGCCGCAGTCGACGGAGACGATGACGTTCGCACCGTCCGCGGCTAGCTTCCGCATCGCCTGCGAGTTGAGGCCGTAGCCCTCCTCGTAGCGATCGGGGATGTACGCGGCCACGACGGCCCCGAGCTGGCGGAACGCCCGCACGAGGATGGCCGAGCCGGTGATGCCGTCGACGTCATAGTCCCCGTAGACGACGATGCGCTCGCGAGCCGCGAGCGCACGACGGAGCCGCCCTACCGCCCGATCGAGATCCGTCATCGGCGGACCGCCTTCGCTCGCGCGCGCGGCGAGAAAATCCGCCATGCCGGCGACCTCGAGCCCGCGCGCATCCAGGATCCGCGCGACGAGCGGCGCGATACCGTCCGGGGGCACGATCGAGCGCGGCTCAGGGAGCAGCCAGCGACGCTGCGCTTCGAGGGTCATCTCATGCGTAAGTTTCGCATGGGAATACGTACGATGACCGCATCGTGCGGTCACTGACCCCTCTTTGCCTCGTCGCGACGATCGTCGTGTCCTGCTCGACGGCCACGCCCGCTCCGACGACGTCGCCTTCCGCGAGCCCGAGCGCGTCCCCGGCGCCGAGCGCTCCGACCGGCCTTGCCGAGAAACCGATGACGATCGTCAACGGGAACCGCCGTTGGATCACGGTCGCGGACGGGCTGAACGCCGAACGCCCGGTCATCCTCGCCGAGTTCCCAGAGGTCGATGCCACACCTGGCCTGCCGCGAGCTCGCCTCCGAGCCACCGGACGCACCGTCGAGCTCGAACGGCACACGCCGACGGTGACGGCCCCCACCAAGCCCGTCGACCAGTGGACGGCCGCGATGCCCGTCGACGGCGCGCCGATCGGGACGAACACCATCGACGTGCTCGTCCGGCTACGCGACGGGAGCGACGTCATCGTCGGCTCGTGGTCGTTCCTGCTCTCGATGCCCGAATACGTCGTGTGGACGCTCGACTTCGAGGGAGACGCGGCATCCGACGACGCGCTCGCGAACACCTGGGACATCGCCGGCACGCTCTACGTGCCGATGACCATCATGTGGAACTCGCGCGTCTGGACGACGAGCCAGGTCACCGCGGAGCGTGCCGACGCGATGACCGCCTGGACGCAGGACAAGGTGCGAAGCGGCGTGGCGGAGGTCGGTCTGCATGTCCACGCGTGGACCGACTTCGTCCGGGACGCCGGCGTGACGCCGCGCACGGCGCCGAACTGGAGCGGCCGAAGCGACGGCTACGACGTGCCGCTCACCGCGTTCGACGAGAGCGAGACGCGCAAGCTCATCGACCATGCCACAGGCCTCATGACGCAGCACGGATTCGCGAAGCCGACCTCGTTCCGCGCCGGCGGCCTCTTCGCGAACGCGGCGAACCTGCGCGCGATCGCGGCGGCAGGATTCACCGTGGACTCGTCGGCGGCACCCGCGGGCGGGTTCGGCCGTCTCCCGCTTCCATGGACGCTCGCGAAGGATGCGCAGCCCTATCGCCCGTCACGCGACGACGCGAACGCGCCCGGGGATCTCCCGCTCCTCGAGGCGCCCAATATCGCCGGGAACACGTACGCGCTCACGGTGAACACGATCCAACCGACGATCCGCGACGACCTCGCGATGCTCGCGCCCGCCGGCCAGCCGGCGACGGCTCGGCGCGCGCTCACGCTCGTCTCGCATCCCGCGACCATCGACGCGACGGAGCGCGCGGCGATCGAGGCGCTCTTCACCGCCCTCGCGCCGTTCCGCTACGACCACGACGCCGGACCGCTCCGGTTCGTCACGCTGTCGCAGCTCGCGAAGATATACGCGCCCTAGCGGTCGATCCGATCGGCCGGTGGGGCGGGTACGGGCGGCACCGGCCCCGGCGGCACCGGGCCCGGCGGGATCGGTCCGGGCTGCCCGCCCGGAGGCACGGGCTGCGTGCCTGCGACGACCGCCGCCGCGCCGTTCGAGTGGCCGTTGCTCCCCGCCGCGAGCAGCTCGGCCATCGTCGGGAGCACGAGCGGCTTGCGCACGAACGGCTTCGCCGCCGTCGGGTTCGCCTGATCGGCGTACACGAAGACCTCTTCGAGCTCCGAGCCGATGAGCTCCTCGCGCTGGATGAGCGCGCCGGCCACGGCGTGCACGGCGTATTCCTTCTCGCGAATGAGCCGCTTCGTCTCCTCGTAGAGGGCGTCGAGCATCTTGTCCGCCATGACGAGCACGGGACCGGGATACCCCGACATGCTCGAGGGCGAGACCATGAGCGACGAGCCCATGCCGAGCGACGCGCAGTACATGAGCGCGCGGGCGGTCGCGTTCTGCAGATCCGAGCTCGCGCCCGCGAGCTTCGTGCCGAGCATGAGCTCTTCGACGGCGCGCGAGCCGAGCGAGATCATGATGTCGACCTCGATCTGCCGCGCGTGGAGCTGATGGCGCTCCTCGCGCTCTGAGCGCGACACGACGCCGAGCGTCTCGCCGCGACGCACGATCGACGCCTTCTGCACGCGGTCCTCGGGCTTGAGGTAGCGCGCGACGACGGCGTGGCCGGCCTCGTGATACGCGACGGCGCGCTTGTCCTCTGCGCTCATCTTCGCGATCGGCTGCTTCAGGCCCAGGAAGCGCATGTCGGCCGCCGCGAGCCAATCCTTGTAGCTGAGCTGATCGCGGCCCTCTTCGTGGGCGATGATCAGAGCTTCGTTGATGATGGTCTTGATGTGGATCGGGGTCCACCCGATCGCGTCCTGCGACATCATCTCGATGTCGCACGTGTCGTCGTGCGCCTTCTGTGACAGGTAGTAGCGGATGATGTCCTTCCGGCCCTCGCCGTCCGGCGTGTGCACGACGAGCGTCCGGTCGAGACGGCCGGGACGCACGAGCGCGGGGTCGAGCACGTCGGGACGGTTCGTCGCTCCGATGACGAACACGAGCGGCTTCGGGGGCACCGGACCACGGATGAGGCCGAGCCACCGCCCGACCTTTCGGCGCCACTGGTCCTCGACGATGTTGCCGAGCGAGTCCATCTGGTTGAGTAGCGTGTTGAGCCCCATGCCGGAGTAGCCCATGCCCATCATGCCGCCGGCGGCCTGCATCGGTCCGCCCATCACGCCGCCGCGCGCCATGCCGATGGAGTCGATCTCGTCGAGGAAGAGGATGCAGGCGCCGGGAGCGCCGGGCTTGCGGTACCTGCGCGCGAGGTTCCGCGCGCGGGAGAACAGCTGGATGACGATGAGGGCATCCATGCCCATCCACATGCTGCGGAGCCCCGACGCGTCGACGTAGAGGAACGGCAGCTTCGCCTCGGCCGCGATGACGCCCGCGAGGAATGTCTTGCCGGTGCCCGGCGACCCCGAGAGGAGCATGCCCTTCGGCATCTCGCCGCCGGCCTGCTGGAACCGCTCGACGCCACCGAGGATGCGCACGAGCGTCTTCGCGTGCTCGACGAGATCCGGCTGGCCGCGGTAGCTCTCGAACGACAGGCCGATCTGCGGCTGATCCGGGGTCACCGTGTACATGCGCGGACGCGAGAGGAAGAACATCAGACCCCAGAACATGCCGATGTTGATGACCATGAGGACGATGAGCTGGATGAGGAGGGCGGGGCTATTCGAGATGAAGGCGAGGATCCCCTCGAAGATCCCGCGGATGCCGTAGGCGAACAGCGCGATCCCGAGGATGAGCGCGACGATGAGGAGCCGCTTCAGGTTGTGCTCGAGGACGAACGCGGTCGTCGTGAGGAACGATTGGACCTTCGTCGGCCCGGGCGCGCCCGCCGGCTGGACGCTCGTCGGTTGCTGCATCAATTCACACCTACGATCTCGCCGTTCTCGACATCAAGCACGAATCCCACGATGGCATCGCTCCCCTGCATGTCCTTCCCCGTCGCGATGTACCCCGCGAGGACCCGGCCGTCCCGTTCGGTCGCGCCGACGAACCGGACGCTGCGTATGTCGGCGAGCGCTGCTCCCTGGGGATCGGTGAGCGCGTCCTTCAACGCGGTGAGCGTCTCGTTGTCCATGATCCGGGCGAGGGTCTTCGCGTCGTTCGTCGCGAGCGCGCTCGCGACCTGCGCCGTCGCCGGTGGCTCCGCGACCTTCTCGAGCGAGGGATACGGGTTCGCGCGGATGCCGGGGTCGGTGACGCGCTGCGCGACGACGCCGGCGAAGATCCCGCCGACGAGGATCGCGAGGATGAAGATCGCGCGAGATTCCGTCACTTCGTCAGGATGACCTGCCCTCCGAGAAGGGTCAGCGCGAGCGAGAAGAGATGGTTCGTGCCGTCGTTCGCCCGCACCTCGACCGCGTAGATCTGGACGCTGAACTCGCCCTGCGAGCTGCCGCCCAGGTACGTGAGCGAGAGCGGCTTGACCTGCTGCTGGCTCTGCTGCGCCGCCTGCTGGGCCAGGGCCTGCGAGACGACGTCCTGCTGCGGCCGCAGCTGCGTGAGCTGCTCGGACTCGCGGTCCAGCAGGGCGACCATGTACGAGCGCGCCTGTGACGGCTCGCCGGACGTGAACCAGCCCTGGTCGTTGATGAAGGTGCTGACCGCGGCGCTGAGCGCGAACCCGAGCATCGCGCCGACGAGCGCGACGCCGATGCCGGTGCGTAGCAACGAGCTGCGCCGAGTGGTCGTCCCCACGTATGGAGTCTATTCGCGGTATCGCCCCAAATGGTTCATCCGGCACGTCTCAGGACGCTCAGCGCGAAGCCGAGCAGGCCGCTGAGCTCGCGGATCCAGAACGCCGCGTCCTCCTGCCGAGCGCCCTGGCTGAGAGCGGCCGCGTGCGAGAGAAGACGCGTGAGGTGGAGCGTCGTTCCGCCCTCGTGCGGCGCGCCCGAGGCGCTCTCAGCCTCGCTCACCGGTTCGAACCGGTCCCCTTCGTCGTGGAGCCAGTAGACGGGCGCTTTGATGTCCGCCCAGCGCGTCGCCGGGGAGAGCGTCGCGTAGGTGTCGCGGAGACCCCCCGGAAGGGCGTCGAGCGCCGCGATCGCGTCGGCGTACGTCGTCGCTGAGAGCGCGCGCCAGAGCGCTCGCGCCTCGTCCCCGAGACCCGCCGGGGCGGATGGATCGAGCGGCCCGCCGGACGCGCGGATCGCGGCGGTGACCGTCTCGCGATCCGCGGCATCGCCGAGGGCTTCGGCCGCGCCGAGCGGCAGCTTGAGCCGCGCTTCGGGATCGGGCGTCCATCGCTCGAGACGGCCGCCGCGGAGCTGCGTGCCCGACACGACGCTCGCGAGGTATGAGCGGATGTCGAAGAACGCACCGAGCGCGCCGAGGTACTTCGCGCGCGCGAGCGCGCCACCCGTGATGCCGGCCGCGGCGAAGAGCACCCCGCCGCCGACGGAGAACCCGAATGCCCCGGCGCGCTCGGGATCGACATCGGGGCGACGCAGCATCGCGGCGAACGCCGCGTCGACCTTCAGCGGTGCGGAGCGCTCGAGGCGCGCGTCGGTGAGGAACGCGAACTGAGGCAGCATCACGAGATACCCCGCGCGCGCGAGCGCCTCCGAGACGCGCGCCGTCTCCGGATCGTCGTTCCCGAACGGCGTCGCGCCATTCACGACGAGCATCGCGGCGTGTCGCGTCCCGGCTCCGGGGATCCACCACGTCACGCGGACGTCCTCGTCGACGAGCGTCATGTGCTCCTCGGTCCGTCGCGGCTCGGGCGTGATCGACGCCGCGTAATTCGCGCCGTAGATCGCCGACGAGTACACGTCGAGGACGACGACGCTCGCCCGCCACAGTGGCGCCCAGAGCGGCGACCACAACCCGATGACGATG
This sequence comes from Candidatus Limnocylindria bacterium, assembly GCA_036518215.1. Taxonomy (GTDB): domain Bacteria; phylum Chloroflexota; class Limnocylindria; order P2-11E; family P2-11E; genus CF-39. Next base: position 22,463 of record DATDNP010000061.1, read on the forward strand.
ACCGCGGCGATGAGCGCCGCGGCGGCCCAGCGCCGTCTCCGCCTCACGGGCGGAAGATACGTCTAGGCGGCGAGCGCGCGGTGGCGGAGGCGGTCCTCGACCTCCTGCCACAGCGACACGATCTGCGACGCATTGAAGATCGACGAATACGTCCCCGAGATGATGCCGACGAGCAGGGCGAGGGCGAAGTTGCGCATCGAGAAGCCGCCGAAGAGGAAGAGTGCGAGGAGCGTGAAGACGACGGTGAGCGACGTGATCACGGAACGCGTCATCGTCTGCATGATCGAGAAGTTGATGACGGGATTGAGCGCCTCGCCTGGGTTCAGCCGCAGGTTCTCGCGGATGCGGTCGAACACGACGATC
>DATDNP010000062.1:0-11737 GCA_036518215.1 Candidatus Limnocylindria bacterium
GCGTCGAGGTCGACGTTGCCGCGCGCGTCGCTCTTCACCGTGACGACCTCGTACCCGCACATCGCCGCGGACGCGGGGTTCGTCCCGTGGGCGGAGTCGGGCACGATGATCTTCCGCCGCTGCGCGGCCTCGCCACGCTTCGCGTGGTAGGCCTTGAAGACGAGGAGCGCGGTGAACTCGGATTGCGCCCCGGCGGCCGGTTGGAGCGTCACGAAGTCCATCCCGGTGATCTTCGCGAGCAGCTGCTCGAGCTCGTACGCGAGCGCGAGGACGCCCTGCGTCGTGCGATAGGACTGCCGCGGGTGAAGGTCGGCGAAGAGCGCGGCCGTCCGGTCGTTGATCTTCGGGTTGTACTTCATCGTGCACGAGCCGAGGGGATACATGCCGCCGTCGACGGAGTAGTTCAGCTGCGCGAGATGCGTGTAATGGCGGACGACCTGCGTCTCGGTGAGCTCGGGCAGGCGCAGCGGCGTCGTGCGCTTGAACTCGGCCGGGATGTCGACGGGATCGTGCGAACGGATGTGGCCGCCGCTCCGACCGGGACGCGCGAGCTCGAAGAGGAGCGGCTCGAGCGCCGGGACCGGCGTGTTCGCGCCGGACTCCGGGATCGCCTGCGTCTTCACCGTCATCGCGCGGCCACCGTGTCGCCGGACCGCGCGAGCGCGCTCACCGCGTCGACGAGCGCATCGGCATCCGCCTCGGTCGTGAGCTCGGTGCACTGGATGATCACGTCGTCCTGCCCGGTGCGCCTCTTCCCGTCGGCGTAGTGCGATGCGGTCGCCTCGACCTGGATACCCCTGTCGAGGAGGGCGCCGCGCAGCGTCCACCCACCGATGTCGGTGCGCAGCAGGAAGCGATCGAAGAACGGGCCGTCGTTCGCGATGCTGCAGCCCGGGACGGCGGCAAGCCGCTTCGCGAGCGCGTGCGCGCGCGACACGCCAGTGCGCGCGGCTGCACGCAGGCCCTCCGGTCCGAGGAGCGCGAGGTACACCGACGCGGTGATCGCGGCGAGCGCCTCGTTCGTGCAGATGTTGCTCGTCGCCTTCTCGCGACGGATGTGCTGCTCGCGCGTCTGCAGCGTGTTCACGAATCCGCGCGTCCCGTTCGAGTCGACGGTCTGTCCCGCGATGCGTCCCGGCATCTGCCGCACGAGCGCCTCGCGGCACGCGAAGATCCCCAGATGAGGGCCGCCGTACGACATCGTGATGCCGAGCGGCTGCCCCTCGCCGACGACGATGTCGGCGCCGAGCGCGCCGGGCGGCTCGAGCAGCGCGCACGCGTGCGGTTCGGTGACCTGCACGAGGAGCGCGCCGGCCGCGTGGGCTGCCTCGGCGATGGGCCGCACCTCGACGAGCGTCCCGAAGGCATCGGGATGCTGGACGATGAGGCACGCCGCGCCCGTCGCGGACGCCGCGAGCTGCGCCACCGGGACATCAACGATCTCGAGCTCCGCCCCGCGCGCGTACGTCCGCAGCGTGCGGCGGAAGGTGAAGTCGACCTCCTGCGCCACGACGACGCGCTTGCGTCCGGTCAGGCGCACCGCCATGAGCGCCGCCTCGGCCATCGCGGACGCGCCGTCGTACATCGATGAGTTCACGACGTCCATCGCGAGGAGCTCGGCCATGAGCGACTGATATTCGAAGACCGCCTGCAGCGTGCCCTGGCTCACCTCGGGCTGATACGGCGTGTAGGCGGTGAGGAACTCGCCGCGGAGCGCGAGCACGGGCACGGCCGCCGGGATGTACCGGCGCTGGATCGGCCCGCCTATGAAGAACGGCCCCGATCCCGCCGTGCGGTTCAGCTTCGCGAGCGACTCGAGATGCGACTGGACCTCGAGCTCGCTCATCCCGGGCGCGATGCCAAGCTTTGGCGAGCGCGCGTCCGCGGGGATCGCGGTGAAGAGCTCGTCCACGCTCTTCACGCCGATCTTCGCCAGCATCGCGGCGCGGTCGGCCTCGGTGTGCGGTGAGTACGGGTTACGAGCCAGTGTTAGTCCCCTCCCGATCCAGGCGTCTCGCCGATGTGCGAGCGGTAGTCCTCGGCCGAAAGGAGCTTCTGGACCTCGGCCTTGTCCGCGAGCTTCACGCGGAGCATCCATCCGTCGCCATACGGCGCGGTGTTCACGAGCTCGGGCTTCTCGATCACCTTCATGTTCCGCTCGACGACCTCCCCGGAGACGGGGCTGTAGATGTCGGACGCGGCCTTCACCGATTCCACGACCCCCAGGCTCGCGAACTGACGAACGCTCGCGCCCTTCTCCGGAAGCTCGACGAACACGACGTCACCGAGCTGTTCCTGCGCGAAGTGCGTGATCCCGATCGTCGCGGTGTCGCCGTCGAGACGCACCCACTCGTGCTCCTTCGAATAGCGCAGGTCCTGCGGTACGGTCATGTCTCACTCCTCTTTAACCTGCTGTGCCTCCGGCTCGCGTCGCTCGCCTCCGGCAAGCTCGTCACTCCGTTCCTCGCTTGTAGAAGGGCGTCTTCACTACCGTAGCCGGAACGTCCCGTTCGCGGATACGCACGGCGAGCGCCGTTCCCACCTTCGACAGCCGCGTCGGTACGTACGCGAGGGCGATGTTCTTCCCCACCGTGGGTCCGAACGTGCCGCTCGTGACGCGCCCGACGCGCTTGCCGTCCTGCGTCACCTCGTGGCCGTGGCGCGCGACGCCGCCGTCCACGACGAGCCCGACGATGCGCTGGTCCGGACCGGCCTCTTTCACCGCGGCGATCGTGTCGCGACCGACGAACGCCTTGTCGAGCTTGCACGTCCAACCGAGGCCGGCCTCGATCGGGCCGGTCGTCTCGTCGATCTCGTTCCCGTAGAGCGAGTAGCGCGACTCGAGCCTCAGCGTGTCGCGCGCGCCGAGCCCGATCGGCACGAGGCCGTCGTCCTTCCCCGCGGCGAGGAGCGCGTCCCACACGCGGCCGGCATCGGCATTCGCGACGAACACCTCGAACCCGTCCTCACCGGTGTAGCCCGTGCGCGCGATCGTCGCCTTCGCTCCGGCCACGTCCGCGGACGTGACGCCGAAGCCCGCGAGCGACCGCACCGCGGGAACGAGACGGCCGAGGATCTCGGCGGCCTTCGGACCCTGGATCGCGATGAGCGCGGTCTCGAGCGATCGATCCTCGAACGGGACGCCGGTCGGCAGATGCGCGCGCACGTGCGACGCGTCCTTCTCGATGTTCGCCGCGTTCACGACCATCATGTAGCGCTCCGGCGCGAGCCGGTACACGATCACGTCGTCGACGATCGTCCCCTTCTCGTTCGTGAGGAGTCCGTACCGCGCCTGGCCCACCTCGAGCCCCGCGATGTCGCTCGACACCATGGCGTCGATCGCCGCGCCGGCCTTGGGACCGCTGAAGTAGAACTCGCCCATGTGCGAGAGATCGAAGAGACCGGCCGCGCCGCGAACGGCGCGGTGCTCGCCGACGATCCCCATCGGGTACTGGATCGGCATCTCGTAGCCGGCGAACGGGACCATCTTCCCGCCGAGCGCGAGGTGCTTCTCGTAGAGCGGCGTGTGCCGCAGACCCATGTCCGTGCTCACGCCGCCTCCTGCGCCGCTTCGAGCGCGCGGTCGAGGACGTCGCGGTAGGTGTCGAAGGAGAGCATCTGACGCGCCTCCGTCACGGAGACCCAGCGGACGTCGTCGTACTCGTGGTCGTGCCGAGAGAGATCGCCGCCGATCGCACGCATGAGGAAGAAATGCACCTGCTTGTGCACGCGCTCTCCCGGCACAGCGAACCAGTACTCGACGTTGCCGATCGGTCGCACGATCGCGACGTCGAGCCCCGTCTCCTCGCGGACCTCCCGCAGCGCCGTCTCCTCGATCGTCTCGCCCGAATCGGGCGTGCCCTTCGGGAAGACCCAGGTCTGGTCGGAGAGCCGGCCGGTGAGCACGACCTCGGCGGCGTCGCCGGAACCGCGCAGTACGACACCGCCGGCTGCGGTGGCGTCGCGGATCCGCGATGGACGGCGGGCGCGCGTCGACGGCATGAAAGGGAACCCTCCCTGAGTAGGCCTACAGCATATGCGAGCGCGAGGAGCTACAGCAGCCGCGTGTTGTTTATGACGAGCGCGAAGCTGCAGCGCAGGAACTCGGCCGCGCGCCGCGACAGCATCATGCGGGGCAGAAAGATCTCGAAGTACTCCATGATCGGCGCGACCTCGGTATCGACCGTGAGCTCGAGCGTGATGAGCTTCTCCTTCCGGCTCACCTTGATCTCGGATGCGGTCGCCGCGTAGTTCACGCGGTCGTGGATGTCGAACGCCGTCGTCTTGGGGTTCCGGACGCGCGAGCGATGCACGTCGCTCTTGTCCGCGATGATCACCGCCGCGGAGACGGCGCTCACCGGGAGCCCGCCCTCCGCCTCCTCGTGATTCGCGATCGCGCCCATGATCGTCGCGATCTCCTCGATGTCGAACTGGAGGTCCTCGAGGATGTCCTTCGCGAGGATCGCGCCGGTCTGTCCGTGCTTCTCGCGCGTGATGACGTTGCCGATGTCGTGCAGGTAGGCGGCGACCGCGGCGACCTCGCAGCGACGCGGCTCGTGGCCCAGCGATTTGAGGATGAAGCGAGCGCCGTCCGCGGCGGTGTTCGCATGCCGCTCGCCGTGCTCCGTGTAGCCGATCGCGCCGGTCTGCGCGTTCGCCGAGCGGATCCACGTCTTCACGCGCGTGTCCGCCTTCACGACGTCGAGCGTCGGACCTTGACGCTTCGCCTCGGCGGGCGTCTTCGTCTTCGTCTCCGCGCGATGGACCTTCTTCTGTTCGTCGGCGTGCGACGTGTCGTCGCGACGCGGAGCCGGTGCAGCCTCTGGCATGCGACCGATGCTAAGTCTTCTCCGCGTACGCCTTCTGCAGTCTCTCAGCGACCTGCTGCAGCCATCGCAGCTCCGTGAGTCCCGCGCGCGCGACCACCATTCCGCGCGTGAACGCGAGCCACGGCTTCAGCGTTCCGGAAACGAGACCGAGCCACGTCGCGCCGGTCGCGTCCACCTTGGGGCCCTTGCCCTTCGTGTCCGCCGTCTCCGCGTGCAGCCGTCCCTCGCCGGCCTGGAACTCGATGGCCTCGTCGGTGTCGGTGAAGCGCAGGAGCGCGCGCCCACCGGCGACGTCGCGGAGGTTCGCGAGCACACGCTCGTCGGTCGACGCGGCATCGAGGATGCGCAGCACCGCATCGCGCGCGTTCACCGGGTTCGGCGGCGACGACGCCGCGACCCGCGCGGACTCGATCGCCTCTTCGAGCTTCGTCATGCGAGCTTCAGATCGCTCCTCACCGTCTGCGGGATCTCGGTACCGCGATGACGCAGCACGAAGAAGGCCGCGGCGCCGATCATCGCACCGTTGTCGGTGCAGAGGCGCGGCGGCGGCACGACGAGCGGGTGACCGATGCGGCGCGCGATCTCCTCGCGGAGCGGCGTGTTCGCCGCGACGCCGCCGCCCAGAAGGACCGTATCGACGGCGTGCTCGGCCGCGGCGCGGGCGGTCTTCTCGGCGAGCATCTCCGTGATCGCCTTCTGGAACGACGCCGCGACGTCGTTCACCGGCACCTCACCCTTCGCTTCGAGCGAGCGCACGAGGCGGAGCACCGCGGTCTTCAGTCCCGAGAACGAGAAGTCGTAGCGGTCGGCGACGCTCGCGCGCGGCAGCGGGAACGCGTTCGGATCGCCGCTCCGTGCCGCCTTCTCGACGTACGGGCCGCCGGGGAACCCGAGGCCGAGGAGTCGCGCGACCTTGTCGAACGCCTCGCCCGCCGCGTCGTCGATCGTCCGCCCGAGCGCGCGGAAGCGACGGTGTCCCTCCATGAGCACGAGATCCGAATGCGCCCCGCTCACGACGAGCACGATCGCCGGGATCTCCGGCTCCGGCGGCACCGTGTCACCTTCGTAGAGCCAGTTCGCGTACACGTGACCCTCGAGGTGGTTCACGCCGACGAACGGCAGGCCGGCCGACATGGCGAGCCCGCGTCCGTAGTTCGCCCCGACGAGGAGACATCCGACGAGCCCGGGGCCGACGGTCGCCGCGACCGCGTCGACCTCGCGCAGCTCGACGCCCGCGCCGCGCAGCGCCGTCTGCGTGATGGCGTCGAGCGCGCGCAGGTGCTCGCGCGCCGCCACCTCGGGGACGATGCCGCCGGTGTCCTTGTGCGCGAGCTGCGACGCGACGACGTTCGACACGATGCGGCGACCGTCGTCGACGACGGCGACGCCGGTCTCGTCGCACGAGGTCTCGATCGCGAGGATCCGCATCAGTGCTGTTCTTCGAGCGAATGGCGGAGCTTCGCGATGCGCTCGCGCACGCCGCGGTCGCGCAGGCGGTCGGTCCACATGATGATCGCGTCCTCGTTGTTGTCGGAGTAGTAGCGGCGGCGGATGCCGGCCGGTCGGAAGCCGTACTTCTCGTAAAGACGCTGCGCCGGAAGGTTCGACGCGCGCACCTCGAGCGTCAGCCATTCCGCGCCGAGCTTCTCGGCGCGGTCGAAGAGCGCGAGCAGCATCCGTTCCCCGATCTTGCGACGGCGATACTCCGGCAGCACCGCGAACGTGGTGATGTGCGCCTCGTCGAGCGAGAGCCAGAGCCCGGCGTACCCGACGATGTGATCGCCTTCCTTCGCCACGATGTAGTGCGCGTTCTTGTTCTGCGTCAGCTCGTGCCGGAACGCGTTCGCCGGCCACGGGACCGGGAACGACGCGCGCTCGACCACCTGCACCGGATCGATGTCGTCGAGCGTCATCTCCTCGATGACGATCGGGAAGAGCGCCACCATCACCGACCACCCGTCGCGCGCGTGGCGCACATCAACTGCGCCTCGGCAGTCCGAGCGCCGCGTCGTCCGAGGGCGGCGGCGCGAACGGTTGGTCGAATGATGTGCGGATCGACGGCTGCTTCACGTAGATCGGCTCGATCTCCCCCAATTTCGCCTGCGGAGCGCTCTCGAGCGTGCGCCATCCCAGCTCCGCAAGATACCCTGCGCGCCGCATGCGCGAGGCCGGCGAGGCGAAGAGCGCCTTCGCGCCGAGGAGATCGCGGAGCGTCGCCTCGGCCTCCTCGCCGATCTCGCCGACGAAGAGCGTGTGCGTGCCGATCTGGCGACAGAGCTCTGGCAGCGACGCGACGATGTACGGCGACCGGCGCTGCCACTTGCGATTGCGCTCCTGGTAGAACGCGGCGTACCACTCGGTCCGTCCTGCGGGAAGCAGCGGACAGGTGCGCTGCTTGCTCGGCGCGTGCGGGTACGCGAGCACGTCGAGCGTCGACACGCCGACGAGCGACGCGCCCGAGCCGCGCGCGATCCCCTGCGCTGCGGCGATCGCGATGCGCAGCCCGGTGAACGATCCCGGCCCGGTCGCGACGGCGACGCGGTCGACCTCCGCGAGGCTCGAGCGCGCGTTCGCGAGGACGCGCTCGATGGTCGGGAAGAGCTCCTCGCCGTGGCGTCGCTGCGCGTGCCACGTCTCCTCCGCGAGCACCTCGCGCCCGTCGTAGAGCGCGACCGATGCCCACGCCGTCGACGTATCAAGCGCCAAGAGAGTCATGGAACTCCTTCAACAGCTCACGCGAGCGCGGCCCCGTCGCCGTCAGCAGCACGCGTCGCTTCGTGTCCGCGATGTGCTCGAGACGTACGTCGAGCCGGTCCGGAGGCAGCGCGCTCCCAGTGCGATCCGGCCACTCGATCACCGTGATGCCCCCCGCGTCGAGCGTCTCCTCCCACCCCGTGGATCCGAGGTCCTGCCCCTCGAGGCGATACAGATCGAGATGAAAGAGCGGCATCCGTCCACCGTAATGCTCGTGAAGGATGATGAAGGTGGGGCTCGACACGTCGGCCGCGTCCAGCCCGAGCCCCGCGGCGACGCCCTTCGTGAGCACGGTCTTCCCCGCTCCGAGCTCGCCCCAGAGCGCGAGCACGTCACCCGGACGCGCGAGGCGCGCGAGGCGCTCTCCGATGCGCTCCGTGTGCAGGGAGGATTGGCTCACGAGGTCGACGCTGTCCGCGCTACGCGGCGCGTCCGTTCGTCGTTCCGCGCTCGAATCTGCGGCGCTCAATGACGAGTCGAATGGTAAGGCCGATGAACGTCCCGAACAGCGCCGCCCAGACGAGGAGCCACAGCTCGCGGGGTGCGCCGCAGAGCAGCGCGTCGAGCGGCGTTCCCGTCCCGCATCCGATCGCGGCGGCAAGCGGCACGAATCCGAGCCATCCGACGACCGTCCGCCATCGTCCGAGCCGCTGCTGGGTCGCGAGCGACTCGGCCCGCCGGCGCGCGACCTCGCGGTCCGCGCGTTTCTTCTTCGCCATCGCTGCGAAGCCTAGACGGCCGCGATGCTGCCCCAATCGGCAGCGAGCGCGAGCGCGGGCTCGGTCTCGACGGTCACGGCATCGGCCGGCGCGAAGACGAAGAGCCGCGCGGAGCGCACGTGGATCGCCGCGCGTCTCCCATTCAGCGCGACGAACGGCTCCCAGAGCTGAGCCGGCAGACGCGCCGCGCCGAACCCGAGAAGGCACAGCACGGTCGGCGCATCTTCGCGCGACGGCGCGCCGTGCGCGCCGACGCCCTCGCCGTAGATCGAGCGCAGGCCACCCGCGGGGACCGCGCCGCTCACGACCGCGGTGATCCCGCACGCGTGCGCGCGCGCGATCGACTCGGCGCCGGAGCGGCTCCCTCCGACGATGATCCGGCCGCGCTGGCGCACGTCGATGCGCCCGGGCGCGAGATCGTCGCTGGGCGCGTCGACGCCGAGCGTCAGCTCGCCGAACGCATCGGGACCGTATGCGGCGACACCCGAGAGTGCCCAGGCATCGCCCTCGATCGTCACCTCCGACGCATCGGCGCGCGTGACGACGCCGTCGAGCGTCGCGCGGACGGTCCACGTCCCGACGACCGGCGCGACCTCGAAGTCGCCGTCCGCGCGAACGTGCGCGATGCGGCCGTCGATCGGCGCCGCGACCGCGCGCGCGAAGCGCCGGCCCGTGCGCGCGATGATCGTGCCCCGCTGGACCTCGGCGTCGCGCGCGACACGCATGACGCGATCGAGGTCGCCGGGGCCGATGCCGAGCGCGCGCGCCCCGCCGACGCGCACCGCCGATCCGTACGACGTTCCCGACGCGACGACGTCGCCCGCGCGCACCGTCTGCCCGACCGCGGCCTGTTGGGCGACCCCGATGGGGAGCCGATGCGCGGCGACGCACCGCTCGTACCGCCAGCTCATGCGTCGTCACCGGAGGGCAGCGCGTCGAGCGCGCCGTACCAGCGCTGGATCGTGGGAAGGCGCTCCGCGTCGCGTGGTGGCAGCTCGAGCGGCCGTCCACGCGCGTCGACGATGACTCCCATCGAGAGCGGGTCGGACGACGCGCGGGTCGCACCGTCGCCGGCGAGCTGGACGGCGCCGGTCGTACGGAGAAGGACGAACGCTCCGCGACCGACGCGCTCGTCCACCGTCCCCGTCGCGTCGGTCACATGCACCGTCGCGCTTCGCCGGACGGACACCGGCGCGACGAGCGTGAGCGGCTCGAGCGCGGTACCGCCCGCGGCGAGCGGCGCGTCCTGCGTCTCGCGCGCGATGACCGACGCGGACTCCGGCGCGAGCGCATCGAGCGCGACGAGCGCGGTCTGCGACGGCTTCCACGTCGCGAGCCGTCCGGTGCACGCGATCGTGTCCGCATGACGTGCGGCGTGCGCGAGGGGCAGCTCCGCTCGCGTCGCCTCGGCGAGCACGCGCGACACACATTCCCGCGCGAGCGCGAGCTCGATCTCGAGCGCGAGGCTGTTCGTCGCCGGGACGTCCGGCCAGTGCGCCCGGTTGAACACCCGCTCGAGGAGCGCGGGCGCGTCGATCGCGCGCGGGATCCAGCGCCGGACGCGATCGAGCCCGGCGCGCGCGACGACGCGGTCGGCGTGCTCGCCGACCCCGAGCGGCACGTGCGCCGCGATGAGCGTGCCATCGGCGCGCGCGACGACGAGCGACGTGCTCGTCCCGGTGACATCGAGGATCGCGATCGATCGCGACGACGACGCGGCGAGGGTGCGGGCGGCCTGCTCGATGCCCTCGTCGCGGAGACGCGCGTCGGATGCGCCGCGCGCCATCGCGCGGAGTCGCGCGACGACCGCCGCGCGCACGTCCGCGGAACGGACGTCGCCGAACGCCTCCACCGCGTGACCGAGGCTCAGCTCCACGCGCGCGTGCGTCCGCTCGTCGGTCGAAACGAGCACCGCCGGTCGCGGCTGCTGGGCGACCGTCGCGAGGCGGAGCGCCTCGGCGAGCTCGACCGCGTGATCGGCTCCGCGGTCGTCCGCGACGAGGAGCACGACGTCGGGTCGCGCCTCGCGGATCGCCTCCGCCCGTTCCACGAACGACGCGGAGCGCTCGGTGCCGGCGGAGAGGACGACGTCCGCGCATGCGCCGAGCGCGATCTGCCGCGACGCGGCGATGTGTCGGGGATCGTGTCCGGCGAGGAGCGCGAGCCTCACGCGACGAGCGAGCGACTGGCCTCCGCGACGAACGCGCCGAAGATGCGGCGCGCCGGCTCGTCGACCTCGAGGGAGCGCTCGGGATGCCACTGCACGCCGACGACCCACCGGTGCGCCGGTGACTCGAAGGCCTCGACGATGCCGTCGTGGAGGACGGTCGCGCGAAGCGGCGGCGCAAGGCGCTCGACCGTGACGGCCTGGTGATGGCGCGAGTTCACTCTCATCGGCCGATCCGTGCACGCGAGCGCGAGCTTCGAACCCGGCTCGGCGCTCACGACGTGCTCGACGACCTCGTCGCCGCGCGGTCGATGCCCGTCGAGATGCTGGACCAGCGATCCGCCGAGCGCGACGTTCAGCACCTGGAAGCCGCGGCAGATCGCGAGCACCGGAATGTCGGCCGCGAGCGCGCGCCGCGCCGCCGCGAGCTCGAGCTCGTCGCGCTCCGGGACGATGTCCTCGCAGACCTGCGCCGTATCGGTCTCGCCGTACCGCTCGGGCGAGACGTCGCCACCGCCGGAGAGGACGATGCCGGCCACATCGTCCGGCACGGCCGTCCCCGGCTCGCAGACGACGACGTCCGCGCCCGCGTCCGTGAGCGCGCGCACGTACCGCTCGCGGGCGCGCTCGTTCGCGAGGCTCCGCGAAGCAGAGACGGTGAGGGCGATGCGCGGTCGCGTCATCGCGACCATCCTAACGACCGCGCTCGATGAGCTCGACGAGCACGCCGCCCGCGGACCGTGGGTGGATGAACGCGACGCTCCCCTCGACGCCCTTTCGCGGGGTCCGGTCGATGAGCTCGACGCCTTCGTTCGCGAGGCGGGCGAGCGCCTCGGCGAGGTCTTCGACCTCGAAGCACAGGTGGTGCAGCGTGGCGCGCCCTCGCTCGGCGACAAAGCGAGCGACGCCCGACTCCGCGTCGGTCGGCTCGAGCAGCTCGATCCGCGATCCGCCCTGCGATGCGAAGACGACGCGCACGCGCTGCTCGGGCACCTCGTGCACGGGCCCGGCGGCGTACCCGAGCACGTCGCGATAGAACGCCACGGCCTCGCCGAGCGACGGCACCGCGATGCCGACATGGTGCAGCGGACCGGCGCGCACGACGCCCTTCACCGGCGGCGTGGCTCGAAGACGCCGAAGACGGCGCGCAGGTCGTTCGAGATCTCGCCGAGCGTCACCCCGTTCCGCACGCACGCGAGGATCGGCGGCAGCAGGTTCGCGGTCCCGCGCGCGGCCGCAGCGAGATCGTCGCGCGCGCGCTGCGCGCC
>DATDNP010000063.1:0-9862 GCA_036518215.1 Candidatus Limnocylindria bacterium
CGGTGATGTTCCCGCCCGGCTGCGCGATGCTCTTGACGAGGCCGATGACCTCTGGATCCGGTCCGACGACGAGAACGATCGGGATCGTCTTCGTCGCGGCTCCCGCGGCGAGCTGGGCGCTCCCGCCTGCGGCGACGATGACGTCGACGCGAAGGCCGACGAGCTCGTCCGCCATGCGGCGCAGCTCCGCCGCTTCCGTGCTCGGTCCGCTGGAGATGATCTCGACGTTCCGCTGATCGACGTACCCGAGCGAGCTCAGCTTGCGCACGAACGCGGGGTGCGCGGTCGTCGTTGCCATGTTCCCCGAGAGGTAACCGATGCGCGGCACGCGACGGGCAGCCGGCGCGCTGCACCTCGCGACCAGGGGTGCCGTGGCGACCGCGCCGAGACCAGCGAGGAGGCGACGACGCCTCACTTGATCACCTTGTTGGCCATCGCGAGCACGCTCGACGGCAAGGTGAACCCGGATTGGGTGGCCGTACGGAGATTGATCCCGAGGTCGTAGAGTTCCGGCTCGCTCACTGCGATATCGCTGGGTCGCGCGCCGTCGACGATCTTCCGAACATAGCGACCGACGCCGACCCGGATCTCGTGTCGGTTCGATCCATAGCTCATGAGGCCACCATCTTCGACGTCGTTGAGGCGCGAATAGACCACTGGCGTCTTGGTTGTGGCGGCGAACCTGATGATCGCTGGCGTATTCGCCCACGCGAGGGTGTATCCGAGCAGGACGATGCCCTCATTTGACCCCACGACCGTGAGTGCGCGACCGACGTCCTCGTTCGTCCTCATGAGCGGCGTCTCGACCTCGATATTGAGGGTCCGCCCCACGCTCTTGACCTCATCGATCCGCCTCTCTCGCTCGCCATCGATATCCGGCACGCACACCACGAGCAGGCGCGGGATGCGCGGGAACGTTTCATGAAAAAGCTCGATCCGCTTGCGAAGTTCCTTGCCGTTCGAGAACGCCATCCCGGTGACGTTTCCGCCCGGGTGTTGGTAGCTCTGGATCACCCCGGCCTCGACCGCGTCGGGCATGCCCGCCATGACGATCGGGATCGTGCTCGTCGCCTTCTTTGCCTCGCGGATCGCGCTGCCCGATGAGGCGATGATGATGTCGACCCTGGCGTCGACGAGCGCCCTCACGAGCGCTGCGTACAGCGTGGGATCTCCCTCCGTGTGAAGCCACGTGATCGACATGTTCACGCCATCGATGAATCCGGCGGCATGGAGGCCCTCCATGACGTCGATCTCGACCTGCGGTGGTGAGCCGTCATCTTTGTGAGATTCCCCGCTGACGGCGCCGATACGTACGATGCGCGTCGACTTCGGCTGCGTCGCGCAGCCGGTCGCAAGAAGCGCGACCGATGCTGCGGCGCCTTCAAGTAGGCGTCGGCGCCTCACTCCATGTACCGCTGGGCGAGATGACACGTGTCTTCCTCTGCCGGCGGACGCGACGCGCGTTCGTCGACCGTTCCTTCAGCAGATAGCGCTGCCAGTCTAGGTAGGCGGTTCTGTCGGGCAGAGGCAGTACCGCGCTGTCGTGTTCTGCCCCGCGGCGCCTCGCGTTCACGGGCGTGCGGAGCGTAGCCACGGTCGTTCGCCTCGACTGAACGGGGTATAGAAGTGAAGAGATCTCTCGCTAGCATCCGCGCCGTGAGGACGGAGCGGATCCTCATCGTCGACGATCAGCCGCAGAACCGGCGGCTCCTCGAAGGCATGCTCTCCCCGTATGGCTACTTCGTCACTGCGGCGAGTTCGGGAGACGATGCGCTCGCGAAGATGAAGGCCGAGCCGCCGGACCTCATCGTGCTCGACGTCGTCATGCCGGGGATGAGCGGATACGACGTGGCGCGCGCGGTGCGTGCCGATCCGGCGACCCGCATCGTGCCGATCATCATGGTCACCGCGAATCCGGAGCAGGACAAGATCGCCGCGATCGACGCGGGCGCGGACGACTTCATCGTCGAGCCGCTCGACAAGCAGGAGCTGCTCGCGCGTATCCGCTCGCTGCTACGGATGAAGGCGTTCCACGACACCGTCCACCGCCAGGCCGCCGAGCTCGCGGAGCTGAACCGGACGCTGCAGCAACGGGTCGAGTCGCAGGTCCTCGAGATCCTCGCGCTCCGCGGGCTGGGCGGGACCGCGATGTTCCGTCTCGAAGGTGAGTTCTGGACCATCGCGTTCGAAGGGGCGGCGTTCCGGCTCAAGGACACGAAAGGGCTCCGATACATCTCGTGTCTCATCAGGAACGCGGGTCGTGAGATCCACGCGCTCGAGCTTGCCGCGTCGCCCGGCGGCATCGAGGATGACGCGACGCCGCTCGGGAGCGATGCCGGGCCGGTGCTCGACACGGAGGCGAAGGCGCAGTACAAGGCGCGGCTCGACGAGCTGGATATCGACATCGCGGAGGCCGAGCGGTGGAACGATTGCGAGCGCGCGGCGCGCGAGCGTGAGGAACGCGAGGTGATCATCCACGAGCTTGCCGGCGCGGTCGGCCTCGGCGGTCGCGACCGCAAGGCGGCATCAGATGCTGAGCGCGCCCGCGTCAACGTGACCCGTGCGATCAAGGCGGTGCTCGAGCGGATCGCCGACCACAGCCCCGCCCTGGCGACGCACTTCGACGCGGCGCTGCACACCGGCACGTTCTGCAGCTACATGCCGGACCCTCGGGTCGCGCTCCGCTGGGAGCTGTAGCCACCGTTCGATCGGGCTGAACGGGCGTTCGCGCCGTGACCACGCCTCACTGGCAGAGACCAGCAGAAGGCGGGGTACACGAAGATGGCACAGCGCACAGCGCTCGCACTGGCGTTCGCGCTTGCGCTCGCGGGCAGCAGCGCGCTCGCCGCCGGGTGGCGCACGCCGACGGTCGCCCAGGTGCGGCAGGCTCTGCCGTGCGGCCACTGGACGCTGTGGGACGGCCGCATCCTCCACTGGACCATCGACCCGAGCGATCCGCAGGTCCCGACGAGCTGGTATGAGGAGCACTCGCGGCAGATCCAGCAGATCCAGCAGGACATCGACTGCCAGATCAGCGCGTGCGGTCAGCGATGACGCGCCGGGAGGTCGCGAAGCGAGGAGCGCGTCGCGCCACGGCGGGAGCGCGGCCCGAGGCGACGACTCACTGGTGCGCGGCGTGCGAGGCGCTGTCCGCGCCGCCGCGCGGTCTCGACCCGCTCACGGCGGCGCAGCGTTGGGTCGCCCAGAGCGCGGCCGCCGGAGGCCACCGCAAGGCGCGCCGCCCTAGCGCTTGAAGACGGGGACGGGATCGATCCCTTCCCCCGAGCCATTCACCGCGGATGCGACGACCTGCGCGGTCACGCTGCTGTCGTAGAAGGTCGCCCACGACGACGCGCCGGCGGTGAGCGTCTTGAAGAGCGGGGCGCCGACCTCCACGGTGTCCCCGTCCTTCACGATCAGCTGGATGTCACGTCCGACGGCGCCGGGACGGAGCTTCACCTCGCGATCCGCGGACCTGATGAAGACGTACGGGTAGGTCGGCTGGTCGGTCACGCCGGTCCTGATCTCGCCATCGATGAACTGGTAGAGCGCGATCGTCACCTTGCCCGCGAACGGCGCGCGGAACGTGTAGCCCGCGGGGATGTTGATCGCGGCGAGCCGGAGGCCCTGCCCGGTGAACCCGCTCACGGTCATCGGGTCGGGCGTGTCGGTGGGCTTCGGCGTCGCCGTCGGCGAGGGCGATGGCGTCGCGACCGGCGGCCGTGGGGTCGCGGTCGGTGCGCCGATGGGACTGCTCGTCGATGCAGCGGCGACCGTGCTCTCGGGCAGCGTCATGCGGCTCACGACGAAGCCGAGACCGAGGACCGCGAGCCCGAGGCCGAGGCCGACCGCCGCGCTCCCCAGGGTCTGCGCGAGCGGGTGCTGATCCTCTCCGCTCACCTAGGCCGCCACGGGCCCGGTGATCTCCTCGAGAGACCGGCCCTTCGTCTCTTCCGCGAGCGCGAAGACGTTGAGCGCCGTGACGACGAGCAGGGCCATGAAGAGCGCGAACAGGCCGGTCTGACCCATCGCCGGTACGAGCACCGGTGTAAGGAACGGTCCGATCGTCCCGCCGATACGGCCGATCGACGCGGCCACGCCCGAGCCGGTCGCGCGGATGGCCGTCGGGTAGAGCTCCGGGCTCATCGTGTACACGACGCCCCAGGCGCCGAGGTTGAAGAACGAGAGGAGCGCGGCCCACACGAAGGTGACCGTGTCCGTACCCGCGTTGCCGAAGAGGAACGCGCTCACCGCGGTGCCGAGCAGATAGAGCACGAGCGTCGGCTTTCGTCCCCAACGCTCGACGAGCCACGCGGCGCTGAAGTAGCCGGGGATCTGCGCGATCGTCGACAGGAAGAAGAATTCGTTGCTGCGCACGACCGAGAGGCCGCGCGACACGAGGAGCGTCGGCACGTACAGGAAGATCCCGTAGTACGTGAGCGAGATCCCGAACCACAGGATCCAGAGCATCACCGTGCGACGGATGAGCGCGGGCGAGAACAGATCGCCGACGCTCGAGCGCGCTGCGCGCGCGGGCGCGACCGCCTTCGCGAGCGTGAGCATCGCTCCCCCACTCGCGCGCTCGACGCGACGCACGACGGCGTCGGCTTCGGCCGCGCGACCGCGCTCGGCGAGGTACCGCGGTGACTCGGGGAGCGCGCTCCGCAGGTACGCCGCGTAGAGCGCGGGCACCGCGCCCACGACGAACGCCCACCGCCAGCCGTAGGCGGCGACGACGGTGATCGCGATGAGGCCCGCGGCGATGGTGCCGTAGGCCCAGAACGACTCGAGAAGGACGATCATGCGACCGCGCTGCGCGCGCGGCGAGAACTCCGAGACGAGGGTCGACGCGACCGGCAGCTCGCCGCCGAGCCCGAGGCCCGCGATGACGCGCGCGGCGAGGAGCGTCTCGAACGACGGCGCGATCGCCGAGAGCAGCGCGCCGACGCTGAAGAGGACCAGCGTCGTCGTGAACACGGTCCGGCGGCCGATGCGGTCGGCGATGCGTCCGCTGATCGCGGCGCCGAAGAACATGCCGACGAAGCCGGAGCTCGCGATGAAGCCGGTCTGCGTCGCGTCGAGCTTGAACTCGTTCCGGATGGGCGTGAGGAGGAACGAGATGAGGATCACGTCCATCGCGTCGAAGAGCCATCCGATGCCGCTCACGACGAGCAGCCGCCAGTGGAACGAGTTGAGCGGGACGCGGTCGAGCCGCTCGACGAACGACTCGGCCGTGCCGGTCGTGCCGCCGAGCGTCAGGCTCAAATCCGGCCTTCGGCGACGAGGAGCTCCGCGTTCAGGACGGAGGCGCCGGCGGCGCCGCGGATCGTGTTATGGCCGAGCACGACGTACTTGTACCCCAACACCGGGTCCGCGCGCACGCGTCCGACGACGACCGACATGCCGTGCCCGGCGTCGCGGTCGCGGATCGGCTGTGGCCGATCGCGCTCGCTCCGGACGAGCACCGGATGCTCCGGTGCCGTCGGCAGACAGAGCTCCTGCGGCTTCCCGCGGAACTCGCGCAGCGCCCCCTTCACGTCGTCGACGCTCGGCGATCCTCGCAGCGAGAGCGTCACCGTCTCGGTGTGCCCATCGCGCACGGAGACACGGTTGCAGTGCGCCGAGAACGCGAACGGGGCGTCCCGGAACGCGGACCCGTCCCACGAGCCGAGGAACTTCTTCGTCTCGCGCTCCATCTTCTCTTCCTCTTCGCCGATGAACGGGACGACGTTGTCGAGCGCGTCGAGCGACGCGACGCCCGGATACCCCGCGCCCGACAGCGCCTGCATCGTCGTCACGACGGCGCGCTCGATGCCGAACGCGCGGTGCAGCGGCGCCGCGGCGAGGGCGAAGGTGATGGCCGAGCAGTTGCCGTTCGTCACGATCGAGCCCGACCAGCCGCGCGTGCGCCGCTGGACGTCGAGCGCCGCGCTGTGTTCGGGGTTCACCTCGGCGATGATGAGCGGCACGTCGGGATCCTCGCGGTGCGTCTTCACGTTCGAGAAGACGTGATGCCCGGTCTTCGCGAGGCCGGCCTCCCACTGCTCCGCGGCATCGCTCGGCAGCGCCGAGAAGCAGATCTCCGCGTCGAGGTCGCTGCGCGTCGCCTCGAGCTTCATGTCCGCGATGCCGTCGGGCATGTCGGCGCTGAAGTGCCAGTTCGTCACGTCGCCGTAGCGCTTCCCCGCCTTCGCGTCGGAGGTCGTGAGCGCGGAGATCTCGAACCACGGGTGCCCCGCCAGCAGGCTGATGAAGCGCTGCCCGACGGTGCCGGACGCGCCGAGGACCGCGACCTTGCGCCTTCTCACGCCGTCAGTGTGAGGCATGGAACTCGTCGTGGACGGCCCGGACGGCCGTGTCGCGCTCGGCCTCCGAGACCACGAACGAGATGTTGAGCTCGCTCGAGCCCTGGGCGATGGCGATGACGTTCACCTTCGCGCGCCCGAGCGCGCCGAAGACGCGCGCGGCGACGCCCGGCGTGCCGCGCATCCCCTCCCCCACGGCCGCGACGATCGCGACGGGTGCCTCGACCTCGACGCGCTCGACGTCGTGGCGCTGCAGCTCGGCGCTGAAGATCCGCTCGAGCGCGGGCCGCAGTCGTGCCGTCGCGCTCGCGGGAACGACGAGGCAGATCGAGTTCTCCGACGAGGACTGGCTGATCATGAGCACCGAGACGCCCTCCGCCGCGGCCGTGTCGAACACGCGCGCCGCGAACCCGGGCACGCCGCTCATCCCGGCGCCCTGCACGGTGATGAGGCCGAGGCCGCCGAGCGAGGTCGTCGCCTTCACCACGCTGCCGTCGAACACCGGATCGGCCGTGACCGTCGTGCCCACGTCGTTCGGCGCGAACGTGTTGAGGATGCACACCGGGATGCGCGCCTCGATGGCCGGCAGGACCGTGCGCGGGTGGATGACCTTCGCCCCGAAGTACGAGAGCTCCGCCGCCTCGGCGTACGAGATCTTCGCCAGCGGCTTCGCGCCCGACACGATCCGCGGGTCCGCGCTGAACACGCCGCTCACATCCGTGTAGATGCGCAGCTCGCTCGCGTTCACGGCCGCCGCGAGGACGGCGGCGGAGTAGTCGGATCCGCCGCGGCCGAGGGTCGTCGTCACGCCGTCCGCCGTCGACGCGACGTAGCCCGTGACGACGGGAACGATGCCGTTCGCAAGACGCGGGACGATCTGCTCGCCGGCGCGCTTTCGCGTCTCGCTCGCGATGGGATTCGCGTGGCCGAACTGGTCGTCGGTCACGATGAGGCCCTCGGCCGAGATCGCCTCGGCCTTCACGCCGCGGGCGGTGAGGAGCGCCGCGACGATCGGGGCCGACACCTTCTCGCCGTACGTGACGATCGCGTCGAGCGAACGGGCCGTGCATTCGCGGAGGATCGCGACGCTCCGGAGCAGGCTGATCGTGCGTTCGGTGAGGTCGGTGATCTCCTTCATCGTTTCCGCGCCGCCGACCCCGAGGAGGTCCGCGACGAGGTTGGCGTGGGCCTTCGCGAGGTCGTGCATGATCCGCTCGGCCTCCGCGGCGTGACCCGTCTCCGCTTCCCGTGCGGCGTCGTGGAGCGCGTCGGTCGTGCCGGCGGTCGCCGAGACGACGACGACGCGGTCGCCTGCGAGCGAGGCGACGATGCGCGCGACGCTTTCGAGCGCCGTCGGCGACGCGACGGACGTACCGCCGAACTTCAGGACGGTGCGGGTCATCGCAGGGACCGGGCGATGGCGATCACGTCGCCGAGTATCGCGGACGCGGTCGCATCGCCGCCGGCGCCCGGCCCGCTGAACGTGAGCGTCCCGGCGAGGTCGGTCTCGTAGCGGACGACGTTCGTCGGTCCTATGGCCTGCCCTTCGAGCGAGTCCAGCGCTACCTCTTCAGGCGCGACGCGTGCCTTCGTCGCCTTCTCGCCGAAGTCGGCGGTGGCGAGGTAGCGGATCGTGGCCCCGCGCGAGCGGGCCGCATCGACGTCGGCCACGCTCACGCCGCGGAGGCTCGTGCGGCGGACGTTGTCGGGGTGGAAGTGGCGGCCCTCGAGCAGCGAGATGAGGATCGAGATCTTGTACGCCGGATCGAAGCCGTCGATGTCGGCGCTCGGATCTGCCTCCGCGTAGCCGAGGCGCTGCGCCTCGGCGAGAGCGTCTTCGAACGAGCGGCCGCCATCGAGCTGCGAGCAGATGTACGTCGTCGTGCCGTTCAGCAGTCCGCGGACGACGCGCGGTCGTGACGCGCCGAGCTGACGCGTCGCCGCGACGATCGGGACCGCCGCGGCGACGCTCGCCTCGAAGCGGAGCTCGCGCTTCGCGAGGCGCGCGGCCTCGTGGAGCTCGTTCCAGTGCTTCGCGACGAGCTCCTTGTTCGCGGTGACGACGTGCTTGCCGCGCTCGAACGCCGCAAGGTGGAGATCGCGTGCCGGCGAGGTCCCGCCGATGACCTCGACGATGACGTGCACCTGCGGATCGTCGAGGAGCGAGAACGGGTCGCTCGTGACCGGCACGTCGGCCGCGTTCCGCGCTTTCCGCGGGTCGCGAACTGCGGCGCCGACGAGATGGAGCGGGCGTCCCGACATGACCTCGAGGCGTTTCGCGCGCTCACCCATCGCGCGGGCCACGGCGGACCCGACGGTGCCGAGACCGAGGAGCGCGACGCCGAGCGGCGCCGTCACGCTGGTCTCCCCCACGCCACGTACCCGACGACGCCGTACCGCACACGATCGACGCGATGTCGTAGATAGAGCGCGCGCAGCTCGCGCGCGAAGTCGTCCGCGCGCGGGCCGAGCGTCGCGCGCGAGAGGCTGGCGGTACTGCCGAGCGAACCGACGTACTCCTCGACCGATTGCTCGAACGGGACGGGTGCGGTGCGCTCGATCCCCTCGAGCACGAAGGCGCCCGCCGTCACGAGCCGGTCGACGACCTCGGGCGTTTCGGCGTGGTCGCGGACCGGTGAGTAGCGCACGATGAGCTCGACGACGGCGCGGCGGAGGTCGTCGTCATCGCGGTGTCGCTCGGTGTCCACGATCGCGACCCGCGCACCGGGAGCGAGAGTCCGCTGTAGCTTCGGGAGCACGACGTCGTGCTTCATCCAGTGGAGGCTCGCTCCGCAGGTGATGAGGCCGTACGGCCCGGCCAGACGCGCATCCTCGGCGCGCGCATGCTGCCAGTGGATGCGCGGATCGGTGCCGAAGGGTAGCGCTCGACCCGCCGCGAGCATCGCTGCGGATGGATCGACCGCGTCGACACGCGCGACGCCGTCGACGAGATGCCGTGCGAGCGCTCCGGTACCGCAGCCAAGATCGAGGATGACCCGCGGGCCGGTGAGCAGCGAGCGAAGCCGATCGAAGACCGCATCGGGATACGGCGGACGATGGCGGTAGAGCGCGACGACCTCCGCGTCGGTGAATGCCTGCGCGAGGTCGATCACGCGAGCAACTCCTCGAGGAGGTCGAGCGCCGCGGCGACCGACGCGAGGCGGTTGCCGCTGCGATCGAACGCGAACTCGTTCTTCTTCACCTTCGCGAGCCGCTCGCTGTCGATCGCGACGTAGACGAGGCCGACCGGCTTGCCCGCGGTCGCGCCACCGGGCCCGGCGATCCCCGTGACACCCAGCCCGACCTTCGCACCCAGCCGGCCGCGCGCGCCGCGGGCGAGCGCGCCGGCGACCACGGACGACACCGCGCCGTGCGAGGCGATGAGCTGCGGCGGGACATCGGCGAAGATCGTCTTCGCCTCGTTGCTGTACACCTCGGCGCCACCCTTGAAGAAGTCGCTCGAGCCGCCGTGCGCCGTGAGCACGGCGCCGAGGAGGCCGCCGGTGCACGACTCCGCCGTGGCGACAGTGAGCTTCCGCCGGCGGAGCTTCGGCTGC
>DATDNP010000064.1:0-6773 GCA_036518215.1 Candidatus Limnocylindria bacterium
CTCGGTGATCTTCTCGACCCACTTCGAGAGGATGTCGGCCATCGCGACCATGCGGACGCCGTGGCCGAACGGCGGCATGTCGAAGACGTAGTGCTCGAAGTCGCGCTTCGCGACGAGCTCGGCCATCGCGTCGTACGTCGCGGATTCGTACATGGCCGGCTCCGCCGAGGTCGAGTCGATGTACTCCTCGATCTCCGGCGGCACCTCGTCGAGGCCGTGCATGTCCTTGATCTTCTGCTTCACCTCGGCCTGGTACGCGGCGACGCGGCGATCGGCGTCGATCTCGATGACGTTGAGCTTCGGCTTCAGCTCGGTGACGCCCTGGCCGTAGAAGTTCTGCTCGAAGATGTCGGAGAGCGAGGCCTGCGGGTCGGTGGAGAAGCAGAGGGTGCGCTTCCCGAGGTCCTGCGAGAGGTAGTGCGAGAGCGCCGCGGACGACGTCGTCTTCCCGAGGCCACCTTTGCCCGCGAAGATGACGATCTCCGGGATGCCGCGCTTCTCGAAGAAGCGCGCGAGCCCGAAGTCGGAAGCCGGCCGTGTCGTGACGGTCATCTAATAGATGGCGTCGGTGAAGTCACGCTCGCGGAAGACGCGCTGCTTCCACGACGCGATGTTCGGGACGGCGTACGGCAGGATCCGGAGCGAGTAGTACGGCGGGAGCACCGGGATGCCGAGCATGTCGCCGAGGGTGATGAACATGAAGAGGTGCTCGAGGTACATCCGCGTGCGGAGCGTCGCGGTGACATGACCGTGGCTCGCCATGCCGTACAGCACGCCCTTCATGGCCGTGCCGAAGCCCGTCTTCTTCTGGTCGGGCTTGTCCTTCTTGTCGTCGCCCATGCAACTCTCCTTGAGGACTTCTCTTGAGTCTAGGTCCGCAGAACTTGCGCCACTACGGTCGTGGGGTGCCACCCGACGCCGGATGGCACCCCACTCGCAAGACGGGACCTAGTCATCACCGCCAGTGGCGGCAGGTGCGCGCTGCGGCTGGGGTGCGGCGCCACCGCTGAAGCGGCGGAAGCCGTCCCAGACGTACAGGGACATGCGAATGCCGAGAACGAACAGCACGAGACCGACGATCGCGAACACGAGATTGAAGAGATACGCCCACGTCTTCGCCTCGGGGAGTGCGATCCACTGCCCGGCCTGGACGAGCGGGGCGGCCGCGCCGCTCACGAAGAGCTGGATGCCGTTGTCGATCTTGAACAGCGTGAAGCCGAACAGACCAAGGCCGGCCCTCGTGAAGATGAGCGTCTGGTATCCGAGCGCGGCGATCGTCGTGATCGTCATGAAGACCGCGGGGATGAGCGTGTAGCGCGTCGGCGCCTTCACGCGCGCGAAGTGGATCGAGATGAGCCACAGCGCGAGCGCGGCGAGGAGCTGGTTCGCGCCACCGAAGTACAGCCAGAGGTTGATCCACGAGCCGGTGACCGCGAGCGCCCACGGGATGACGAGGCCGGCGATGGTGGACACCTGACGGTGGCCGAACCACGCCATGCTCGTGCCCGCGCTCACCTCGGCGGCGACGAGACGCCAGAACCGGGTGACGAGCGCCTGCACCGTGATCGCGAAGATGACGAGCGCCATGCCGAAGTACGCCTTCAGGCCGACGTCGCCGAGGAATCCGAGATAGCCCTGCGTGAATTGCGTCGCGCCGAAGACCCAGGCGCCGACGTTGCCCTGCTTGATGACGTCCGGCGACACGATCATGTACGCGGCGAGGGACGCGAGGCCGAGCATGCCCTCGGTGAGCATGGCGCCCGCGCCCACTGGATGCGCGTCGGTCTCGACGTCGAGCTGCTTGCTCGTTGACGAGCTACCGACGAGCGAGTGCCAACCGCTGATCGCGCCGCACGCGATCGCGACGAACATCACCGGCCACAGCGGCCCGACCGCGTCGGACGGGAAGAAGGTCTTCCATCCGGGTTGCGTGAGGTGGATGTTCGTGATCGGCGAGAGCAGCGCTCCGACGATGATGAGAAGCACCGCGAAGAACGCGGGGAAGAATGCGACGAAGTTCACGGGCTGGATGAACGTGGGCAGCGGCAGGATCGCGCCTGCGTACAGGAAGACGAGGCACACCGCGGCCCAGATCGGGATCGTCCAGACGCCGGCGAAATCCTTCGCAGGCCACTGGAGGATCGTCGAGAGGTAGAGGCCCACCGCCACGATCGCGAGGGCGATGAGGCTCACCGCGCCGATGTTCATGCGGACCTTGTAGATGAGGCGGCCCGCGACGACGCCGGCGACGAAGACGCCCATGGTCGCCCAGAAGACGCCGGGGAAGATGTTCCAGAACGTGGCGATGAAGAAGATGAAGGTCGCCGAGATGATGAGCAGATACAGAAGGACGAACCACAGCAACGTGTTCCGGCCTGCCGCGCCAGTGAACTCGTAGCTGATGGGTCCGAATGAGCGTCCCTGGTTCCGGACGCTCACCATGATCGCGCCGTAGTCCTGGAGCCAGCCAATGAAGAAGTTGCCGAAGACGATCCAGAGGAGCGCCGGCACCCATCCGTACTGGATGGCGATGAATGGACCGAGGACCGGCCCGAGCGCCGCGACGCTCTTGAACTGGTAGCCCCAGAGGACGTACTTGCTGACCGGGAAGTACTCGACGCCGTCGAGATACATGTGCGCGGGAGTCGTCTTGTTCGCATCCGACTTCCACACGACCCGGTCGAACCACTTGCCGTACCAGAGATACGCGACGCCGTACGCGACGAGTGCGATGAGCACGAAGATGAACGGGGTATCCGTCACTAGACATCCCTCCCGAATCGAAGGTCAGTTCCAGACAGATACGTAGAAGGCGGTGCTCACCCCCTCCCGCGGCTCATCGGCCGCTCTAGGCCGGGATTATGGGCACCTCGCGCAACGCCTAGGCGAGCGCGTCGAGCACTTTTCCCGGTTCAGGCGCCACTTTCCGCCCGTTCACGAGCACCTGGAGCCCGCCGCCCAGGCGGTGACGCAATGTCAGCCACAATCCACGCGGCGAGTCGATCGGCGTGAGCCGGACGCGGACGTCCGTTCCGAATCGTGAGAAAGCCCGTTCCGCGATGGCGTACGCGAGGTCGGAGTCGCGGCGCGCCGCGTCCGTCGCCTCGCTCGCCTGCTCCCGGGCTAGCTTCTCGCCGAGCTCGGTGACGTCGCAGACGCTGCACGGCCGCAGCTGCGCGCCGTAGAGACCGACGATCTCGATCTCCTTCACGGCCGAGATGCTAGTCCCGCGCCTGCGCGGGGACCGCGCGACGCACGAGCGCTGGCGCCATGAGCGCCTGCGCGACGAGCGTGACGAGCACGACCCCGAAGACGATCTCCTGCACGTCGAGTCGGCGCGGGAAGGCGAGCGGGAGCGCGAGCGCGGCGGCGAACGCGATCGCCCCGCGCAGGCCGGACCACATGAGCACGTGCGCCCACCCGACCGGGACCCGCGGGCGAACGAGCGCGAACGGGACGTACACGATGAGCGCGCGAGCGGCGATGACGGCGACGACGCCGATCGCGATCGGGCCGAGCGCGTCGCCGAGCGACGGCAGATCGATGACAAGCCCGATCGCGAAGAACGTCAGCGCCGAGAGCGCGAGCGCGATCGTGCTCCACATGCGATCGATCCGCTCGGCGAGCACGTGATCGCTCCACGAGCGGCGCAGGAGCGTCCCGAGCGTCGTCCCGCCGACGACGGTCGCGAGCACGCCCGAAAGACCCGTGAGCTGCGCGACGGCGAATGTCGCGTACGCGAGGACGAGCGTCACGAGGAACGCGAGCGGCGAGAAGCGGCTGCCGCGGACGGCGAACGAGCCGATGATCCCGGCCGCGACGCCGGCGGCCACGCTCACGACGACCGTGATGACGAAAAGGAGCGCGCCCTCGGCGACATCGAACGTGCCTGTCGCCGCCTGGATCGCGAGCGCGACGAGGACGAGACCCGTGCCGTCGTTCAGGAGACTCTCGCCCTCGACGAGGGTGCGGAGACGGTGCGGCATGTCGAGGCGCTCGAGGGTCGCGACGACCGCGACCGGGTCGGTCGCCGCGGTGATCGCGCCGACCGTGAACGCGATCGCGAAGGGCATGAGGAGCTGCGCGTTGAGCGCGAACGCGACGACGAGCGCGGAGACGACGACGCCGGGCACCGCGAGACCGATGAGCGCCGGGAGCAGACGGCGCGCGACGCGCCACTCGATGTCGAACGCCGCGTCGAACACGAGGCCGGGGACCAGGACGAAGAGCACGAGGTCCGCCGACACGACGGAGCGAGCCGACGGGAGCGTGTGTCCGACGATCAGACCGACGGCGACGAGGACGACAGACTCGGGGAGATAGCCGCGGCCCATCCGCCGCGAAGTCTATGCGTCAGGTGGAGCGTTGCCGGCGAAGGCTCCCGCGTCGCTCGCGCGCGGCGTCGTGCTCGAGCGCGTGTCGCTCGCGCGCGTCGATCTCGTCCTGGTGCAGCGACTCGATGCCGCGGAGCGAGCGGCGAACCACGGAGACGAGCTCGTCGACGTCGAACGGCTTCGTGAGGAACCCACTCGCGCCGAGCTCGCGCGCGTGCGCTTCGGCGTGTCCGTCCGCCGTGACCACGATGATCGGCACATGACCGTCATACAGACGCCGCGACGTGCGCGCGACCTCCGCGCCATCGACGAACGGAAGACCCATATCGACGATGAGCGCGAGCGGCTGCTCCTCGTGGAGCGAGGCGATCGCGGCGCGTCCGTCGCCAGCGTGCCGCGTCCGATACCCCTCGGACCGCAGCAGCTCGACGATCAGCTCGCCGATGCTCGAATCATCCTCGACGACAAGAACGCTTCGGTGTCCGCTCATCTCTCCCCTGGTCGGCCGGCGAAATCGACACCGATGGGGCCGCATGTCATGTGCCAATTCCCGCACGGCGACCGCTCGCGCAGGCGAGCGAGCCCTGCTTGTGTGCCCGTCCGGGAATCGCGCTTGCATGGACGTGACGCATGACCAATGTGCTTGTCGTCAACGACGACAACGACTTCCTGGATCTCGTGAAGGCGGTTCTCGAAGACGAGAAGGACTTTGAGGTCGAGCTGCACAAGACGTGGGAGGATGCCCACAACATCGTCAAGGACAAGAAACCGGATCTCGTCATCCTCGACCTCATGTACGACCGCGAGCTGCGCGGCTTCAAGCTCATCGATCTGCTCATGCTCGATCCCGAGACGCGGCGCATTCCCCTCGTCGTCTGCAGCGCCGCGACGGAATCGCTCAAAGAGCACGAGCGCGCGCTTGGCGCGCTCGGCATCCAGACCGTCCCAAAGCCCTTCGATCTCGAGCAGCTGATGAACGCCATTCGCTCGGCGCTCCGGTAGACCCTCGACCGAGGGCGAACCGTTACGAGCTCGTCGCACTGCGGTCACGAGGCGCGCTGTGCGCGGTCTTCGCGCTGCACGGTGTGAGCGCATGGCGACAGCGGAACAGCAGTGCTGGATCTGCAACGGCCGCGCGCTCATCCGCGGCGCCGACGGTCGCGCGATCTGCGCGGCCTGCTTCGTCGAGGCGCTCCGCACACGTAGCGTCGAGTTCGAGCGGATCGTGGCCGTATCCCGCGGCCGCAAAAGTCGGTCGCCCGCCGCCGAAGAACGCCCTGAGCTTCACCACCGCGTGTGACAATTGACCTGCCGCCCGGTGCGGCAGGGAGCACCCAGATGAAGGACATCGTCATCATCGACGGCGCGCGCACCCCGTTCGGAACGTTCGGCGGCGCGCTGCGCGATACCTCCGCGACGGACCTCGGCGTCGTCGCCGCCAAGGCGGCGCTCGAACGCTCGAAGGTCGACCCGAAGCAGATCGACCAGGTCATCTTCGGCAACGTCCTGCAGACCTCAGGCGATGCCGTGTACCTCGCGCGGCACATCGGCCTCCGGTCGGGCGTCCCGAAGGAGGTCCCGGCGCTGACGATCAACCGCCTGTGCGGCTCCGGCCTGCAGGCGATCCTCCTCGCCTCGCAGGAGATCCAGCTCGGGCAGGCGGAGTTCGTCCTCGCCGGCGGCACCGAGAACATGAGCATGGCGCCGCATCAGATCCGCGGCGCGCGGTGGGGTCTCCCGCTCGGCGAGCAGAAGCTCGAGGACTACCTCTGGGTCGCGCTCGTCGACTCGTACAACGGGCTCGGCATGGCGAACACCGCGGAGAACCTCGGGCGCAAGTACGGGATCACGCGCGAGGCGGCGGACGAGTTCGCGTACCGCAGCCACATGCTCGCCGCGAAGGCGCGCGAGTCGTGCCGCTTCTCGAAGGAGATCGTCCCCGTCGAGGTGAAGACGAAGAAGGGCGCGCAGCTCGTCGAGAAGGACGAGCACATCCGTCCCGACACCACGATGGAGACGCTCGGAAGGCTGCAGGCGCGCTTCGAGAAGGGCGGCACCGTCACGCCCGGCAACGCGTCGGGCATCAACGACGGCGCCGCCGCGGTCGTCGTCGCGTCGGCCGAGGCGGCGAAGAAGGCGGGGCTCACGCCGATCGCACGGATCGTCTCCGGCGGCGTGTGCGGCGTCGACCCCGACATCATGGGCATCGGTCCCGCGCCGTCATCGCGTCAGGCGCTCGCCCGCGCGGGGAAGAACGTCGCGGACATGGACCTCGTCGAGATCAATGAGGCCTTCGCGACGCAGTACCTCGCGGTGGAGAAGGACCTCGGCCTCGATCGCGAACGGACGAACGTGAACGGCGGCGCCGTCGCGCTCGGCCATCCGCTCGGCGCGTCGGGTGCGCGTCTCGCGCTCACGCTCGCGTACGAGCTGAAGGAG
>DATDNP010000065.1:0-13753 GCA_036518215.1 Candidatus Limnocylindria bacterium
ACCCGGCCGCGCCGCTCGCGCGCGTCCACCCGCTCGCGAAGATCGCCGCAGGCGCGATCGTGATGCTCGGCCTCTTCGTGACGCTCGACGCCGTGACGAGCGCCGTCGTGCTCGTGACGCTCCTCGTCGCGATCGCGCTCAGCGGGCTTCCACCGCGATCGCTCGCGGTTCGTGGCGCGCCGCTCGTCGTGAGCGCCGTCGGCGTCGGCTTCTTCAACGCGCTCGTCGGCACGCAGGGGCTCGCGGGCGGGATCGCCGTCGCGCTCCGATTGCTCGGCATCGGCATCGCCGGCGTCCTCGCGATCGCCACGGTCGATCCGACCGAGCTCGCCGACGGCCTCGTCCAGCACCTCCGCATGCCGCCGCGCTTCGTCGTCGGCACGCTCGCGGCGTACCGTCTCTTCCCGCTCTTCTCACGCGAGTGGGACACGCTCGGCCTCGCGCGGCGCGCGCGCGGCATCGAGGCCGACCGGGGATTCGTCGCGCGCATCGTCGCGTTCCCTGGCCGATCGCTCACGCTCCTCATCGGCGCGATCCGCCGAGCGACGCGCCTCGCGCTCGCGATGGATGCGCGCGGGTTCGGAACGCGCACGTGCCGCACGCTCGCGCGGCCACGCTCGTTCGCGCGCCGCGACGCGATCCTCGTCGCGAGCGCCGTCGCCGTCGTCGTCGGTGCGACGACGGTGAGCCTGTGGCTCGGCACCTACCGGCCGCTCGTGTCGTTCTAGCGCGCGATCTGTTCGACGCTGATCCCGAAGGATCGAAGTCGCGCGAAGAGCACGTCGGGCTCGACGACGGCGTTCGGGAGCACGACCCCGGCCGGTGGCGTGGCACCGCGCGCGAGCGCGTCGGCGACGAGCACCGCGGGCGTGACGGCGATGAGGTAGCTCCCGCGCGGCGCCGTGAACGTGAACGTGGCCGCATGCGTGGCATCCGCGACGCGCACGGCAAAGGTGCCGTCGTGACGTCCCACGCGCCGGACGGGCACGCGCGGCAGCAGCGCACGCGCGACCGCCGCGAGCGGCGGAAGGCGCGCGACGAGCGATAACGCATCGCATCCGAGTGGCACGTTCGGATCGACCCAGAAGTCCACGTCGCGAAGGCTCGGCCACGCGAGGGGCAGCAGCGCGGTCGCGGCACTCTCGACACGACCGCCACGGCGTCTCCCGGACGGGAAGGCACACCTCGCGGCGTAGCCGCGCACCGTCACGGCACGGCCCGTTCGCAGCATCCGCATCGGCCTGCCCAGGGACGCGACGAAGCCGCGCACGGTCGCGGGGCTCGCGGTCTCCGCGCCCGCCGGCGCGAGGAACTGATCGACGCGATCGGGCGTCGCGATGGCGCTCGCGACGACGCACGCGCCGGTCACCGCAGCCACCGCGCTGCACGCCGGGTACACGCGCACGCCCGCGCGGGCCACACGGTCGCGCAGCGCGAGCACCCGGTCGCTCCACGCGAGCGACTCCGCGATGTCGATGACGTCGCAGCCGAGCTCGATCGCGGCCTCGAGGAGCCGCGTCGTGCGATGCGCGTGCGGCCCGGCCGTGTCGACGATCACGTCGCCCTCGCGGACGAGCGAGCGCAACGAGTCATCGCGCTCGACGTCGACACGGGCGTCGCCGTGACTGCGCGCGGCGACGAGCACGGGCACGCCGGCGTCGCGCAGACGCCGCGCGACGTGGGTTCCGAAGAAGCCCGCGCCCACGACGACCACGCGTCTCAGCGAAGGGTCAGCCACAGCCACACGCACCAGGGCGAGAAGAGCGTGAACAGGATCGCGGTCGCCGCAGCGGTCACGAGCGGGATCGCGAGCGTCGCGCCGACGGTGATGAGGACCGCCGCGGACCACATCGCGGCCGCGTAGCGGCGCTGCGCTCCGGTGAGCGGCGACGCGAGCGTGAGCCAGATCCCGGCGACGGCGTACAGCCCGTTCGCGATGGCACCCGTGAGGAAGAACGCGAGCGGCGCCGTCGCGCGATAGCCATCGGCGCCGGAGACGATGAGCATGAGCTCCGAGGTGACGTCCGCGGCGATGCCGGCGAACGCGATCGCGAGGATCCACCGCGGCGCGCCGACGCGCGCACGCCACCACACGTAGAACCACACGAGCGTGACGGCCGCGAGGATCCATGTTCCCCACCCGACCCGCCACAGAAGCAGGTGCTCGCCGACGTACCGCTCGCGCTCGCCGACGTCGTCGACGATCGGCGTGCCGGGCGCGAGCAGGGTGGCCATCGCGAGCGCGGCGAGGAGGTTCGCGACGCCGCACGCGAGCGGTGCGAGCCTCGTCACTCCAGCCGGTAGCCGACGCCGCGCACGTTCACGAGATCGGGAGCGCCGGCCGCCTGGAGCTTCGAGCGCAGGCGCGCGAGGTGCGCCTTCAGCCACTCGGGATCGGGATCGCGCTCCTCGGGCCAGCCCGCGCGCAGCAGCGCCTTTCGGTCCACCACCTCGCCGGGGCGACCGGCGAGCGCGGCGAGGAGACGGAACTCCGTCGGCGTGAGGTCGAGAGAGGTGTCGCCGATGCTCGCGCGATGCGAGCGCGCGTCGACGACGAGCGTCCCGACACGCGCGGTCGGGGCCCGCGACGGCGCGCCCGCGCGCCGAAGCAGCGCGCGCACGCGCGCCGACAGCTCGTTCTTGCTGAACGGCTTCTCGAGATAGTCATCCGCACCAAGGTCGAGGAGGCGCGCGCGCTCGTCGCTCCCCTTCTCACCCGTGAGCATGAGGATGGGCGTCGTCGCGCTCGCGCGGATCTGCCGGCATACGTCGTCGCCGGAGAGCTTCGGGAGACGGCGGTCGAGGATGACGAGGTCGGGCCGCTCGTCGGCATGACGCCGCAGCGCGGTCTCGCCGTCGTACGCCGTGACGATCTGGTAGCCCTCCTCCCCGAGGAGCGCACCCACCATCCCGACCATCGCGGGCTCGTCGTCGACGACGAGGATCGTCTTCACGCCGTCCGCTCCTTCTGGAGCGGCACGCTGAACGCGAACGTCGCGCCGCGAGGTCCCTCTTCGTACCAGATGTCTCCGCCGAGCGCCTCGACGACGCGGCGCGCCGCGAAGAGGCCGATGCCGGCGCCGGCGACCTCGCCGTGCGCCGCGCCGCGCGCGTACGGCTCGAAGATGCGCGCGCGTTCCTGGGGCGGAACGCCGGGCCCCTCGTCGCTCACGCGGACGATCGCGCGATCGGAGCGTCGCTCGGTCCTCACGGTGATGCGCGTCGCCTCGGGCGCGTACTTCGTCGCGTTGTGGACGAGACCGGCGAGCACCTCGCCGACGCGCCGGCGATCCGCGCGCACCCACAGCGGCGCGCCGCCGCGCAGACCCGAGAGGCGGTGACGACGCGCGACGGGCGCGAGCTCGGCGAGCGTCGCGTTCACGGCGGCCCGCAGGTCGAAGCGCGTCCGTCGCAGCGTGAGATCGGGGTGATCGACGCGCACGCCCGTGAGGATGCGGTCGACGAGATGGTCGAGCCGCTGCACCTGCGCGACCGCCTCGTCGATCGGGATGCGGCGCTTGCCGTCCTTCTCCGCGAGGAGATCGAGATAGCCGCGGATGACCGAGAGCGGCGTGCGCAGGTCGTGCGTGACGACGGCGACGAATTCGCTCCGCGCGCGCTCGAGCTCGCGCAGGCTCTCCGTCGTCTCGCGCTCGAGCGCGTACAGCGAGGCCTTGTCGATGGCGAGCGCGGCCTGGTTCGCGAGCGCGCCGACGAACGACACCTCCTCTTCGGCGAGCTCGATGCCCTCCGGCACGCGAAGCGCGACCGCGCCGAGCAGGCGTTCGCCCGCGACGAGCGGGAGCGCGAGATGGCCCTCGGCGACGAGCGGGCGGCGCTCGGCGACGGCCTGGCGCGCGCTCTCCGCGACGGCGCGACCGGGCTCCCCCGATCGAGCGCGCTCCCGCAGGTCGTCGCCCTCGCGGAGGAAGATCGCGCCCGCCGACCCGGGATAGACCCGAACGAGCCGATCGACGATGAGCGCGAGCACCTCGTCGAGGTCGAGCGTCGACGTGAGGACGTTCGAGACCTCGAAGAGTGCCGAGACCTCGCGCAGCTTGCGCTCGGCCTCGCGCTGCAGGCGGCCCTTCTCGATGATGCCGGCGACCTGATTCGCGATCGTCTGGAGGTAGGCGATCTCCTCTTTGTCCCACGCGCGCTCCGCGACCGACTGCACGTTCATGACGCCGACGATCTCGTCGTGGATGAGGAGCGGCACCGAGAGCATCGACGTGAACCGCTCCTCGTCGACGCCGCGGATCCACTTGAAGCGCGGATCCGCGCGCACGTCGCGCGCCGCGAGCGGCACGCGCGCGTTCGCCACCCACCCGGTGATCCCCTCGCCGACGCGGAGCGTCGCCTTCCCGATGAACTTCCGGTTCAGGCCGTTCGTCGCGACGAGCCTGAGGATGCCGTCGCGTCGCTCCAACAGATACAGCGATGACACCTCGACGCGCAGCGCGTCGGTCGTGCGGTCGATGATGATCCGGAGCATCTCGTCCCAGTCGCGCGCGGACGCCGCGAGCTGCGCGACCTCATGAAGGAACGAGAGCTCCCGCAGCTTCCTCTCGGTGTCCGTGACGGGGCTCATTCGTGGATTCTAGAAATACACTCGCCGGATGCGGACGGTCCTGCGCACGGACAAGCTCACGAAGCGTTTTGGCGCGCTCACGGCCGTCGACGGCATCGATCTCGAGGTCGGCGAGGGCGAGGTCTTCGGCTTCCTCGGACCGAACGGCGCGGGAAAGACGACGACCCTCCGCCTCCTGTGCGCGCTCATCGCTCCGACGTCCGGGACGGCGGAGGTCGGCGGGTTCCGCCTCGGTCGGGACGACGCGCACATCCGCGCGACGGTCGGGATCCTCACCGAGCAGCCCGGCCTGTACGAGCGGCAGTCGGCGTGGGACAACCTCGTCTTCTACGCGACG
This sequence comes from Candidatus Limnocylindria bacterium, assembly GCA_036518215.1. Classification (GTDB taxonomy): domain Bacteria; phylum Chloroflexota; class Limnocylindria; order P2-11E; family P2-11E; genus CF-39. Next base: position 4,929 of record DATDNP010000065.1, read on the forward strand.
CTGTACGGGCTCGACCGCGGGACCGCGCACGCGCAGGCAGAGCGATTCCTGCGGCTCATGGGCCTGTGGGATCGCCGCGGCGAGGCCGTCGTCACCTTCTCGCGCGGCATGAAGCAGAAGATGGCGATCGCACGTAGCGCGCTGCACGAGCCACGCATCCTCTTCCTCGACGAGCCGACGACCGGTCTCGACCCCGACGCCGCGAAGACCGTGCGTGAATTCATCGTCGCGCTCCGCGGCGAGGGGCGCACCGTGTTCCTCTGCACGCACAACCTCGACGAGGCGGACCGGCTGTGCGATCGCATCGCGTTCTTCCGGCATCGCGTCATCCGCATCGACACCCCCGACCAGCTGCGCGCCGAGCTCTACGGACGCGCGACGGAGTTCCGTCTCCTCCCGAAGCCTCGGGCCGAGGACCTCGCGCGCGTGCGTGCCGTGCCGGGCGTGCGCGACGCGCGGCTCGAGAATGGCTCGATCGTCGTCGAGGCCGCCGATCCGATGACGACGAACCCGCTCCTCGTCCGCACGCTCGTCGAAGGTGGCGCCGAGGTCGCGTTCGTCACCGAGCGCAAGGCGCATCTCGAGGACGTGTACCTGCGCATCGTGGAGTCGCGCGAATGACCTCGGTCACGATGCCACGCGCCATCGCGAAGCGACCCGAGCGCGCCACGCTCGTGCGCGCGGTGTGCGTGCGCGAGTGGCGCGAGGCGCTCGGCAACAAGCTCCTCGTCGGCATGACGCTGCTGCCGCCGATCGTCATCCTCACCGCCGGCATCGTCGCGGTCGTCGCGGCCGCGGCGAATCCACCGAGCGAGCGTGACGTGCAGGCGCTCTATGCCGCTGCGCCCGCCGTGCAGGGCCTCGATCCGACCGAAGCGGTGCAGGGCTTCATCGCGACGTACTTCCTCATCCTCTTCATGCTCATCCCGACGGTCGTGCCGCTCACGATGGCGATCTACTCGGTCATTGGTGAGAAGAGCGCGCGCACGCTCGAGCCGCTCCTCGCTGCGCCGGTCGGCGTCGGCGAGCTCCTCTTCGCGAAGAGCCTCGCGTCGACCGTGCCGTCGGTCATCGTCACCTGGATCGCGTACGCGGTCTACCTTGCGTCGGTGACGAGCCTGGGCAGCCACGCCGCCGTCAACGCCGTGCTCGCGCCGCGGTGGGTGCTCGCGATCGTCGTCATGGTCCCGCTCCTCACGCTCCTGTCGGTGAATCTCGGCATCCTCATCTCGACGCGCGTGAACGACGTGCGGGTCGCGCAGCAGATCGGCGGTCTCGTCGTCGTGCCGGTCGTCGGTCTCGGTATCGCGCAGGTCACCGGCCGTGTCGTCATCGACAACGAGGCATTCATCGAGTTCACGGCGGCGCTCCTCGTCCTCGACGCCGCCGTGTTCGTCCTCGCGCGCCTCGCGTTCCAGCGCGAGAACATCCTCTCCCGCTGGCGCTGAGCCGAGCCAGATCGCGCGCGCGCTGCGGATGCGGCGCTACTGCGGCGTCGGCGCGGGTGTCGACTTTCCCTTCGGGAGCGGCAGCGTCGGCAGCTCGATGCGCGGGATGATGCTCCCCGAGGGCGGCGGGAACGGGAGCCGGACGCTCGGTGCGGGCGTCGGCTGCGACGGGAGAGCGCCCGGCGTGCGCCCGCCCTCATCGTCCGGATACGTGCGCGGCGCGTCGATCGTCACGAGCGTCGATGTCGTCTCGCTCACCGCGGCGCCATCCTCGACGAGCTCGTACGCGAGGCGATAGCGCCCGACGATGTTCGGCGCGACGAGCGGGAAGAAGAAGGAGCCGGAAGCCCCCGGATGCAGCGTGCCGACGGGCGCGAAGCCTTCCTCCACCGTCCGGCCGTTGCGCGTGTCGAGCGCGTGCCACGCGAGCATGAGCTCGTGGTCGACGAGCCCCGCCGTCCCGAGCGCCTGATAGCTCGCGACCAGGAGCGACGCCTCGCCGCGGTGCAGCGTCATCGGGGCCTTGAGCGTGTCGTGCACGAGGAACGGCGCGTGCGCCTTCACGTCGAAGGTCGCCGTCGCGGAGCCCTGCGACTCGAGCGCGTTCCCGGCGGCGTCGGCGAGCCCGACGGTGACGTGGAAGAGGCCCGGCTGCGCCGGCGTCGGGATCTCGAGACCGAGGTTCGCGGCCTTCGCGGGAGCGAGCGCGGGGAGCGGGAGGGGCTTCGCGGACGACGCGATCTTCGCGTCATCGTCGTCATCGAGCTCCCAGATGAGACCGACCGCGCCGGCGCCGGTCGCGGCCCATGGTGCCGACCCCGCGTTCGTGACCGTGAGGGTCACGCGCACCTTCGATCCGGTGTCGGCCGAGACCGGCGTGCGCGGAACGCCGAAGCGCGCGTTCGCGGGCGGCTCGAGCACGGCCGCGTACACGAGCGAGCCGACGTTCGCGATGAACGCATTCGCGTCGGCTTCGTAGTCGTCCCACGTCATCGCGACGACGACACGCGGCCCGGATGGTGTGAAGATGATGCCGGCGTCGTGCACGAGCGCGGGGAGGTTCCCGGTCTTGTGCGCGACGACCACGCCGTCGGGGAGCGATGCCGGAAGGCGATCGTTGATCTCCTGCCGCTCGAGGCGCGCGAGCATGCGGTCCGAGGCGGCGGCCGAGACGAGCGTCTTGTTCGCGAGCATCGTGAAGAACGTCGCGATCGCGCGCGGCGTCGCGACGTTGTCCTCGTCGTGATCGAGCGCGACATGGAAGTTCGCGATGCCGACCTTCACGAGCGTCGCGTCGATGTTCGCCGGACCGAGGACGCGCCAGAGCGCCTGCGCCGCCCCGTTGTCGGAGACCGTGATCATCTTCTCGAGCGCCTCGTCGACGGTGAGCTCGGTGCCGACGGGCTCGAACGATCCGTCCTCGACCACGTCGTCGGGCTCGATCGTGATGACGTCGGTGTACTTCAGCTCGCCCGCATCGACGCGGCGCTCGGCCTCGAGCAGCACGCCGAGCTTGTAGAGCGAGGCCGTGATCACGGGCTCGTCGGGCGACTTCGTGTACAGCGTCTTGCCCGCGATGGGATCGCTGATGAACAACCCGACGCCGCCGGGAAACCCTTCGGCGAGCTGGTCGAGCTGCTGCACGAGCTCGGACGCGCTCGCGGCCGCCGGACGGCCGGTCAGGACGGAGGCCGCAACGACGAGCCCTGCGAGCAGGAGTGCCCTCAACGTGCGCATGTTCGCTCATTCAGAACGGCGCGGACATGACTTCGTTGCAGCGCTTTTACCGATCACTGACGCGCGGCTGAGAGGGCCTCCCGGCCCAGCGCGAGCATCTCGCGGTAGCCCCGAGGTGTCTCGTCTTCGAAGCCGAGGAGGTGCAGCGTCCCGTGCGCGGCGAGGAAAGCGACCTCCGACGCGAGCGGCCAGCGCCGCCGGCGCGCCTGACGCGCCGCCTGCGCGCCGCTGACGACGACGTCGCCGAGCTCGATGGTGCCGTCGGGCCCGGGCCGCAGCCGCGACGCGGCGACGGCACCGCGGATCTCAGGACGGAACGCTTCGCCGAACGAGAGGACGTCGGTCGTCCGATCCTTCCCGCGGTACCGCCGGTTCAACGCGCGCATCTCGGCGTCGTCCACGAACGCGAGCGTGACGACGGTGCCGGGCGGGAGCGGGTACGGGCGCGCCGCGATCCGCATCGCGCGCCGCGCGAGCGCGATGTCGCAGGGCGCGGTGCCGCGGACGACGACCCTCATGGACCTCCGGCTAACGGTCGGAGGCGGCGCGCTGCGGGAGACGCGCGATGCGGTCTTCCGGATATGGGATGCGCTCGTGATACACGCCGAGCAGCAGCTCGCAGAAGGCGTCCTTCACGCGCTGGACGTCCCGCAGCGTGAGGTCGCTGTCGGACAGCTGGCCGTCGGCGAGCCGTTCGTCGACGATCTTGTCGACCATCGCGCGGATCGTGTCGGGATTCTTCTCCTCGAGCGAGCGCACCGATGCCTCGGTCCCGTCCGCGAGCATCACGATCGCGGCTTCCTTCGTGCGCGGGCGCGGGCCCGGATACCGGAACTGCGCCTCATCGGGGTTCTGACCGCGCTGCTGCGCCAATTGGTAGAAGTACTTCACGACGCTCGAGCCGTGATGGCCGGGGATCATCTCGCGGATCACCGCCGGCAGGTGATAACGATCCGCGAGGGCGAGACCGTCGCGCACGTGCGCCGCGACGATGCCGGCGGACACGAGCGGATCGAGGTCGTCGTGCGGGTTCGTGCCCGTCTGGTTCTCGATGAACGCCGATGGGTTCCGCATCTTTCCGATGTCGTGGTAGTACGCGCCGACGCGCGCGAGGAGCGGATCCGCACCGATGACCTCGGCCGCGCGCTCCGCGAGGTTCCCGACGAGGAGCGAGTGGTGGTACGTGCCCGGCGTCCGGAGCAGGAGCTGGCGCAGCAGCGGGTGGTTCGGATCCGCGAGCTCGCGCAGCTCGAAGACCGTGGTGATCCGGAAGAGATGCCCGAGCATCGCCATCGCGGCGAACGCGAGGAGGCCCGAACCGGCGCCCGAGAGGAGGGCCGCGCCGAAGAGCTGCGCCGCTCCGATCGGGTCGGTCGCCTTGCCGATGAGCGTGAACACGAGCAGGACGCCGACGTTGCCCACGGCGACGGAGAGCGCGCCTGCCGCGAACTCGCGTGCCGTCGTCGCGCGGCGGACGGCGGCCATGCCGAGCAACGCCGGCACGAGCACGTACGCGACGAGCTCGACCTGGCCCGACATGACGCCGGCGTGGAGCGCGCCCGCGATCTGCGTCGCGAGCGCGGCGCGGCCGGACACGAGGACCGTGAGCGTCATCGCGATCGCGGCGTACGGGACGAAGTACACGAGGAGCGTGTGGCCGGGGACGATCGCGCGCGTCGCGACCGTCGACGCGAGGAGCGCGAGCGCGAGGACGACGAGCTTGCGGTCGTCGTTCCAGGCCTCGGTCGCGTACCGCTCGACGAAGAGGCCGAGCACGCCCGCGACGAGGATCGCCCAGATGATGAGGCCGATGGCGCCGGGCCAGTCGATGCCCTGGTTCACGAGACCGAGCGCGCGCAGCTTCTCGACGTCGAGCGCCGAGACGACGCTGCCGCCGCGAACGACCACCTCGCCGGCGACGACCTGCACCTGTATCGGCGCGACCGCCTGACGCGCGGCCTGCTGCGCGTTCGCGGTGGCGACCTGGTCGAGCGTGACGTTCGCGTCGATGAACTGTTTGGTGATCTCGCTCGCGACGCGCTTCTGCCGATCGGTCCAGGCCGGCGGGAGGGCCTTCCCCGCCTCGGTGCGGACCGAGTCGACCTGCTCGGGTCGGATGCCCTGGCCGTACAGGCTCCGCAGCGTGTTATCGAGCTCCTTCGCCATGCCGTCGTACTCGCTCGGCGTCATGTCGACGATGTCGCCGGCGCTCGCCGCCGTGAGCTGCACCTCGGGGAGGCGCTGGAGCGCCGCGATCTTCTGGTCGCGCGACTGCGTCGGGTCGCCGCGCACGCGGCCGATCGCGTTGAGCGCCTGCGCGAGCTTGTCGCGCTGGGTCGCGAGGACGGCGGGATTCGGCACGTACTGCGGCTGCACCGCGGCGGCGGCGCGATCGCGCTCGGCGTTCGTGAGCGATTCGGAGACGAACGACACTGAGCGCGGCGCGCGTACGTCCTGGCTCGCGACGGCGCCGACGTCGTACGTGACGACGGAAGGCGGCGAGAGGAGGAGCGCGACGGCCGTGATGAGGCCGGTCGCGATCACGAACGTCCACATGCGCGTGCGCGCGACGGCGAGCGCGCTGCGCCAGTCGAAGCCCTGCCGTGGCCGCGTGAAGCGGGCGATCACGAGCGCTCTTTCTCGAAGCGATCGTACGCCCTGACGATCCGCGCGACGAGCTCGTGCCGCACCACGTCCTTCTCGTCGAAGTCCACGAACGCGATCCCCTCGACCCCCCTCAGGATCTGGCGCGCGAGGATGAGGCCGGACTCCTGCCCCTTCTCGAGGTCGATCTGCGTGACGTCGCCGTTCACGACGGCCTGCGATCCGTACCCGAGTCGCGTGAGGAACATCTTCATCTGGGCGGGCGTCGTGTTCTGCGCCTCGTCGAGGATGATGAACGCTTCGTTCAGCGTGCGGCCGCGCAGGAACGCGAGCGGCGCGACCTCGATCTCGTTGCGCTCGCGCGCGCGCGCGAAGCGCTCCGCCGGCATGAACTCGTACAGCGCGTCATACAGCGGTCGGAGGTACGGGTCGATCTTCTCGGTGATGTCGCCGGGAAGGAATCCGAGCCGCTCGCCAGCCTCGACGGCCGGACGCGTGAGGATGAGCCGCGAGACCTTCCGGTCGCGCAGCGCGGCAACACCCATCGCCGCGGCCAGATACGTCTTCCCGGTGCCCGCCGGGCCTATCGAGAAGACCAGATCGTGGCGCCGGATCGCATCGACGTACGCGCGCTGGTTCGCCGACTGCGGCGAGATGCGCTTCCCACGGACTGTGGTGCCGACGACGCCGCGCATCTCCTCCGGCCCGGGCACCGACGCGTCCTTCGCATCGCCGATGAGCCGCTCGAGCGCCGGCTTGCGGAGCGACTCGTCGCGATCGGAGAGCGTGCGCATGGCGCCGACGAGCTCGCCGACGCGCGCGACGCTCGCGGGCTCGCCGCTGATGCGCAGCTCCGCACCGCGCGAGACGATCTTCACCGAGAACTCACGCTCGATGCGATCGATGTTCTGATCGTTCGCGCCAGTGATGAACATCATCTCGTCGGGATCGGGGATGAGGATCGTGATCTGCGCGGCCGAGCTCATGCGCCGGCCTTCGCCTTCAGCGTCGACTGCACGATGGCCGCGACCTGCTTCCCGTCGGCGCGGTCCTTCGTCTCAGCGAGCACCTTCGGCATGACCTTCCCCATGTCGCGCGGGCCCGAAGCGCCGGTCTCGGTCACGACGCGCTCGACGATCGCGCGCACCTCGCTCTCGCTCAGCTGCTTCGGCATGTAGTCCGAGAGCACCGCGAGCTCGCTCTCCTCTTTCGATGCGAGATCCTCGCGCCCACCCTTGCGGAACGCGTCGATCGAGTCGCGCCGCATCTTGGCCTGCTTCTGGATGACGTCCGCGACGGCGGCGTCGTCGAGCTCGTTCGGATCGTGTTCGGCGAGGTACGCGTGCCGCTGCGATTCGTCCTTCCCCTCGGCGATGAGGCGGTCCACCGCCGCTTGGCGCCGGTCGACGCCCTCGCGCTGAACGGCGGCCAGCAGGAAACGCAAGGTGTCACGCCGAAGCGTGTCCTTGTTGCGCATCGCGGCTTTGAGGTCCTCCTCGAGCCGCGACTTCAGCGCCGAGGGGATATCAGGCTCCTCGGTCTAGCGCTTGCGCCGCTTGGCTTCCTTGCGCTTGCGGCGCGCGGCCGGACGCTCGTAGAACTCGCGGCGGCGGGCCTCCGCGAGGATCCCTGCCTGTTGGATCTTCTTGTTGAAACGGCGAAGCGCGGCCTCGAAGGACTCGCCCTCGCCGACGATCACCTCGGACAACTCCCTGGTATCACCCGCCCTTTCTGGTCAAAGAAGACTGGCCGGCGGCCCCAGGTGGGCCGGCCGACCTGTCGAATCATAGCCGCAGCGGTCCCTGCCGGCACGGTACAGATGCGCGTATTCTTATCGCTAGCCGGGTGGCCAGCCGAAGTCGCGACCGCCGAGGACGTGGATGTGGAGATGCCACACGCTCTGGCCCGCGGACTCCCCGTTGTTCACGACCATCCGGAACTCGTCCGCGAAGCCGGCCTCGCGAGCGACACGCCGCACCGCCTGCAAGAGCTGGCCGCCGAGCGCCGTGTCCTCGAGCTCTGAGAGCTTCGCCACGTGCGCCCGTGGCATGACGAGCGCGTGGAAGGGCGCCTTCGGGCTCAGATCGCTGATCGCGACCGCGTGATCGTCGCGATAGAGGACCTTCGCCGGGATCTCGCCCGACACGATCCGGCAGAAGACGCACTCGCTCACGCCGCGAGAATACGCGCGTGCCGTTCCTCGCCATCGCCCTCAGCTACGTCCTGAGCAGCATCTCGTTCCCGTGGCTCATCGCGCGGATGTACGGCGTCGACCTGCGGACGACGGGCGCGCGCAAGCTCGGCGGCAGCAACCTCGTGAAGACGGTGGGCGTCGTGCCCGGGATCACCGGCGGCGTGCTCGACGGACTGAAGGGGCTCGCCGCCGTGCTTATCGCGCGCGCGCTCGGCCTCTCGCTCGAGGCGCAGCTCCTCTGCGGTCTCGCGGCCATCGTCGGCCAGATGTGGCCGCTCTTCCATCGCTTCGACGGCGGACGCGCGAACGCGACGGGCTGGGGCTTCGCGATCGCCGCGGACCCGACCGCGGCGTTCCTCTTCATGGGACCCCCGGTCTACCTCGCCGTCGCCGCACGCCTGCTCATCAAGCCCCGACCGACCCGGGTGCTACCGATCGCCGCGCTCGTGTCGTTCGTCGTGTTCCCGGTCGCCGTGCTCGCGCGTGACGGGGCGACGGCCACGGCGTTCGCAGGCAGCGCCGCATTCGTGCTCATCGAGGTACGCCGCTTGACGGCGGGCCTACGCGAGGACCTCGCCACCGGCGCACCTATCGGGCGCATCCTGACGAACCGAGCCCTCTACGACAGAAGCGAGCTTCAGGTACGCGGCGTCGTCGCGATCTAGCGAGTTCTAACGAATGGGCAACGGGCACCGCGCGTGCTCTCGTGCCCCGACGTGGACATGTACTTCCCGTTCGTGAGCCTGCTGGCGTTCCTTTCCGGCGGCTGCCTCGGCTGGTACGCCTTCTATTCGCAGCAAGCCCGGAACCGCTAGCTCTCGAGCAGATCCATGGCGATGGCG
>DATDNP010000066.1:0-4370 GCA_036518215.1 Candidatus Limnocylindria bacterium
CAAGTGGGTCGACGTCGAGCAGGACGAGGAAGCGCGGCGGTTCGTCGAGGAGCACAACGACGGGAAGACGATCATCCCGACGATCGTGTTCGACGACGGCACGATCCTGGTGGAGCCCACGAACGCCCAGCTCGCGCAGAAGCTCGGTCTTCCGACGATGGCGCGGCACCGCTTCTACGACCTCATCGTGGTGGGCGGCGGACCGGCCGGCCTCACCGCGGCGTTCTACGCATCCCGCGAAGGGCTCTCGACGCTCGTGCTCGAGCGCTCATCGCTCGGCGGCCAGGCCGCGCTCACGGAGCGGCTCGACAACTATCCCGGCTTCCCCGCCGGTCTCACCGGTGCCGACTTCGGAAAGCGGCTCGTCGAGCAGGCGAAGCGCTTCGAGGTCGAGATGGTGTCCGCCGCAGAGGTGGCCTCGATCGTCGAGGAGGAGCACGACCGCGTCGTGCGGACCGAGGATGGTGCCGAGTACCGCGCGCATGCGGTGATCCTCGCGCCCGGGAACGCGTACCGCCGTCTCGGCGCGGAGGGCGAGGACGACCTGATCGGCGCGGGCATCCATTACTGCGCGACGTGCGACGGACCCTTCTACAAGGGGAGGGAGCTCGTCGTCATCGGCGCCGGGAATTCGGCGTGTGAGGAAGGCTCCTTCCTCACGCAGTTCGCGTCGAAGGTGACGCTCCTCGCGCGCGGCGACAAGCTGACCGCGAGCAAGATCTACCACGACAAGGTGCTGAACCATCCGAAGATGGAGGTTCGTTTCGGCACGAGCGTGAAGCGCTTCGTGGGCGAGAAGCACCTCGAGGGCGTCGTCGTCGACGGCCCGCAGGGCGAGCACATGATGCGTCCCGCGGCGGTGTTCGTCTTCATCGGGCTCAAGCCGAACACGGAGTTCCTGAAGGGCACCGTCGCGCTCACGGCGGACGGCTTCATCGACGCGCCGGCGTTCGCGACGTCGTTCCCGGGTGTGTTCGCGGCGGGCGACGCGCGTGCCGGATCGACGAAGCAGGTCGCCTCAGCGGTCGGTGAGGGCGCCGCGGCGGCGCTCGCGGTGCGGCGCTACCTCGAGGAGATCGGCGAGGCGCGGCACGTCGAGGTGGAGATGATGCCCTCGTAATGGATCACGCTGACCACGTTCGGCTGCTGCGCGATGGCGTCCCACGCGAGGCCGGTACGTGGGCGGACCTCGGCGCCGGCGAAGGCGCGTTCACCCTCGCGCTCGCCGATCTTCTCGGGCCGAGCTCGCGGATCCACGCGGTCGACCGCGATGCCGACGCGCTGCGTGCGCTCGAGCGCGCATACGCGCGGCTCGCGAAGCGACGCGAGCTCGCGACGATCACGACCGTCGTCGCGGACTTCGCACACGACCTCGCTCTTCCGCCCCTCGACGGCGTCGTCATGGCGAACTCGCTCCACTTCGTCCGTGACAAGGGGCCGGTGCTCGCGCGTGTCCGCGGCCTGCTGAAGCCGCGCGGCGTGTTCCTCCTCGTCGAGTACGACACCGATCACGGCAACACCTGGGTGCCCTACCCGCTCTCGCTCGCGGCGTGGGAGATCCTCGGTCCAGAGACCGGCTTCACCGAAACGCATCTCATCGGCTCGCAGCCGAGCCGCTTCCTCGGGCGCATCTACTCCGCGAGCAGCCGAAGGGCCGATGTGCCCACGGTCCGAGGGCCGCGGCACGGAACATGAAGCGGTCGGCGCGGGAGGTGCGACATGCGCCGACTGTTCATCGCGCTCCTCGTGCTCGCGTTCGTCTCGGGTCCGGCGGTGTCGTGTTCGCGGCCGGGTGCTCCGCAGCAGAGCAGCGGCTACTGATCAGGGGTTGAAGTCGAGGTCGGTGTCGACGATCGCGTTCGTGCGCGGATCGATGTAGATCCGGAACTTCTCCGTCGGCACGCCGGGAGCGGCGGCGTAGTCGCAGTTCACCTGCACCGTCCACGCCTTGATGACGCTGCACGGCACGTCGTGGTGCTGGAAGTAGAGCTGTCCCTGCGGCGTGCCCTTCGCGATCGCGATGTACTCGGCGTCCGAGAGCGGCGCGACGACCGGCCGCAGCAGGAAGAGGGCGACCGCGAACACGAGGACGAGGCCTCCGAACGCCGCAAGCTGCACGCGGCGGCTGATCCGCGTCATCCGCGCAAGAGCTCGAGCGCGGTCGCCAGCATGAGCTTCGCGGCCTTGAGCCAGAGACGCGTGTTCGTGACCTTGTCGGGCGTGTCGTTCACGGTGTGGAACTGCGGATTGCCCGGGTAGAGACCATCCTTCTCACCATACCGCTCGACGAGCGCTATCGCCGGGATGCCGGCGAGGCCAAATGGCGCGGCGTCGAGGATCGTCGCGCCCGATGTCGCGAGCTGCGGCACGATGGGCGAGACGCCGATCACGTAGCGATCGTTCGCCGCCTTCACCTGATCGCGCAATCCGCTCGACCGGTCGGTGTAGTAGACGAGGTCGAGGCGGTCGGCGAGCGGGTTGAAGCCGACCATGTCGATGTTCAGCACCCACGCGACGGCGCTCGCCGCGGGGAGCGACGTCAGGTACGCGGCGCTCCCTTTGAAGAACAGCTCCTCGCCGTCGAAGAACGCGAGCACGACCGACTGTCGGAGCGTCGCGCGCTGCGAGGCGAGGATGCGCGCGAGCTCGAGGAGCGCCGCGGTGCCGGTCGCATTGTCGTCGGCGCCCGGCGCGGGATCCGTCTCGGGATGCCACCCGGGCGTGAGGATCGCGGTCGAGTCGTAATGCGCGCAGACGATGCCGAAGCCGTCGCTCGGGCCCGCGGGCGGATCGATCCGCGCGAGGATGTTGTCGAGCGGGATGCCCTGGTAGCTCGCGAGCTGCTCGGTCACGGAGACGCCGGCGATCGCCGCGAGCTGCTGCTTGATGTACGCGACCGCCTTCGCGTGACCGGGATTGCGCGGATCGCGCGAGCCGGCGTCCGCGAGCGCGCGCATGTGGGCGTCGAGCTTCGCGGCGTCGATCCGCGCGATGACGTCCGCGATGGGGGTCGGCGACGCGGTCGGCGACGGACTCGCCGTCGGGCTCGCGGATGCCGCTGTCGCGCTGCCGGACGGCGTGGCCGTCGGCGCCTGGAAGCGGACGACCTCGCCGCACGCGGAGGCGAGGAGCGCGAGGAGTAGGAATGGCGCGAGCCGCATGCCCACAGGCTACGGCCCGCGCCGCACTCGCTAGTTGAGGCGCCCCGCTCCGACCGGCTTCTTCTCGGCCTCCGCCGTCCGCTCGGCGGCGTACTGCTCGGACCAGAAGATGATCTTGCCCTCCTGCGCGTCGACCATGACCGTGTCGCCCTCCTTGAACTCGCCCGTGAGCACCTTCTGCGCGAGCGGGTCGAGGATGAGCTTCTGGATCGTCCGCTTGATCGGACGCGCGCCGTAGACGGGATCGAAGCCTTCCTTCGCGATGAGCGCCTTCGCGTTCGGCGTGAGCTCGAGCGCGATCTTCCGTTCGGCGAGGCGCTTCGCGAGGATCTGCGTCTCCTTCTCCACGATCTCCATGAGCTGTTCGGTCACGAGGTTGTGGAAGAGGACGATTTCGTCGATCCGGTTCAGGAACTCCGGGCGGAACTGTCCGCGGAGCGCGTCCATGACGCGCTTGCGCATGAGGTCCGGCTGCTCCGCGAGCTCGGCGATGAAGGTCGAGCCCACGTTGCTCGTCATGATGATGACGACGTTCTTGAAGTCGACGGTGCGCCCGTGCCCGTCGGTGAGACGGCCATCGTCGAGGATCTGCAGCAGCACGTTGAACACGTCGGCGTGCGCCTTCTCGATCTCATCGAGGAGGAGCACCGCGTACGGACGCCGGCGGATCGCCTCGGTGAGCTGGCCGCCCTCTTCGAAGCCGACGTAACCGGGCGGCGCGCCGACGAGGCGCGCGACGGTGTGCTTCTCCATGTACTCGGACATGTCGAGCCGGACCATCGCCTTCTCGTCGTCGAACAGGAACTCCGCGAGCGCCTTCGCGAGCAGGGTCTTCCCCACTCCGGTCGGGCCGAGGAAGAGGAACGAGCCGAGCGGCCGGTTCGGGTCCTGCATACCGGCGCGTGCGCGCCGGACGGCGTTCGCGACGGCGGAGACGGCCTCGTCCTGACCGACGACGCGCGCGTGGAGGTTCTCCTCCATGCGAAGGAGCTTCGACACCTCGCCCTCGAGGAGCTTCGTGACGGGTATGCCCGTCCACTTCGCGACGACGTCCGCGATGTCCTCGGGCGTGACCTCCTCGGCGAGCATCTTCGTGCCGCGCTGCAGCTCCTGGAGCTTCTGCTCCGCCGCGGCGACGTCCCTCTCGATGTTCGCGAGCACGGAGTACTTGAGCTCCGCGGCCTTCGCGTAGTCGGCCGCGCGCTCGGC
>DATDNP010000067.1:0-8910 GCA_036518215.1 Candidatus Limnocylindria bacterium
AGGCGGCGAGCACGCGGTATCCCGGCGCGGCACACCACTTCTTCCCGCGGTGCTTCTGCTGTGGTCCGGCGCGCGGGGTCGGCGATGGCCTGCGCATCTTCACCGGACCGCTCGACGGCGGCCTCGTCGCCGCGCCGTGGCATGCCGGAGACGTGACCGACGACGCCGAGGTGCCAGCGGAGCTCCTCTGGTCGGCGCTCGACTGTCCCGGCATCTGGGCGGAGGTGCTCGCGGCGAGCGGGACCGGCGAGAGGGTGGTGAGCGGCAGTCTCGCCGTCGCGCGGACGGGCGCGATCCGACCGCGCGACACGAACGTCGTCACCGCGTGGCCGCTCGGCCGCGATGGCCGAAAGATCTTCGCGGGCGCCGCCGTGCTGAGCGAACACGGAGACGTGCTCGCGGTCGCTCGTCACACGCTCATCGTCACCGACCGCGGCGTCCCGCTCGATCGCGAGGTCTGGAGCACAGCGCCCGCACCCTGACCGGACGTGACGCGCCTTTCCGCGCATCGTTGGGACTGGTGTGAGGGTCATCGCGCAGCGCGGCGAGCCCAGGGCCGCGAGCGGCGAGACGACCGCCATCGTCGTGTCCCACACCCATTGGGATCGCGAGTGGTACCAGAGCTTCGAGCGGTTCCGGATGCGGCTCGTCGAGACCATCGACCTCGTGCTCGACATCCTCGACGAGCGCGCGGACTTCCACGCCTTCATGCTCGACGGCCAGACGGTCCTGCTCGAGGACTACCTCGAGGTGCGGCCGCAGCACGAAGCGCGTCTCGCGAAGCACATCGCGAGCGGCCGGCTGCTCGTCGGCCCGTTCTACGTGCTCGCGGACGGATTCCTGCCGTCGCCCGAGTCGCTCATCCGCAACCTCCTCATCGGCCGCGAGGTCGCGAGCCGCTATGGCGATCCGATGCCGGTCGGCTACCTCCCCGATCAGTTCGGCCACCCCGCGCAGATGCCGCAGCTCCTTGCGGGCTTCGGCATCACGAGCGCGACCGCGTACCGCGGCGTGCCGAGCGACAGCGCCGAGCTCTGGTGGGAGGCGCCGGACGGCACGCGCGCGTTCACGGTGAATCTCGGCGTCGACGGGTACTGCAACGCGAACGTCCTCTCGTCGTCGCCGCAGCTCTTCTGGGAGCGCATGCCTCGGGTCCTCGACCGTCTGTGTCGGGCGACGAAGACGCCGTTCGTCCTTCTCATGAACGGCTGCGACCACATGGCGCCGCGACCGACCCTCGCCGACTCGCTCGACGACATCGCGCGCGACGCGCCCGAGCGGTTCGCGTTCCGTCAGGCCACGCTTCCCGAGTACGTGGCGCTTGCGCGTGGCTCGGCGGAGAACGTGCCCGTCGTGCGCGGCGAGTTCCGGCGGACCGGTCCCGCGAAGATCCTGCCGGGCGTCATCTCGGCGCGCATGTACCTGAAGCTCGCGAACCATCGCGTGACGACGCTCCTCGAGCGCGGGGCGGAGCCGCTCGCGGCGCTCGCGTTCCTGCACGGCGCGGCCTATCCGGACGTGTATCTGTCGCGCGCATGGCGGCTCCTCCTGCAGAACGCGCCACACGACTCGATCACCGGATGCAGCGTGGATCGCGTGCATCGCGACATGCTCACGCGGTACGGGAGCGCGCAGGATCTCGCCGAGGAGGTCTTCCATCGCGGCGCGGAGGCGCTCGCGGAACGCCTCGCGTCCGGCGCGCCGGACGGCCCCGCGAGCTACGTCACGCTGAACGTGCTGCCATTCGCGCGGCGCGAGTACGTCCGGCAGCGCGTGCAGTTCCTCGAGCCCGGCGTCGAGTTCCACCTGAAGGACAGCAACGGCCGCGACGTGCCGGTGCGGGTGCTCGCGCGACGCCCCGTGGTCATCGACTACTCGGCCCGGCGCGAGCGCTTCGATCGGGAGGGCCAGCCCTATCCGCTCGTCCTCGGCGCGCCGAAGGGCGTCCGCGACGAGATCGTCCGCGGCAAGCGCTGGCGCCGCTGGGCAGGCGAAGAGGTCGAGCTGCTCTTCGCGGCGGATCTCCCCGCGACCGGATACAGCTCGTTCGACATCGTGCGTGGCGCGGGGAGCGCGCCCGCGACCGACCTGCGCTCGGGTGACGACTGGGCCGAGAACGACCTCGTGCGGATCGACGTCCATCGCGACGGCACCTTCGATCTCCGCGACAAGCGCACCGGCGTGCTGTATGCGCGCCTCGGTGCGATCGAATCGAGCGGCGAGCGCGGCGACGAATACACCCACTGCGCGCCCGAGGAGGACGACGTGCGCTCCTCGCTCGGCACCGTCGGCACGCTCACGCGGGTCGAGACCGGCCCGATCCGCGCGAGCTTCGAGGTGCGCACGTCGGTCCGCGTGCCGCAGCGTCTCGCGGCCGATCGGCGACGGCGCGATTCCGAGGAGGTGGATCTCACGATCGTCACGCGCATCGCCCTGTCGGCGCGCCGCGACCGCGTCGAGGTGACGACGACGATCGACAACCGCGCCGAGGATCACCTCGTGCGCGCCGTGTTTCCCACGCCGATCGCCGCCGATGCCGTGCGCGCCCAGGGTCAGTTCACGATCGACGAGCGCGCCGTGAAGCCCGTCGCCGCCGCCGAACGCGCGCTCGAGCCCGGCGATGAGGCGGACGTCCACGCATTCCCGCACCACGCGCTCATCGACGTGAGCGACGGCCGGCACGGCCTCGCCGTCCTCGACCGCGGGATCGCCGAGGGCGAGGCCGAGGCGACGAACGCAGGGACACGCGTCTGCCTCACGCTCCTCCGCTGCGTCGGGTGGCTCTCGCGGCCCGATCTCCGGACGCGGCCGGACGAAGCCGGATCGACGATCGAGACGCCGGAAGCGCAGTGCCCAGGCACGCACGTCTTCGAGTACGCGGTCGTGCCGCATGCCGGAGACCTCGTCGCGGACGGCGTGCAGCGTCAGGCCGAGGCGTACGTGACGCCCATCCACTCGGCATCCATCCCGCGCGCGCTCCCCGAGGGCGAGCGCGCGAGCTTCGTCGCGATCGAGCCCGCCGAGCTCGCGTTCTCGGCGCTCAAGAAGGCCGAGTCGACGGACGTGCTCGTCCTTCGCTTCTGGAACCTCGCCACGCACGAGGTCGACGCGCGCATCTCCTTCGGCTGGACGCCGCGCGCGGTGTGGCGTGCTGATCTCGGCGAACGGGCCCGGGAGCGGCTCGCGGTGCGTGACGGAGTCGTGCGCATGCGCGTGCGCGGCGCGGAGATCGTGACGCTGCTGCTGGTGCGCTAGCGGCGTACGCTCGACGGATGCGGATCTTCGTCGCGGGTGCGAGCGGCGTGATCGGGATCCGGCTCGTGCCGCTCCTCATCCGAGCCGGTCACGCGGTCGCCGGGATGACGCGGAGTGACGCGAAGGGCAACGTGCTGCGCTCGCTCGGCGCCACGCCCGTCGTCTGCGATGTCTACGACCGCGCGCGGCTCGTCGAGGCGATGAGCATGTTCCGCCCGGAGCTCGTCATCGACGAGCTCACCGATCTCGATGACGACGCGAAGAAGATCGACGCCGCGGCGAACGCGCGGATCCGCACCGAGGGGACGCGGAACGTGCTCGAGGCGGCGGATGGTGTCCGCGTCGTCACGCAGAGCGTGGCGTGGCCGCTCAAGGGCGAAGGCGGCCGCGCGGTCGAGACCCACGAGAGCCTCGTCCTCGACACCGGCGGCGTGGTCATTCGCTATGGGCAGCTCTACGGCCCCGGCACGTATCACGAACACGACGTCCCGAAGCCGCCGCGCATCCACATCGACGAAGCCGCGCGACGCACGCTCGAAGCGCTCGACGCGAAGCCCGGGACCGTGCTCACGCTCGTCGAGGGGTAGCGCGCGCTCAGCTAGGGCAGACGCAGGACGACGCGAACGGGGCGGTGGTCGGACGCGGTGCCCGGCAGGATCTCGGCGCTCACGGGTTTGATGTCCGGGCTCACGAAGACGTAGTCGATGCGCTCGTGCGGATCGCCCGATGAGTAGGTGTACTCGTTCCCGATGCCGGCGACCGCGCCGGCGTCGACGAGCCCCGCGTCCTCGAGCCGTTTGATGTCGATGTCCTCCGGATGCGAGTTGTAGTCGCCGGCAAGGATGCTGCGAGGGCGCTTCGCCCAGAACGTCGCGTACGCGTCGGCCTGCTGGATGCGCTCCTCGTCGTATCCCTCGTACGCCGTGAAGTGCGTGCTCACGAAGAGGAGCGGCCCCGACGGCGCGTCGATATCGGCCCAGACGTATCCGCGCGTGAGCACGCTGTTGAGGTGCGGGAGGATGCCGTATCCGGAGGTCCGGATCGGATAGCGGCTCAGGATGGCATTGCCGAAGAGCGCCGTATCCATCCGGCCGTAGACGACGTGGTACTGCGGCAGCCGCCAGCGCAGGTACGAGAAGAAGTCGATGCCGGCGGAGAGGTCCCAGCCTCGGTTGACCTCCTGCAGCGCGACGAGGTCCGCGTTCGCCGACTCGATGCGGTCGACGAGCGCTGGCGCCGATGGGACGCTCCAGTAGTCGAGCCCCTCGTGGACGTTGTACTGGAGCACGGCGAGATCGCCGCCGCTCGCCGCGGGATGCGCGTTCGCCGGAGGGATCGCCGCGATGGCCATCGCGCCGAGGATGGCGACGGCCGCCGCGATGGCGGGCCGGAACGACGTGACGCGCTGGACGGCCGTCGAGACGACGCCGGGCGCGATGACGAGCAGCGCGGCGATCGGCCAGAGGAAGTCGGTCCGGTCGCGATACGAGTAGAAGACGAAGGCGAAGACGAAGAACACGAACGCGCCGAGCGCGGTGAACGAGTGGACGCGCTCGCGCGCGCGCCGCGGCGGCGCCTCGAACGCGGTGAGGAGCCCGAGCGCGAGGCCCGCCTGCGCGACGATGAGCGTGACGAGCGTCGCCGTCCCGAGGCTCTGCCCCGGGATGAGCACGAGCGCCGCGAGGACCATGAGCGCGATCCGGAGCGTGCGCGATAGGTCCATCGCGACGACGCCGAGCGCGAGGGCGAACCCGAGCGCCGACGCCGCGCCGTACACGAGCGGCGTGACGCCGGTGATCACCTCGAGCCGCCCGAGATTCGCGAGGAAGCTGAGCTCGACGAAGAGGAACGGACCGAGCGCGAACGCGCCCCACGCGCCGGTGGACCGGTCCGGACCGCGTCGGACGTTCCCTACCGCGAAGGTGAATGCGGCGGCGAGCAGGAGCGCCGCGATGACGGATGCGGGCCCCTGCACGAGCTCGAGGTCGAGCCCATGGAGCGCGATCTGGCCCGCCACCTGGAGCGCGACACCGAGCACGACGCCCGCGGCGACGCTCGCGAGCCGGCCCGACGCCTCACCGATGAACGCCGGCAGCCACCAGAGCCACACGATCCACGCGGCGAACGCGAACGCCGGCGACGAGTTCTCGCCCGGGATCGCCTGGCGCAGGACGATGAGAAGGCCGAAGAGGCCCGCGAGCCAGAGCGACGGACGCTTCACCGGAAGAAGCCCGGTGAGGAACGAGCCGCCGATGCCGGCGACCCACACGAGCGCGGCGACCTCGCCGGCGTACGTCGTGTTGTCCTCGGCGACGTTCCAGATGATCATCGCGAGCGTCATGCGCACGGCCTGGATGCCGAGCCAGGTCCCGAGCGCCGATGCGATGACGGGCGATCCCACTCGCGCGGAACCCTACTAGAGCGCGGACACCTCGTCCATCGACAGGGCCCACTCCGTCGCCTTCGCGTTCGCGGCGAGCTGGTCGGGACGCGTCGCGCCCGCGATCACGGAGCAGACGACCGGATGCGCGAGCAGCCACGCGATCGCGAGCTCAGACATCGGATGGGCACGCTCCGCCGCGAACGTCTTCCAGCGCTCGAGCTTCTCGAAGTTGTCGTCGGAGAGGTAGCGCGAGCGCTGCTGCGCGCGGCCGAAGCGCGTGTCGGCCGGTGGCGGGACATCACGCTCGTACTTGCCGGTCAGGAAGCCACCCGCGAGCGGGAAGTAGGGCACGAGCGAGACGCCGAAATGCTCGCAGGCCGGTACCTGCTCTTTCTCGACGGCGCGCTCGACGAGCGAGTACTCCATCTGCGACGCCGCGACGGGCGCCCAGCCGTGTCGCTCGGCGATGCCGACGGCCTCGGCGACGCGCCACGCGGCATGGTTCGAGAGCGCGCCGTAACGCACCTTGCCGCTGCGCTCGGCATCCTCGAGCGCGCGAAGCGATTCCTCGAGCGGGGTCGACGCGTCGGGGAAGTGAAGGTAGTACAGGTCGACGAAATCGGTCCGCAGGCGCGCGAGGCTCTCGTCGAGCCGCTGCGAGATGCGCTTCCGTGTCAGACGACCGGGGTCGCTTCCAGCGCCCGTCTTCGTCGCGAGGACGAACTCGTTCCGGCGTCCGGCGAGCGCGGTCCCGAGGAGCTCCTCAGAACGGCCGGCGGGGCCATAGCTCTCCGCGGTGTCGAGGAAGTTGATGCCGAGCTCCTGCGCGCGATCGATGATCGCCTTCGCGCCGGCTTCGTCGACCACGCGCCCGAACTGATTCGTGCCGAGCCCGAGCGCGGAGACCTGTACGCCGGTGCGGCCGAGGGCGCGGTAGCGCACCTAGTGCTGTGCTGCGAGCCAGGCGTCGACCTTCGCTTTGAAGCGCGTCGGCGCCTTCGCGAAGGTCTGCATGCAGTGTGCGGAACAGAACGCGTACTCGCGATCGTCCATCTCGAGCGTGAGGCCGTTGTCCCGCGCGTCCGCGATCGCGACGATCATGTCGCACACCGGATCGAGGATCTTCGGGCCCGCGCCGTGGGATGACTCGTGCATCAGGCCGCGGATTGACCGAGATGCGGGTTGAGCTGCTGGAGGAGGCGCTCCTTCGGCATGTAGCCGATGAGGCGCTGGGCCTCGCGGCCGTTCTTGAACAGGATCATCGTCGGGATCGAGCGGACGCCGAAGCGTCCAGCGGTGATCGGATTCTGGTCGACGTCGAGCTTCGCGATGCGGACCTTCGCGCTCTGCTCGTTCGCGATCTCCTCGAGGATCGGTGCGACCATCCGGCAGGGACCGCACCAGGTGGCCCAGAAATCGACGAGGACGGGCGTGTCGGACTTGAGGACCTCCATCTCGAAGGTCTGATCCGTCACGACGGTCGGCTTTCCCATGATTTTCCAGGCCTCCTCTCGGCTCTCACCATTTGAACGCGAGCTGATGTCCGTTTTGTTCCACCGCAGGTTCGAGGCCAAGAACGGGTTCGAGCCCTTCCAGGCCTGCTTCCCCGTCGGACAGGAACGCCTGCAGCGGCTTCCACTTTACGAACCGCCAGCCGCGCCGTCGAACGACCTCGGCGAGACCGGGGCTCCTCGCGAGCTTCTCCTGCACGAGCGTGGTCCGCTCGTCCGCGACGGCTAGAAAGCGGAACACCCGATCGTCGTCGGGTATCGCCTCACCGAGCGTCACCAGGCTGCGGTAGAGCCGCCCTGTCCACTCCACCTGCCACAGGAAGACCATCCGCGATCGCTCGTACCACACGATATCGATGTGCTCGAGCGCGTCGGCCGGGCCGCGGACGCTCCTCGCCGGGCTCTCGAGGCGCTCCGCGTCCGTCATGAGCTCGACGAGCGTCCGGCCGCGGCCCTGGTGCGACGCGGGCATCGCACGACGCTGGAGTTCGCGTCCGACGTGCACCTTGAAGCCGAGACGGTGCCCGACGTCGGCCAGCTGCGCGACGACCTGCGCCTGAGCCGCCTGCCGAGCGACGAGCGCGTCGGCATCGGCGAGCCGCCACTTCCCGTCGTCGGACTGACGCGCATACGACGCGACCGCGCGCTCGATCGCGGCGCGGTCCGGCGTCTCGATCCCGCGGAAGAGCGCGTACGTCCGGCGCAGCAGCGAGCGTGTGTCGACATCGCGCGCGGCGGCGAGGACACCCCAGACAGCCCACTCGACGCGGTCGTCGAGCGGCGTGACATCGTGTGGCTCGGTCACGACGAAGCCGACGTTCTCGGGATCGTCGCCGAGTGCGACGCGCGCCAGGCCGCTCCGGCGGCCGTCGGCGACGGCGGATCGGAAGTGATCGAGGAACAGCTCGAGCTCGGAGACGCCGCCCGCGCGAGCGAGCGCGAGCGGCGCGAGCAGACCCTCGGCCGAGAGCGATTGGAGCGCCGCGACGACGGCGAGATCCTCGCGGATCGGCTCGCCGCGGGCGATGTACGCGTCGCGCACCCCCTCGCGGATCGCGTCTTCGATCTGCGCGCCATCCGCGGTCGCCTGATCGCGGAGGAGCGGCACGTCGCGATCGAAGTCGCACGTCGCGGCCGCGGCACCGCCGTACCCGCCGACGAGCGCGTCGCGCTGGTACAGGATCGTGCGCAGCCGGTAGCCGGCGCCCGCGCCCGCGAGGGCCACCGCCGCGAGCGTCTCCGGATCGGCGTGCGGCACGTACACGACCGCGGCCGCGCCCGACTTCGACCCGCGATGCCCCTCGATGAGCGCCGCGCGCATGACGCGAAGCAGCCGCTCGCGTGACGCGAGCCTGCCGTCGCCGCCCTCGATCGCGCGCTGCGTCTTCGCGCCGAGCAAGAGTGAGCTGGCGACCGTCGTCCAGCCCCCGAGCATGTCGTCCACTGGCGCCTGACAGAGCACCAAGTCCGCGAGCTCGCCGTCTGCCGACGAAGACGCGAAGCGCGCGGCACCGAGGGCCCCCGCGCGCGGAGGGTTCCCGTCGCGCCCGCGCGACGGTATACCGCGCTTAGAGAGGGTTTCGGTGCCGCGCGCGGAGCGTCGTCCCTCGAGCCAGCTCACGAGCTCGCGGACGGTGCGTTCGTACTCGAGCCAGACGTTCAGCTCGCGGGTCTGGGCGGCGTGGCCGCGGCGAGCACGACCCTTCTCGATGCGAAGCGGGTTTCCGTGTCCGGCGACGGCGTTGAGGCGGCTCCCGCTCA
>DATDNP010000068.1:0-9092 GCA_036518215.1 Candidatus Limnocylindria bacterium
GGGGCCGCGATGTTCAGCGTTCCCTGGAAATGCAACTTACTCCGCTACACCCTTCTCCTTGAGGATCGCCTGGACCTTCCAGGGCGTGATCGGGATGTCGATGTTCGTGACGCCGTAGGGCGAGAGCGCGTCGATGACCGCGTTCGCGATCGCCGCGGGTGCGCCGACCGTCGCGGACTCGCCGATGCCCTTCGCGCCGATGGGGTGGTGCGGCGACGGCGTGACCGTCCGCTCCGTCTCCCAGTTCGGCGTCTCCATCGCCGTCGGCAGCAGGTAGTCCATGAACGTGCCGCCCTGGATGTTGCCGTCGGCGTCGTAGTTGATCTGCTCGTAGAGCGCGGGCGCGAGGCCCATGGTGAGGCCGCCGTGCACCTGTCCCTCGACGACCATCGGGTTGATGATCGTGCCGCAGTCGTCCACCGCCACGAAGCGGCGGATCTTCACCTCACCGGTGCCCTTGTCGATGTCGACGACGCACACGTACGAGCCGAACGGGTACGTCAGGTTCGGCGGGTCGTAGTAGTCGACGGCCTCGAGCCCGGCCTCCATCCCCTCGGGATGGTTCGTGTACGCGGCGAAGGCGATCTCCGCCATGGTCTTCGACTTGGCGGGCACGCCCTTCACCTGGAACTTGTAGTCCTTCCACTCGATGTCGTCGGGTGACGCCTCGAGGAGATGCGCGGCGATGAGCTTCGCCTTGTCGCGGATCTTGCGCGCCGCGATGGCCGTCGCCGCGCCGGCGACCGGCGTGCTGCGGCTCGCATAGGTGCCGAGACCGTACGGGGCCGTGTCGGTGTCGCCCTCCTCGAGCGTGATGTCGCCGACGGGGATGCCGAGCTCCTCCGCGACGATCTGCGCGAAGGTCGTCTCGTGCCCCTGTCCCTGCGACTTCACGCCGAGGCGCACGTGCGCCTTCCCCGTGGGATGCATCCGGATCTCGCAGGAGTCGAACATCTTGATGCCGAGGATGTCGAAGTGCTTGCTCGGGCCGGCGCCGACGATCTCGGTGAACGACGAGATGCCGATGCCCATGAGCTCGCCCTTCTTGCGCTTTTCCGCCTGCTCCTTCCGGAGCGCGGCGTAGTTCACCTTCTCCATGGCGAGGCGGAGGGCCTTGCCGTAGTCGCCCGAGTCGTACTCCCAGCCGAGGACGCTCTTGTACGGGAACGCGCTCGGCGGGATGAAGTTCTGCAGCCGCAGCTCGGCCGGGTCCTTGCCCAGCTTGTGCGCGAGCGAGTCCATGAGGCGCTCGATCGTGAAGACCGCCTCGGTGACCCGGAACGAGCAGCGGTACGCGATGCCTCCCGGAGGCTTGTTCGTGTACGCGCCGTCGACCTCGACGAATGCCTTCTTGAATGGATACGAGCCGGTGACGATGTGGAAGAGCCCGGCCGGGAACTTCGACGGGTTCGCCGCGGCGTCGAACGCGCCGTGGTCGGCGATCGTCTTCACCCGCAGGGCCTCGACGGTGCCGTCCTTCTTCGCCGCGATCTCGGCGGTGATGTGGTAGTCACGTGCGAACGAGTCCGCCTGGATGTTCTCGGCGCGGTCCTCGATCCACTTCACCGGACGGCCGGTGAGCACCGACGCGCCGATGGCGAGCACGTAGCCGGGGTACACCGGCACCTTGCCGCCGAAGCCGCCGCCGATGTCCGGCGCGATGACGCGGATCTTGTTCTCCTGCAGGCCGAGGTGGCCCGCGACGAGCGCGATGACGGTGCGGATCGCGTGCGGCGCCTGCGTCGTCATCCAGACGGTGAGCTTGCCCTCGACCTTGTCGAACGACGCCACCATGCCGCACGTCTCGATCGACGAGACGTGGATCCGCGGGATGTAGATGTCCTCCTTGACCGTGACCTCGGCCTTGCGGAAGGCCTCGTCGGTCGCGCTGCGGTCGCCCGCTTCCCAGTGCCAGATGTGGTTGGACTTCTCCTTGCGGTCGGGTCGCAGCACCGGCGCGTCGGGCTGCAGCGACTTGATCGGGTCGACGACGACGGGAAGCGGCTCGTACTCGACCTCGATGGCCGCGGCGCCGTCCGCCGCGATGTAGCGCTCGGTCGCGACGACCGCGGCGACCTCCTGCGACTGGTACATCACCGTGTCGGTGGGGAGGACCATCTGCTGGTCGCCCATGAGCGTCGGCATCCACGCGAGCTTCAGCGGCTCGAGGTCCTTCCCGGTGATGACGGCGAGCACGCCGGGGATCGCGAGGGCCTTGCTCGCGTCGATCTTCACGATCTTCGCGTGCGCGTAGGGGCTGCGCGCGATGTCGAGGTAGAGCATGCCCGGGAGCTTCACGTCGTCGACGTAGTTCCCGCGCCCGCGGATGAAGCGCGCGTCCTCCTTGCGCTTGACGCTCTGTCCGATGCCGCCGATCTCTACGGCCACGTTACTCACCTCCGGCGGCGACGGGCTCTGCCTTCGCCTCGCGCATCGCGACGCTCGCGTGCTGGATGGCCTTCACGATGTTCACGTAGCCCGTGCAGCGGCAGAGGTTCCCGGAGATCGCCCTGCGGATCTCCTCCTCCGTCGGCTTCGGGTTGGATTCGAGGAGCGCGACGCTCGTCATCATCATCCCGGGCGTGCAGAAGCCGCACTGCAGCCCGTGCTCCTCGTGGAAGCCCTGCTGCACCGGGTGGAGACCCTGCGCCGTCTCGAGTCCCTCGACGGTGCGGATGCTGCGACCGTTCGCCTGGACCGCGAAGATCGTGCACGATTTCACGGGGCGTCCATCGAGGAGCACCGTGCACGCGCCGCAGTTCGTCGTGTCGCAGCCGATGTGCGTGCCGGTCATGCCGAGCGTCTCGCGGATGAAGTGCACGAGGAGCGTCCGAGCCTCGACCGACGCCTCTTTCTTCTCGCCGTTGATCGTCACGCTGACGGGATACGTATCGGCCATGGCTCAGCTCCCTCCCTGGGCGCGCGCGAGCGCGCGGCGAAGCGCTCGTGCCGTGAGCACGCGAACGATGTCGCGCTTGTACTCGGCGGGACCGCGCAGATCGCTCGACGGCTGCGACTCGGCGGCCGCCGCCTGCGACGCCGCGGCGATGGCCTTGTCGTCGACGCTCGTGCCGACGAGCGCCGCCTCGGCCTTTCGCGCGCGGATCGCGGTGCTGCCGACGTTCGTGAGCCCGATGCCCGCCGAGGTCACCTTGCCGGACGCGTCGAACACGAGATACACGGCGGAGCCGGCGACGGCGAAGTCGCCGACCTTGCGCTCGAGCTTCAGGTACGCGCCGCCGCTCTTCGCGGCCGGCTTCGGGATGCGGATCTCGGTGAGGATCTCGCCGGCCGAGAGCGACGTCGTGAACGTGTCGACGAAGAGCTCGTCGATCGGGATGACGCGCTCGCCCTTCGCGGAGCGCGCCACCACGCTCGCGCGGAGCGCGAGCATCGTCGCGGGGTGGTCGTTCGCGGGATCGGCGTGCGCGAGGTTGCCGCCGACGGTCGCGAGGTTCCGCACGAGCGGATCGGCGATGACGGCGGCCGTGTCGGTGAGGATCGGATAGCGCGAGCGGATCGTCGCGTTCCGCTCGAGCTCGTACTCGCGCGTGAGCGCGCCGATACGCAGCTCGCCGTTCTCCTTCACGTACGCGAGCCCCTCGACGCGGTTGATGTCGATGAGCGCGCGCGGCTGCGCGAGACGGAACTTCATGAGCGGGATGAGCGACTGGCCGCCGGCCAGGATCTTCGCCTCACCGCCGCCCTGTTCCAGGAGCTGGAACGCGTGCGGCAGGTCGCGTGCGGCCTGGTACTCGAAGCGGGCTGGGATCATGTGGCACGCTCCAACGCGCGGTCGATCGCCCTCCTCACGAAGACGCCGACCAAATGTGTTCGGAATGTATTCGAGGCTGCGAGATCCGCAAGCGCCGTGAACCCGGTGCGCGACGCTGCGGCGGCCCTCTCGATCGCGGCGGGGTCGCCCTTGCTTCCTGAGAGGGCCTTCTCAGCCGCGGTCGCGCGGAACGGCGACGCGGCCGCGCCGGTCACGGCGATGGCCGCGCGCGTGATCGACCCGTCGCCGCCTCGCGTCACCACCGCGGCGACGCCGACGATGGCGAAGCCGGACGCGGGATGTGCGAAAGCGACATAGGCGCTCCCGGTCCGACCCGGCTGGCCGGGAAGGCGGATCTCGGTGAGGATCTCGTCCGCCGCGAGCGCCGTCTCGAAGGTGCCCTTGAAGAAGTCGCCGGCCTTGATGGTGCGCTCGCCCTTGGGACCGACGGCGACGAGCGTCGCGTCGAAGGCGAGGACCGCCGCCTGCTCGTCGGCGCCCGGATCGGCGTGCGCGAGGCTGCCGCCGAGCGTGCCCCGCGTGCGGACCTGGAGATCGCCGACGACCGCCGCGGCGTCGGATAGCGCGGCGAAGGAGCGCCGGACCGTCGCGTCGCTCGCCACGGCGTCGTGCGTCGCGAGCGCGCCGATGCTCGTGGTGTTCCCGGATGTCCGTATCTCGCGGAGCGAGGCGATCGCGCCGATGTCGATGAGCGTCGTCGGCTGTGCGAGCCCGATCTTCATGAGCGGGAGCAGGCTGTGTCCGCCGGCGAGGATCTTCGCGTCCTTGGTCGACGCGAGCGCCTTCACCGCTTCCTGCACGCTCGACGGCCGCTGGTAGTCGAAGTCGTGGGAGATCATCGCTTCACCCCCTGGATCGCCGCCCACACGCGTTCCGGCGTGAGCGGCATGTCGATGTGTGTGACGCCGACGGCGGCGAGCGCGTCGAGCGCGGCATTCACCACGGCGGGTGTCGACGCGATCGTGCCGGCCTCGCCGATGCCCTTCACGCCGAGCGGATTCACCGGCGACGGCGTCGTCGTGTGGTCGAGCTGGATGCGGATCGGGAGATCGGCGGCCTTGGGGACGTCGTACTCCATCATGCTTCCGGACACGAGCTGCCCGTTCTCGTCATACACGGCGCCCTCGTAGAGCGCCTGACCGATGCCCTGCACGATGCCGCCGTGCAGCTGCCCCTCGACGATCATCGGGTTGATCTGCACGCCGCAGTCGTCGCACGCCGAGTAGCTCACGACCTGGGTCGTCCCGGTGTCCGGATCGATCTCCACCTCGGCGATGTGCGTGCCGAAGGGGAACGTGAAGTTCGAGGGGTCGTAGTAGACGGTGGAGTCCATGCCCGGCTCCATGCCGTCCGGGATGTTGAACGCGAGATACGACTGGAAGACGATCTCGCCGAACGCCTTCGCGCGCTCGGGCACGCCCTTCACGTGGACCTTGCCGCCCTCGAACACGACGTCGTCGGGCGAGGCCTCGAGCATGTGCGCGCCGATGAGCCTGATCTTCTCGCGGAGCTTCTCCGCGGCCTTGTGCACCGCGACACCGCCGACCGCGAGGCTGCGGCTGCCGAACGTGCCGACGCCCATCCCGGGCGCCTCGAGCGTGTCGCCGTGGCGCACCTCGACGTCGTCGGGCGAGATGCCGAACGCGTCGGCGACGATCTGCGACCACGAGGTCTCGTGGCCCTGCCCGTGCGGCGAGGTCCCGGTCCAGACCTGCACCGCACCGGTCGGATGGACCCGGATGCGCGCGGACTCGTAGCCGCCCCAGCCCACGCCGAGCGCGTGATTCGCCTTCGACGGTGCGAGCCCGCAGATCTCGACGTAGCTCGAAAGTCCGATGCCGCGCAGCTTGCCGCGCGCCTTCGCCTCGTCGCGCCGCTTCGGGAAACCCGCGTAGTCGGCCATGGCGAGCGCGCGGTCGAGCGTGCCGTCGTAGTTGCCGCTGTCGTACGCGAGCGTCGTGATCGTGGTGTAGGGGAACGCGTCCTTCGGGACGAAGTTCTTCCGCCGGATCTCGGCCTGGTCCATCCCGAGCTCGCGCGCCAGCAGGTTCATGCTCGTCTCGATGAGGTAGGTCGCCTCAGGACGTCCGGCGCCGCGGTACGCGTCCGTCGGCGTCGTGTTCGTGTGGACGCCGACGATCTCGCAGTCGAACGCCGGGATGCGATACGCGCCCGGGACGATGAAGATGTGCAGCACCGTCTCGATGACCGGCGTGAACGCCTGCAGGTACGCGCCGAGGTTCGCGGTGCCGCGGATGCGCAGGCCGGTGATGGTCCCGTCCTTCTTCGCCGCGAGCTCGACGTCCTCGACGATGTCGCGTCCGTGGATCGTCGCGAGATAGCCCTCGCGCCGCTCCTCCGTCCACTTCACCGGCTTGCCGAGCGTCTTCGCGAGCCACGCCGCGAGGAGCTCCTCGGCGTACACGTTCAGCTTGCTGCCGAAGCCGCCACCCACCTCGGGCGCGATGACGCGCACCTTGTTCTGGGACAGCCCGAGGTTGAGCGAGGTGATGAGCTGGACGAAGTGGGGGATCTGCGTCGTCGTCCAGATCGTGAGCGCGCCACCCTCGTCGGGGCGGACGACGATCGAGCGCGGCTCGATCGCGTTCGGGATGAGCCGCTGATTCTTCACCGTGTGCTTCACGACGACGTCGGCCTCGCGGAAGGCCTTGTCGATGTCGCCGCCCTTCACCGGATAGACGTACGCGACGTTCGTCCCGATGTCGTCGTGCAGGATCGGCGCGCCGGGCTTCGTCGCAGCGCGGGCGTCGGTCACGACCGGCAGGGGCTCGTACTCCACGTCGACGAGCGCGGCCGCGCTACGCGCCGCGCGCCGCGAATCGGCGACGACGACGGCGACGCCGTCACCCGCGTAGCGCGCCTTGTCCGACGCGAGCGGGAAGTGCTTCGTGGTCTTCAGGTCCGGGAGCGTGATGAAGCAGGGGAGCGGGCCGGTCGCGGCGGTGTCCGCGCCGGTGAGGACGGTGACGACGCCCGGCGCGCGCTTCGCGCGCGACGTGTCGATCTTGCGGATGCGCGCGTGCGCATGAGGCGATCGCACGAGTGCCATGTACACGGTCCCGGCCGGCGTGACGTCGTCGGTGTACGTGCCCTCGCCGCGGATGAGCTTCGGGTCTTCCTTGCGCTGGACGCGCTGACCGATGTAGGGCGTCTGCGTCGCGGTCATCGTCGCGCCTCCGTGGTCGCGCGCGCGGGGGTCGCCGCCATGTCGTCGGCGGCGCGCTTCACCGCGCTCACGATGTTCTGGTAGCCGGTGCAGCGGCAGAGGTTGCCCTCGAGCGCGTGACGGATCTCGTCCTCGGTGGCGCGCGGCTTCCGCGCGAGGAGATCGGCGGCGGTCATGATCATCCCGGGCGTGCAGAACCCGCATTGGAGCGCGTGCTCCTTGGTGAATGCCGCCTGGAGCGGATGGAGCTCGCCGTTCCGCGCCATGCCCTCGATCGTCGTGACCTGAGCGCCGTCGGCCTGGACCGCGAGCATCGTGCACGCCTTCGTCGCCTTCCCGTCGACGAGGATCGTGCACGCACCGCACTGGCTCGTGTCGCACCCGACGTGCGTTCCGGTGAGCTGCAGCGTGTCGCGAAGGAACTCGACGAGAAGCTGCGAGACCTCGACGTCGCGCGACTGCTTCGTCCCATTGACCACGACCGTGATCGCCCGTCGCATTGCACACCTCCCCTAATGCGCGCATACGGGTCAGGCGGTAGCGCGGACTACGGGGGCGCGGTGGAGCGATGGCGAGCGAACTCGAAACCGAGCGTCCCAGCTCCCCTTTCCGTCATCGGCGCTTGCGTCGACGGCCGGCTGACGCTATTCCCGCTCTAGGGGAGGGTCAAGTCAGGAACGATGCGTAATCGCGTGTTCGACCCGACGCGGTCGCCGTCTGACCAAGCGTTCGGTGCGGTCCTTGCGGCCGACGTGCGCGGGGCCGATGGGCATGATGCCCTGAAGAAGGGCACACGGCTTGGCCCGCAGCATCGTGCCGCGCTCGGCTCCGTCAGCGGGATGCTCCACCTCATCGATCTCGACGACGATGAGCTCGAGCAGGACGTCGTCGCGAGTCGACTCGCGGCCGCGATCGCAGGTCCCGGGACCCGCGCGGAGGGCGCGTCGCAAGGACAGGCACGCGTGCGCGCGACGATCCGCGGCCTTGCACGCGTGCGCGCCGAGGCGATCGTCGCGATCAACGCGCGCCACCCGCTCCTCGTGTTCACCGTGCGCGACGGGAAAGCGGTCGCCGAAGGCACCGACGTCGCCGGCGCGAAGAGCGCATCGCTCGCGACCCCGCGAGCGCTCGTCGCGGAGGCGGAGGCGATCGCCGCCGCGGCGCCGGTCGTCACGATCTCGCCGTTCGTGGCGCGCAGCGTGGGAGTCGTGGTCACCGATCGTCTCGAGCCCCGCGGGCGCGCTCTCGTGCATGACGCGATCGAGAAGAAGATCCGCTGGTTCGGCTCGCGGCTCATCGCGTTCTCCGACGTCGCGCACGATCCCGTCGCGATCGCGGACGCGCTACGCGCGTGCCGCGCCGACGGCGCGGACCTCGTCCTGCTCTCCGGCGTGAGCCCGCTCGATCCGCTCGATCCCGGCATCCTCGCGCTCGAGCGCGACGGCGGCGGGATCGTGCGGTCCGGCGTGCCCGCGCATCCAGGGAGCATGGTCTGGGTCGGCGCACTGCCCGCGTTCCCCGTGCTCGGCGTCGCATCGTGCGCGGGATTCGGGAAGGACACCGCACTCGACCTGCTGCTCGCGCGCGTGCTCGCGGGCGAGAGGCCCGCCGACGCGGCGGACGCGCTCGGCGTGGCCGGTCTTGCCGATGGCAGCGCGGCCGATTCGCCGTTCCCGCCGTACGCGCCGAAATGAAAAGTGGCGGTGGCTTTCGCCACCGCCACCGCCCTCTAAAGGCGCTTCGCCGTCTTTACTGCGATCTAGTAACGACCGCCGCCACGGCTCGGGCGCATCTTCTCGAAGCAGTCCGAGCAGTAGACCGGCTTGTCACCGCGCGGCTGGAACGGAACGCGTGCCTCGCGTCCGCAGTTGCTGCACGTCGCGGTGAACATCTCGCGAGGGCCGCTGCTGTATCCGCCGCCACCGCCGCCGCCCGACGACGCACGACGCGCGGCACGATCTGCCGGGCAACGGCTCGGGGGATTCTGCAGTCCGCGGCTCGCGAAGAATTCCTGCTCGCCTGCGGTCCAGACGAACTCTTGGCCGCAATCGCGGCAGGTCAGGGTCTTGTCCTGGAACGACACCGTGTCTCCTCGTTTCTTCCGGCTCT
>DATDNP010000069.1:0-7098 GCA_036518215.1 Candidatus Limnocylindria bacterium
CGGTCCGTCGTCGAAGAGGGCGAGCTCGCCGAATACGTCGCCGCCGCGCGCGAGAGCGACAACGACCTCCTGACCGTCCTCCTCCTGCACGGAGATCTTCACGGTGCCCGAGGCGATGAGGAACACGTGGCCGCCGGGGTCGTCGCGGTGGAAGACGACCTCGTTCCGGCCGAAGTGCCGCGAGCGCATGCGCAGCGCCAGCTCGTGGCGTTCGCTCGCCGAGAGCGGCGCGAACACGGGCGACAGCGCGAGGTAGTCGGCGACGGTCGCGGCGGCGTCTGCCATGGCCCAGCGAAGTATGCGCGCGCCGCGCGCGCGGACTCGCGTCGTTCCGTCAGGCGAATGCGAGGTCGTACAGGGCGGTCGCGAGGACGCGCGTGGCGAGCACGACGTCCTCGGCGGCGGTCGCCTCGTCCGGCCCGTGCGAGCGGCCGCCGATGCTCGGGACGAAGAGGAGTCCGGTGCTCGCGGCTGCCGAGAGGATCTGCGCGTCATGGGCGGCCATGCTCGTCATGTCGCGCGGCACGACGCC
This sequence comes from Candidatus Limnocylindria bacterium, assembly GCA_036518215.1. Classification (GTDB taxonomy): domain Bacteria; phylum Chloroflexota; class Limnocylindria; order P2-11E; family P2-11E; genus CF-39. Next base: position 533 of record DATDNP010000069.1, read on the forward strand.
GGCGGCGCCCGAGGCGCGCCGAAGGACGTCGGCGACGCGTTCGCTCAGCCTGACGGCGTGACGCTCCCGCACCGCGCGCACCACGACCTCGAGCTCGTTCGCCCTCCCGATCACCTTGCAGCGCCGGTCGATCTCGGCGGCGAGCTCCACGCGTCGCGCGTCGTCGGCATGACGCAGCTCCACGGTGAACCGGGCGAGCGCCGCCACGACGCCGGCCTGCGCAGGCTCGATCGATACACCCGTGACGCTCGCGATCGAACCGCTCACCTCGCGCGCGGCCGCGGCGACGGCGACGATCATCTCGGACGCGCCGAGGAGCGCGTCGCGGCGGCGCTCCATCGCGGTGGACTCCGCGGCGGCAGGCTCGCCGCGCACGGCGATCTCGAGCTCCGTGCTGCCCGCGACCGCGCTGACGACGCCGAGACGCTCGCCCGCGCCGTCGAGGACGTCGCCCTGCTCGACGTGCAGCTCGACGAAGACGTCGATGTCGCGCCGAGCGACGGATGCCGCCCGCGCGTCGCCCGCGACCTCGCCGGGATCGAGCCGGTCGGCGATCGCTCGCGCCGCGTACCGCGTGGCCTCGTGCTCGGCGATGGCCACGCATTCGCAGATGCGCTTCGGCCGCCCGTACCGCGCGACGAGGCTCGCCACGGCCTCGATGCCGGCGACGACGCCGAGCGCGCCGTCGAGCGCGCCTCCCGAGCGGACCGTGTCGATGTGCGAACCCGTCACGATCGCGCGCCCGCCGCGCGATCCCTCGACACGTCCCCACACGTTCCCCGCGGCGTCGCGTCGCACGAGGAGCGTCGCTTCCTTCATCCACCCCGAGACGAGCTCGATGGCGGAGACCCACGCCGGCGTCTGCGGGATCCGCGTGACGCCTCCACCGGGCACGGCGCCCCGCTGCGCGAGCTCATCGAGGCGCCGCAGGAGGCGACGCTCGTCGATCTCGACGAGCTCGCGCGACACGATCGTCACGCGCTCTCTACGACACGCCCCCGAGGCCGATGAGGGCACGACCGTGCTCGATCTCGCCGAGATGGCGGCACGCGTGCTGGAAGAGGTACGCCTCGCAGATCTCCATGACGCGGATCGGTCCCGACGGAACGAAGAGCGCGAGGAACGAGTTGCGTCCGAGATCGGGCCGCTCGTTCCCGAACGCCTCTCGCGAGAACACCTCGAGCGGCACGTTCGCGAGGAGGTGCTCGGTGCGACCGAAGACGGCGCTCTGGTATCCACGCCACGCGTCCACGTCGCCGAACCGCGTCTTCATCGCATCCGACATCGGCGTGCCGCGGAACGGCACGGCGATGGAAAGCTTCACCTTCGCTCCCCAGCCCTCGTCCCACAGCGGTCGCGCGCCGTCCGCGAGGTAGCGGCTCGCCGATCGATCCTGACTCGCGACGACGTGGATGAGGCTGAACGCGATGGGGAGCACGCCGTCGCGCTCCACGTGGTTCACCTGGTCGAGCGTCAGGTCGGCGACGGCGACGTCGAGCATGTCGTTGACCGCGGTCATCCGAGCGGTGATGGACGCGCGCCACGCCTCGGTGGGAGCAAGCGCCACGGGCATGCGCCGAGTCTAGCCGGAGCGGATCTCCGCGAGCCCGTCCGCGACGAGCATGGCGAGCCCCTCTACGATCTCGCCGCGCGGCCGTCCCGAACCCCGGACGAGGTCGCCGACGCGGCGCGTGCCGTCGAGATGCGGGATGAGATCCGCGACGTGGTCGGACACGACGGCGCGATGGTCGTGGTCGTGGACGAGAACACCGCCGAGCTCGTCGTCGCGCACCATCCGGCATCCCGGCACGGCCCTCACGCGCGCGTCCTCGGTGAGCCGCGTCGCGATCGCGCGGACACGCTCTTGATGCCGGAGGATCTCCTGCGCGACGTCGGCGAGACGCAGCTCGTACAACGAGGTCTCCCCCACGGCCGCGTAGCGCTCGCCGCGCTCGCGCTGCACGAAGTCCCCGGCACCGACGCGATGACCATCACGCATGCGCTCGACACCGCCACGTCGGACCAGATAGAGATCGTCGTCGCGACCCTCGATGAGCTGATCGGACGCGAGCTCGCGTGCGCGAAGCTGCGTCGCGAGCCGCGCGACGATCTCCGCGGGAAGGTCGCGCAGGGGACTGCGCCGCTTCAGGAACGCATCGGCGAGGAGCAGATCGGCCCGCTCTCGCATCGCGCTCGCGAACAGCGGTTGCTCGTTCATGAGCGCGCGGAGCACGGCTGCGGGGAAGCGCAGCGCGCGGCACGCCGTATCCGCGACGACCGTCGCGCTCCGCACGTCCTCGGTCACGATGGCCATCTCGCCGACGAGCGCCGGCGCACCGACGATCGCGAGCGTGCGGTCGTCCCCCGCGGCGACGACGCGCACCGATCCGTCGGTCAGGAGATACGCGTCCTCGTCGTCGCGCCGCTCGTCGATGAGCACGTCGCCTTCCGCGAGCGACACGCGCGCGCCGCTCGCGCGGAGCCGCTCCCGCGACGTCGCGTCGAGGAGGAGGAACGGCCCGAACGCGAGCGGATCGTCAGCGAGCACCCGAGGACGAGCGTACGGCGACGTCGCCGGTCACGTCTCACTCAACAGAGGGAAGGCGCCCGTCGTGACGCGCCGCGCCGATGATGTCGCGGATCGATCCGAGCGCGTTCTCTCGGACGTACGCGGCGAGCCCTTCGATGACGCGGAGGGGTGCGGTCGGGTCGGCGAACGTCGCGGTCCCCACCTGGACGGCCGACGCACCGGCCATGAGGAACTCGAGCGCGTCGCGCGCGCTCGTGACGCCGCCCGCGCCGATGATCGGGATCGAGACCGCGCCGGCGACCTGGTACGTCATGTGAACGGCGATCGGCCGGATCGCCGGACCTGAGAGCCCCCCGCTGCCGGTGCCGAGGATGGGGCGCCGCTTCTGCGTGTCGATGCGCATCCCGAGCACGGTGTTGATCGCGGTGAGCGCGTCGGCGCCCGCCTCCTCCACCGCGCGCGCGACGGCGACGACGTCGGGCGCGTTCGGCGTGAGCTTCACGATGATCGGCAGGTCGGTCGTCGCCCGAACCGCGCGCGTCACGTCCGCGGCGAGACCCGGGTCGCACCCGAAGAGCATGCCGCCCTTCACGTTGGGACACGAGATGTTGAGCTCGAAGGCGACGACGCCGGGCGTCGACGCGAGCGCCTCGACGACGAAGACGTAGTCGTCGACGCTGTAGCCCGCGACGTTCACGATCACCGGCACGGCGAGCCTCGCCCACTTCGGGCCGTACGTGCGGGCGACCTCCTCCGCGCCGGGGTTCTCGAGCCCGATCGAGTTGAGGATCCCCGCGGGCGTCTCGGCGATGCGGTACTGCGGATTGCCCGGGCGGGCGCTCCGCGTCGTGCCCTTGTTCACGAACGCGCCGAGCCGCGACACGTCGATGAGCTCCGCGTACTCGACGCCCTGTCCGAACGTCCCCGACGCGGTGAGCACGGGATTCTTGAGACGCAGGCCGCGCGCGGCCTCCACCTCGAGGTCCACCCCGTGCTCCGGGAGCGTCGCGCGATCGGACGGCGGGACGAGCGCGGCCTCGAGATGCGCGGCGTCGATCGCGATCGACGGCGCTTCCTCCATGAGCTCGGGCTCGCCGGTCGCCGCCTCGACGATGCTCGCGCCGTCGAGCGCGGCGAGCTCCACGGTCTCGCGCTCCTCGTCGGCGTCGCTCGCCGACTGGAGCCGCTCCTCCTGCGAGATGCGCGGCGGCTCCTGACGCTGCTCGGTCTTGCGCGGACGGCGCCACGGCATCAGAGGTTCACTCCGACCGTCGCGGGCTCACCCGCCTCGAACGCGATCTCGCCGAGCGCGAAGACCGGGCCCTCCCGGCAGACCCGCGCGTTGCCGTGCGCCGTGACGATGACGCACGCCCGGCACACGCCCATGGCGCACCCCATGTGCTGCTCCACCGCGATCTGCGCGTCGAGGAGGACGCGCCGGCCGGCGACGACGGGACCGCGGGCCGCGTCGTCGCGCATCCGCCCGATCGCCGCGAGCATCGGCCATGGGCCACACGCGAGGAGCTGGTCGGCCCACGTGAGGAGGTCGGGCATCGCGTCCGTGACGCGACCGCGTACGCCGAACGACCCGTCTTCGGTCGTCACGACGTACTCGACGCCCGCGGGAAGGCGCTCCGACGGCCACAGGTAGGCGACGCTCCGTCCGCCCATGACGAGCGTGACGTTCCGGCGCGCGGCCTCCTGCTCCGCGATGACGCGCATCGGTGCGATGCCCGTGCCGCCCGCGACGAGGAGGAGGTTCTTCGTATCCCGGCGCACGACGAAGGCGGTCCCGAGCGGGCCGAGGAGATCCAGCGCGTCGCCGGGGTGGCGCTCGGCGATCCATTCGCCGCCTGCTCCCAGCGGCTTCACGATGAGCTCGATCTCCCCGGCACGGCGATCGATGCGGCAGAACGAATACGGTCGACGGAGGAGCGGGTCCCAGCCGCGACCCGGCCGGACGTGGACGAACTGCCCGGCGTTCGCGCGCGACGCGATCCCGGGCGCGCGCAGCGTGAGGAGCACGCCGAGCTCGCCGATCGTGGCGCTGGCGACGACCTCGGCCTCTTCGAGGATCACGTGGTCACCCCGACCGCGAACGTGTAGCCATCGGGGTCCTCGACGATGCAGTCGCGCCAGCCGTGCGCGGTGGCCTGCGCCGCGACGAGGACGACGTCCCCGCGCGCGCGTGCGCGGCGCTCCGCGACGTCGGGATCGATGCCCATGATGCGGATCTCGGCGCCGAGACCGCGCTTCCCGTCCTCGGCGAGACGCGAAGCCCACGGCATGCCGTCGTACGTGTGATCGGCGTGCAGCTGGATCTTCACCGCGTCGCGCTCGAGGGCGGCGAAGTCGACGTCGCGGTACTCCACACGGAATCCGAGGACGTCCGTATAGAAGGGCACGCTTCGCGCGACGTCGCGCACGAGCAGATTCAGCGAGAGTCCGGTGAGCCCGCGGCCATACTCCGCGGCGGTCATCCAGGGCTCCCCCGTCCGCTTCTTCGTCATACGCGCACCACGCTCGCCCACCAGAGCGGCAGCGTCAATGCGAGGAGCAGCGCGCCCGCGAGGAGGGCGGGCGACGCGCCGAGCGTCGCGAGGACGCCGCCGGCGAGCGCGCCCGTGGCGGCGCCGGCGTCCTGCCAGGTGTGGAGCGCCGCGAGCACGCGCGGGCGGTCGAGCTCGCGCGAGCGGCGCGCGACGGCGAGCTCCACCGCGATCGTCGCGGTGAGTCCGTTGACGAACGCGCTGCCGCCCACCACGACGAAGAGGAGCGGCGCGAGGTCGGCCGCGAGGGCGCAGATCGACAGGAGCGAGAGGATCGTCGAGAGCGCGAACGCCGTCGTCGCGGCGCGATCGCTCCATCGGCCGGCGATCGGCGTCCACACGACCTGCGCGACGCGCTGCGTGAGCGTGAACGCGGCGGCGATGAACGCCGCCGGGACGACGACGCCGGAGAGCGGTGCGCCGTCGTGGAAGAGCTCGTCGATGCGAAAGCCGCCGGCCGCGACGAGGATGCCGGCGTACAGCGACAGCTGGATCGTCGCCGCGGCGAAGAGCGCCACGAAGCGCGGCTCCCATACCGACGCGGGCACCTGCCCATCTTCCGCGACGCGTACGTGCCGTCGCCACGAGACGGCGCGGAGCGCTGGGACGAGCCCGAGCGCGACGGAGACGATCGCGGCGACGAGACACATCGTCGTCCAGCCCCAGGCCTCGAGCGCGAACGGCGCGTACACGGCACCCGCGAAGTAGCCGAGACCCCAGATCGCGCGCGTGTTCCCGATGCGCCGGCCGGCGTGCACGGCGTCCTCGAGCGCCGCCAGGAACGAGCCGAGGCGCAGGAGCGAGTAGCAGAAGCCCCAGAGGAGGCGGCCCGCGAAGAAGACCGCGAGCGCGGTCGGAAGCGCGTACATGGAGGTCGCGACGCCGGTGAGGAGGATCGCGGCGAGGACCAGCGGGCCCGCCGGAAGCCGCTCGTACAGCCGCGCCGCGAGCGGATTGGTCCCGAGGCGCACCCAGCGGTTGAGCGAGAGGATGACGCCGACCGTCGGCCGCGAAACGCCGAGCGAGCTCGCCTGCACCGGGAGCACCGTGTAGAGGAGCGTGTCGCCGAGGAGCGAGGCCGAAACGACGAGCGCGTTCGCGACGGCCGGAGCGGAGCGCTCCGTCGTCACCTAGTCGGCGGCCGTCGCCGGCTCCGGCTCGCGATACGCGAGAAGCGGGGCGACGTCGTACGTGACCGCGGACGCGCGCAGCGCCGTCACGACGGCGAGCGCCGTGTCGAGCGAGGTGAGGCAGGGCACGCGCGCCTCGACCGCCGCGCGGCGGATGAGGAAGCCATCGCGGTCGACCGTCTTCCCGAGCGTCGGCGTGTTCACCACGGCGGCGCACTTCCCCGAACGGATGACGGCGATGATCTCGTCCTTGCCCTCGGACAGCTTGCCGATCTCGCGCACGTCGATGCCGAGCGATCGGATGAGCGCCGCCGTGCCGCGCGTCGCGACGAGGTCGTACCCGAGCCAGTGGAAGCC
>DATDNP010000070.1:0-4865 GCA_036518215.1 Candidatus Limnocylindria bacterium
GTGCTCGACTCGAAGGAGCCGGAGGACCGTCCGATCGTCGAGGCCGCGCCCCGCATCCTCGACCTGCTCTGCGATGAGGACAAAGCGCATTTCGATCAGGTCCAGGAGGGCCTCACCTCGCTCGGCATCCCGTTCAAGGTCAGCCCGACGCTCGTTCGGGGTCTGGACTACTACACGCGCACCGTCGCTGAGTTCATCCTCACCGCACCCGAGTTCGAGGGGATCGCCGTCGCGGGCGGGGGCCGGTACGACGGGCTCTTCAAGACGATGGGTGCGGAGGACATGCCCGGGACCGGCATCGCCGGCGGCGTCGACGTCCTCTATTACGCGCTGAGGCAGGAGAACGTGAAGGTGGCCGAGGAGCCGAAGCCCGACGTGTACGTGGTGTCCGCGCAGCCGGAGGACGTCGCGAGCCGGATGGTCATCGCGAACGGACTCCGTGCGCAGGGCTTCGCGGTGGGCGTGGACTACTCGCGGCGGCAGCTCGACAAGCAGCTCGAGAGCGCGGTGAAGCACGGGGCGAAGGTCGCGATCATCGCGGGCACGCCCGAAGCGCGTGGTGGCTACGTGATCGTGCGGGACCTCGCGAAGAAGGAGCAGCGCAAGACCCGACTTGCGGCGGTCGTCACCGAGGTCGGACGCCACGTGACTCGGCGCCCGATCCCGGCGCTCTGGACCCCACCCGTCGATCCGGGCGACAAGGAGCCGGGTGCGGCCGGCGAAGCGCCGTACCTCCAGGACCCGAGGGACTAGCGGTGCTGCGGACGAAGACGTGCGGTGAGCTGCGCCTCGGCGACGCGGGATCGCCCGTGACGCTCGCGGGCTGGGTGCACACGCGCCGCGACCACGGCGATGTCACCTTCATCGATCTGCGCGATCGGTACGGCATCACGCAGGTCGTCGCGCACCGCGCCGAGCATCCCGAGGCGCACGCCGCGCTGAAGGACGCGCGCAACGAGTGGGTGCTCCAGGTGAAGGGCAGCGTGCGACCGCGTCGCGAGGGAACGCGGAACCCGAAGCTCCCGACGGGCGACGTCGAGGTGATCGCCGAGTCCATCACGGTGCTGAACGAGGCGAAGACGCCACCCTTCTACGTGAACGAGGAGACGCCGGTCGAAGAGACGCTGCGGTGGAAGTACCGGTACGTCGACCTGCGCCGCGAACGCTCGAAGGAGCTCATGCGCCTGCGGCACGAGGTGACGAACTTCATCCGCAACTTCTTCGTCGAGCGCGGCTTCTGGGAGATCGAGACGACGATGCTCATCCGCTCGGACCCGACGGGCGCGCGCGACTTCGTCGTGCCGTCCCGGTACTACCCGGGGAAGTTCTGGGCGCTCCCGCAGTCGCCGCAGCAGCTCAAGCAGATCCTCATGGTCGGCGGGATCGACAAGTACGTGCAGATCGCGCGCTGCTTCCGCGACGAGGATCCGCGCGCCGACCGGATCTACGAGCTCACGCAGCTGGACGTCGAGATGAGCTTCGTCGAGCCCGAGGACATCATGGCCATCCTCGAGGAGTGCTACACGTCCGTCTTCGAGAAGTTCGGGAAGAAGCCCGTGCACACAAAGCCGTGGCCGCGCATGACCTACGACGAGGCGATGCGGCGGTACGGATCCGACCGGCCGGACACGCGGTTCGGGATGGAGGTCGTCGACCTCACGGACGCGTTCCGCGCCACGGGGTTCGGCGTCTTCAAGGACGTGGTCGCGTCCGGTGGCGCGATCCGCGCCATCTGCGTGCGAGGAAAGGCCGACGCGTCGCGCAAGGACGTCGACGCCTGGACCGCCATCGCGAAGACGCGCGGCGCGAAGGGGCTCGTCTCGTGGGCGTTCTCGGGGTCAGAGGTCCGCTCGCCCGTGCTGAAGTACTTCTCCGCGGACGAGATCGCGCGTGTGCGGGAGATCTCGGGCGCGAAGGACGGCGACCTCGTACTCGCCGTCGCCGCCGAGTACCGCGTCGCGAGCCGCTCGATCGGCGAGGTCCGTCGTGCGCTCGGGACCGAGCTGGGTCTCATCGACGCCACGACGCACCACCTCATGTGGATCCACCCGTTCCCGATGTTCGAGCGCGAGCTCGACGGCCGGTGGACCTTCTCACACAACCCGTTCGCCGGGCCGCTCGACGCGACGAACGCGAAGCTGCTCGAGACAGACTTCGCCAAGGCGATGAGCTCGCAGTACGACATGGTGGTCGACGGCAACGAGCTCGGCGGCGGGAGCGTACGCATCCACGATCGCGCGATGCAGGAGCGCGTCTTCGAGATCCTCGGGATCCCGAAGGACGAAGCGCAGACCCGGTTCGGGGCGCTGCTCGACGCGCTCGAGTACGGCGCGCCGCCGGAGGGCGGCATCGCGACGGGCATGGACCGGACCGTGATGATCCTCGCCGGCCTCGCGAGCGCGCGCGAGACGATCGCCTTCCCGAAGACGCAGACGGGCTTCGACCCGCTGCTCGACGCGCCCGCGCCGCTCGCGCCCGAGCAGATGCGTGACCTCGGGCTTACCGTCACGGCGCCGCCGGAGAAGCGCAGCTGAGCGAGGGACTCGACGCGCGCCTCGCGCCGCTCATCGCAAAGACGGGAGGCACGGTCGGCATCGCGGCGACGCGGCTCTCCGATGGGCATCGCGTCGCGATCCGTGAAGACGAGCTCTTCCCGCTCGCCTCGCTCGTGAAGCTTCCCATCCTCGTGACGCTCTACGCGGAGGTTCGCGCGGGGCGGATCGATCTCGCGGAGCGTGTGCGCTACGAGCGCTCCCTGCGCGTCCCCGGCTCCGGCGTGCTGCAGGACCTCGACGACGGCCTCGCGGCGACGGTGCGCGACCTCGCGACGCTCATGATCACCGTCAGCGACAACACCGCGGCCGACGTGCTGTTGGCCAGGCTCGGGAAGGATCTTGTCGAGCGGACGATGCGCGAGATCGGAGCCCCGAGCGTCCGCGTGCCGTTCTCCATCCGCGAGCTCTTCGAGGAGCTCACCGATTCACCGGGCGCGGATTACGCCACGCTCGCGGAGAGGCTCCGGACGTCCTCGGGGAGCGGCGGGCGCGCGGTCATCGCCGAGGAGACCGTCCGCGCGACGCCGCACGACATCTGCCGGATCTTCGAGCGTCTCGAGCGTGGCCAGATCCTGGATGCGCCGTCGTGCAACGCCGTGCTCGCGATCCTCGAGCGCACGAAGACCGACACGCGGATCCCCGCCCTCCTCCCGAAGGGCACCGTCGTCGCGCACAAGACGGGCACCATCCGCGGCGTCCGCTGCGACGCCGGGATCGTCTACGCACCGAACGGCCCGTACGCGGTCGCGATCCTGTCGAAGGGAGTGGGGAACGACATCCGCGTCGACGTCGCGCTCGCGGAGATCAGCCTCGCGGTCTACGAGGAGCTGGCGGCCTAGTCGCGCGGCTTCCGTGTCCGCGCGGGGAGTCGACGATGCCGCCGGCCTCGGTCGAACGCTCGCTCGCCGATGAGCAGCAGGAGCAGAAGGACGAAGAGCGCGAGCGCGCCGACGAAAGGCCACATCGCGCCTAGACTTTAGGTGCATGAAGCGCGTGTATCTTGACCATGCCGCGACGACGCCGGTCGCGCCGGAGGTCGCCGAGGCGATGGCGCGGGTCTACCGCGACGTCCACGGCAACCCCTCGAGCGTGTACGCCGAGGGGCGGGCGGCGCGCGCCCTCGTCGACGAGGCCCGCGAACAAGTGGCGGCGGCCATCGGTGCCACGCCCGCGGAGATCGTCTTCACGAGCGGCGGCACGGAGGCCGACAACCTCGCCCTCCGCGGCGTCATCGCGGCGCACCACGGCGCACGCGACGGCCTCGTGACGTCCGCGATCGAGCACCACGCGGTGCTGGACACGGCTCGCGACGTCGAGGCACGCCAGGGCGTGCGGCTCACCGTCATCGGAGTGGAGCGCGACGGGCGCGTCGCTCCAGACGCCGTCGCGGCCGTGGTCGATGAGCGGATATCGCTCGTGTCCGTCATGCACGCGAACAACGAGATCGGGACGATCGAGCCGATCGCCGAGATCGGAGCCATCTGCCGCGCGCGCGGCGTCACGTTCCACAGCGATGCGGTCCAGAGCACCGGCGCGCTGCCGTTCGACGTCCGCACGATCCCCGTGGACCTCGTGTCGCTGAACGCGCACAAGTTCTACGGACCGAAGGGCGTCGGTGCGCTGTACGTTCGCAAGGGCACGCGGATCGCGACCGTGCAGACCGGCGGCGGCCAGGAGAGGGGACGCCGCACCGGGACCGAGAACGTCGCCGGCATCGTCGGGCTCGGTGTCGCGGTGCGCATCGCGACGGACCGGCGTGAGACGGAGTCAGCGCGGCAGGCGAAGCTGCGCGACCGCATCATCGACGGCGCCCTCTCGCGTATCCGAGACGCGATGCTCACGGGACACCGCACCGCCCGCCTGCCGAACAACGCCTCGTTCTGCATTCGCGGCGCCGACGGTCCGTCGCTCGTGACGGCGCTCGACCTCGAGGGCTTCGCCGTATCGAGCGGATCGGCGTGCACGTCGGGCACGACCGAGCCGTCGCACGTGCTGCTCGCGCTCGGACTCGACGAGGAAACGGCGAAGGGATCGCTGCGCGTGACCGTCGGCCGTTCGACGACGGACGCTGATGTCGATGCATTCCTCGCGGTACTGCCGAAGGTCGTCGAGCGCATCCGCGGCGCAGCTGCGGTGAGCACGTGACCGTCTCGCGCGGGAAGTACATGAATCCACGCGACGGCGACGTGGTCGAGTTCCAGCTCGAGATCGTCGACGACGTGGTCGTCGTCACCGCGTTCGAGACGCGAGGCTGCGACGCGGCGCAGCGCTCGGCGTTCGAGCTCGCCTCGCTTGCGCGCGGGAAGAGCC
>DATDNP010000071.1:0-18772 GCA_036518215.1 Candidatus Limnocylindria bacterium
CGTGAACTGGGCGAAGACCCAGACGCGGCCCGGCTGGATCGAGACCGATCCCGAGGCATTCACCGCCCGCGTCCTCGCGCTGCCGACGCGCGATCAGATCGAGGCGCAGGTCAACACGCAGCTCATCGTCGAGCACTATTCCCGCTAGTCGGCAGGAAGGAACCCAACTCAATGACACTCGTTGAACTCGAGTACCCGAAGATCGAGCGCGTCGAGGGCGACGACCGCTACGCGAAGTTCGCGTGCGAGCCGCTGCCGCCGGGCTACGGCACGACGCTCGGCAACTCGCTGCGTCGCGTGCTGCTCAGCTCGCTCGAAGGCGCCGCCATCACGTCGGCGCGCGTGCGCGGTGTCGCGCACGAGTTCTCGACCATCCCGGGCGTGAAAGAGGACGTCGTCGAGATCGTCCTCAACCTGAAGAACGTCCGGCTTCGCTCGTTCGCGAACGAGCCGGTCACGCTCACGCTCGAGAAGGAAGGTCCCGGCATCGCGACCGCGGGCGACATCGCGACGACGTCGGAGATCGAGATCGTGAACCCGGAGACGCCGATCGCGACGCTCGAGCCCGAGGCCTCGCTCTGGATGGAGCTCACGGTCGAGAAGGGCCGCGGCTTCCACTCGGCCGAGCGCCGCGAGGGCCTGCCGATCGGGGTCATCCCGATCGACGCGCTCTTCAGCCCGGTGCGCAAGGTGAACTTCAGCGTCGAGAGCACGCGCGTCGGCCAGGTCACGAACTACGACCGCCTCATCCTCGAGGTCTGGACCGACGGCACGACGACGCCCGATGAGGCCGTCGCGCAGGGCTCCAAGGTCCTCGTCGACCAGTTCTCGCTGTTCGCCGGGCTCACGCGCTCGCAGGCCGCGATCGCGACGCCCGAGCGCACGACCGGCTCGAGCCTGCCGTCGCAGGTCGCGGACATGCCGATCGAGGATCTCGATCTGCCGCAGCGCGCCTTCAACTCGCTGAAGCGGCACGGGATCACGAAGGTCGGGCAGCTGCTCCAGACCCCCGACGAGGAGCTGCTCCGCATGCGCAACTTCGGCAAGAAGTCGCTCGACGAGATCAAGGAGCGCCTCGCGGCGCGCGGCCTCATCGAGCTTCCCGTCCGCGACGAATCCGCCGAGGAGACGCTCGGCGAAGAGAGCGAGCTGCCCGAGGACGAGAGTCCGAACGGCGACGACGAGCTCGGGACGGACGAGAGCTAGATGCCGCATCAGACCCATCAGCGGAAGTTCGGACGCACCACCGATCAGCGGAAGGCGATGATGCGCAACCTCACGCTCTCCGTGCTCCGCTACGAGCGCGTGAAGACGACCGAGGCGAAGGCGAAAGAGGTGCGGCGCTTCGTCGACGGCATGATCGAACTCGGCAAGGACGGGTCCATCGAGGCGCGCCGCAGGGCCATGGCCTGGCTGCCCGAACCCGTGATCGTCGAGAAGGTCTTCGATGACCTCGCGAAGCGCTACACCGACCGCGACTCCGGCTACGTCCGGACGACGCGGCTCGCACGGCGCGTCGGCGACAACGCGCCGCTCATGCTCCTCGAGCTCATGCCCGGCGTCGACGAGCGAAAGGGCGAGACCACGACCGAGGAGCGTCCGCGCCGCAGGCGTCTGCCGTTCCGGCGTGGCGCCGCGGAGTCTGCGGAGTCCGGCGCCGAGGCGAAGGAGCCAGCGCGCAAGAAGACCACCGCGAGGGCGGCCGCTCCGGCCAAGAAGACGACGACGCGTCGCAAGACGACGAAGGCGTCGTCGAAGGAGGACTAGCGAGCGGAATTCGGCACCTTCGGAGCGTCGTCTCGTACGACGGGACCGCGTACGCGGGGTTCCAGGTCCAGACGAACGCGAAGACGGTGCAGGGTGAGCTCGAGCGGGCGCTGTCGCAGGTGTGCGACGAGCCGGTGCGGATCACCGGCGCGGGGCGGACCGACGCGGGAGTGCACGCGACAGGACAGGTGATCGACTTCCGGACGGCGAGCGCGCTGGACGGAGAGACGATGGAGAGAGGGGTCAACGCCCTTCTCCCCGAGGACATCGCGATCTCGGCGCTCGAGGAGGCCGCGGAGGGATTCCACTCCCGGTTCTCGGCGACGGGACGCACATATGAATACCGGATCCGCAACACGGCGACGCGCGCGCCGCTCGAGCGCCATCGGGAGCACTGGCTTCCGGGGGAGCTCGCGGTGGACGCGATGCGGAGGGCGAGCGAAGCGCTCATCGGGAGATGGGACTTCGCGGCCTTCGCGGCGGGCGTCGCGGGCGAGCGGAGCGTGCGGCGCGCGGTCTGGGAGCGTGAGGGCGACGTCCTCACCTTCGAGATCGAGGCCGATGCGTTCCTGCGCGGCATGGTGCGCGGGATCGTGGGAACGCTCATCTGGGTCGGTCGGGGCAAGATCGCCGTCGACCGGTTCGGTGAGATCCTGCGGTCACGCGACCGCAGCCTCGCGGGACCGAGCGCTCCGGCGCGCGGGCTCTGTCTGGTGCGCGTGTCCTACGAAGGCGAACGGCGACGCGAGCGAGATGCCGACAGCGAGAACGACGAGTAAGGGCGAGCGAGGGTGGCAATGAAGACGTATACGGCGAAAGCGAACGAGATACAGCGTGAGTGGCGAGTGGTCGACGCCGATGGCGCCACGTTGGGCCGGCTCGCGACGCAGGTCGCGGCGATCCTTCGCGGCAAGCATCGCGCCACGTTCTCGCCGCACCTCGACACGGGCGACCCCGTCATCATCGTGAACGCCGCTCGCATCCGCGTCACGGGCAAGAAGCTCCAGGACAAGATGTACGTCCGCCACTCGGGGTACCCGGGCGGGTTCCGCAGCGAGACGCTCGAGCGTCTCCTCCAGCGGCGGCCCGAGGAGGTCATCCGCCGCGCGGTGCGCGGGATGCTTCCGCAGAACCGTCTCGGCGAGAAGATGATCCGCAAGCTGCACGTGTACGCGGGTGCCGAGCACCCGCACGCCGCGCAGAAGCCCCAGGCGATGAAGGAGGCCAGCACGCGATGAAGAACGCCGCATTCTTCCAGGGCACCGGTCGCCGCAAGACGGCCATCGCGCGCGTGCGCCTCGTCCCCGGCGAAGGCACGGTGGTCGTGAACGGGAAGCCGCTCGACGAGTACTTCGGTCGCGACGGCGCGGCCGAGGCGGCGATCGCCGCATTCGGCGTGACGAACACCGCGCGGCGGTTCAACGCGATGGTGAAGGTCACCGGTGGCGGCACGATCGGGCAGGTGGGCGCGATCGCTCACGGCATCGCCCGCGCGCTCCTCCAGGTCGACAAGGAGCACACGAAGGCACTCCGCCAGGCGGGCCTGCTCACACGCGACCCGCGCGCCAAGGAGCGCAAGAAGCCGGGCCTCAAGCGAGCGCGGAAGGCGCCTCAGTTCACGAAGCGCTAGCCGTAGCGCTCCCGGTCGGAGCACACTTGGCGCCGTGAGCGGTCGGTCCGCGGACTTCAACTACAAGGTCGCGCTCGCATCCGGGCTGAAGAGCCTCCAGAGTGGGCGACTGCGCCAGGCCGACGAGCAGTTCCGCTATCTCGTTCAGCACTTCCCGGCGGCGGACGGCGGCTACCGCGGTCTCGCGAAGGTGCTGGTGGAGCAGGAGGACCGACCGGGCGCGCTGCGCGCGCTCCTCGATGGCGGCGCCGCGCTCGCGAAGGCCGGTGAGCGGGCGGGCGCGATCGCGCTCTATCGCGAGGCCGCGAGCCTCGACCCGCACGACCTCGCATCGCACCGGCGGCTCGCCGCCGCTCTGACCCTCGCGGGCGACGAGGATGCGGCCGTAGCCGAGTACGTGCGGTACATCCGGGGCGCGCTCGATGCGAACGACAACGAGCGCGCGAAGCTCGAGTCCGCGTACGCGCTCGAGCGCCTTCCGTCGAACGCGCGGATCGCGGACATCGCGAAGACCGCGGGCGCCGAGGTGACGGCCGGCCCGCGATCCAACGGGCATCCCGCACCCGAGATCGACGAACGCGAGGCGGTGATGCGCTCCGCGTTCGCGGCGGCGAGCGACGCACCCGCGCCCGACACGAGGGCGCCCGCGCCGACGGGGTGGGACCGCGTTCCGGCGGAGGGGGAGACGATGAGCACTCGCGCCGCGGCGCAGCCTGCCGCGCCCGCGCCGAAGCTCGAGCCCATCGCACCGGACGTGGACGCGGAGAGCGTCGAGGCGACGGCCGCGCGGTATCTCGCCGATCGCGATCCACGCGGTGGGGAAGCCGCGGTCGAAGCGGCGCGCCGGTACCTTGCCGAAGGGCACCTCGATGCGGCATCCGACCTGCTCCTCCAGCTCATCGCGTCGGGCATCGCGGACCACGATGCCCAGCGCCTCCTCGTCGACGTCGCGCGAATCCTCGGGAAGCGCGATGTCGCGAAGGCGAAGGTGCAGCTCCTCGTCGAAGCGCTGCGGCTCGATGGCCGCGACGAGCTTGCCGCGGAGGTCGAACAGCTGGCCCAGGCCATCTAGGTGGGCTGGCTGACGGATCAGCTCAACCAGATCTTTCGCGGCCAGTGCTGCGACTGGACGAACGCACTCGACGTCCTGATCGTCGCCGTCTTCATCTACTACATCCTTGTCCTCATCCGGGGCACGCGCGCCGTGCAGCTGCTCATCGGTGTCCTCGTGCTCGTCACGGTCTACGGCATCGCCGTGGTGTTGAAGCTGCGGCTCACGCAGTTCGTCCTCCAGAACATCTTCGTCTTCGGCCTCTTCACGCTCGCCGTCGTCTTCCAGCCCGAGCTCCGGCGCGTGCTCGGCCAGATCGGCCAGCTCGGCCCGCTCAATCGATTGCTCGCGCCGCTCCCCGAGGAGGAGGTCGACCGCGTCGTCGACGAGCTCGTTCGCGCCGCGCTCCTCATCTCCGAAGCGCATCACGGCGCCCTCGTCGTCGTCGAGCGTGCGACGGGACTCCAGGACTACAGCGAGACCGGCGTACCCGTGAACGGCCGTCTCACGGCCGAGCTCCTCGCGTCGATCTTCATGCCGCGCTCGCCGCTCCATGACGGCGCGGTCATCGTGCGCGGCGGGACGATCGTCGCCGCCGCCTGCCTGCTCCCGCTCGAGGACACGCAGGAGCGCAGCGCGCACCGCTACGGCATGCGTCACCGCGCCGCACTGTCGGTGAGCGCGCAGACAGACTCCGTCGTCGTCGTCGTGTCAGAGGAGACGCAGGCGATCTCGATCGCCTCGAACGGCCGGATGATCGGCGCGCTCGACGAGGAGCGGCTGCGCCGTGTCCTCACCTCGCTCCTCCGGAGCCGGATCCAGCCGCTGCCCTTCCGCAGCAAGGCGTCCTAGCCGTGCGCGCGAACGACCTCGCCCGTCCGCTCTGGTCACGGCGCCTCGATCCGCGTCGCATCTTCACGCAGGACGTCCCGCTGAAGGTGGCGGCGATCTTCATCGCGGTCCTGTTCTGGGTGGCGAACGTATGGACGGCCGCACCGCCTGAGATCACCGTCACGTTCGACGGCCGCGTCCCCGTCGAGCTTCCGGAGGTGCCGAGCGGCTTCGTGCTCCGCGGTCAGCTCGGCGACGTGACCGTGAAGCTCGCGGGACCACAGGGTGTCGTCGATCGCCTCGGCATCTCGGACCTGCACGCGACGCTCGACATCAGCGGTATCGACGCCTCGAGCCGGGAGCCGCGCGACGCGAAGGTCGTGGTCACCACCTCGAACGACAGCGTGAAGGTCGTCGACGTCACGCCGCCGACCGTCTCGGTCCGGCTCGAACGCATCACGTCGCGCACGCTCACGGTGCAGACGCGCTTCGCGAACGATCCGCCGGCCGGCTCGCAGCCGGGTCAGACGAGCGTCTCCCCGACGGACGTACGCGTCATCGGTCCGGAGAGCGCGATCGCGCAGATCGCCGGCGTCTTCGCGACGGTGCGCTTCGGCAACGTCACGACAGACCTCACCCAGAGCGTTCCCGCCGTGCCGGTCGACGCGAACGGCGCGCGCATCGACGGCCTGCAGGTCGAGCCCGGCGTCGTGGTCGTCACGGTGCCGCTGCTGCCGACCGCGACGACGCGCACCGTTCCGGTGCTCTGGACGCTCAAGGGTGCGGTCGCGCCGGGGTTCTGGATCTCGCAGATCACGACCGATCCGGTCACCGTGACGGTGAGCGGCGATCAGGCGAAGCTCGCGACGCTCGACCGCATCGAGACGCAGGCGGTCGACGTCACCGGCCTCGCTGCCTCGAAGACGCTCGCGACCGCGCTCGTGCTGCCGGACGGCGTGTCATTCCTGAAGGGCGATGCCTCCGCGGCGGTGAGCGTCACCGTCGTGCCGCTCGCGGGCACTCGGCCGTTCTACCTGGGCGTGCAGATCCAGAATCTCGGCTCGGGTCTCGTCGCCGACACCGACCCCGGAGTGATCACGGTCGTCGTCTCGGGCCCGGTCCCCACGCTCGAGGGCCTATCGAGCGACCAAGTGAGCGCGCTCGTGGACGCCGCGGGAAAAGGTCCCGGCACGTACACGGTCGATGTCAGCGTCCGCGTGCCGAACGGAACGACGGCGCAAAGCGTGCAACCGACCCGTGTCACGCTCACCATTAGGTCCAAATGAGCCGGCTTTTCGGAACTGACGGGGTACGCGGCGTCGCGAACCTCGATCTGACGCCCGAGCTCGCCCTGCGCCTCGGCCGTGCCGCGGGCCACGTCCTCGGCGGACCCGGGCACGCGGTCGTGATCGGCCGCGACACGCGGCGGAGCGGGCGCATGCTCGAGGGCGCGCTCGCCGCCGGCCTCTGCTCGGTCGGCGTCGACGTGCGCCTCGTCGGGCACATCCCGACGCCCGGCCTCGCGTATCTCGCGCGCAGCGAGGACTTCGTCGCGGGCGCGATGATCAGCGCGTCCCACAACCCTGCGCCGGACAACGGCATCAAGTTCTTCGACCACACGGGGATGAAGCTGCCCGACAGCGTCGAGGACGAGATCGAGCGCGAGATGACCGGTGAAGACCGGCTCCCGCGGCCGACCGAGGGCGGCATCGGTCTCGTGGGCGACGCGCGCGGGCTCGTGAAGCGGTACGAGGAGTTCCTCGGACGCATCGCGCCGCCGCTCGACGGGCTGCGCGTCGTGCTCGATTGCGCGAACGGCGCGACGTACCGCGTCGCGCCCTCCGTCTTCGCCGCCGCCGGTGCCGAGGTGTACTCGCTGTTCGACACGCCCGACGGGCAGAACATCAACGACGGCTGCGGCGCGACCGCGCCGGAGGCGCTCGCGCGCGCGGTCACGGAGCGGCGCGCGGACGTCGGTTTCGCCTTCGACGGCGATGGCGACCGCGTCATGACGGTCGACGCCGAGGGTCGCGTGCACGACGGCGACGTCGTCCTCGCCCTCGTCGCGCGTCACTTCGCGCGGGGCGGGAAGCTGCGCCCGAAGATCGTCGTCGGCACGATCATGTCGAATGGTGGCCTCGAAGCGACGCTCGCACGCGAAGGCGTCGAGCTCGTCCGCACGAAGGTCGGCGACCGCTACGTGTGGGAAGAGATGGTGAAGCGCGACGCGCAGTTCGGCGGCGAGCCGTCGGGGCACGTCATCTTCCGCGGCTACCACACGACGGGTGATGGGATCTTCACCGCGCTCGAGGTGCTATCGCTCGTCCACTCCGAGCGGAAGCCCCTCCATGAGCTCGCGGCCGACCTCGAGCGGTGGCCGCAGGAGATGCGCAACGTGCGAGCGCCCCGCCGCAACGAGTGGGAGACCGTCCCGGCGTTCGCCGACGCGGTCAAGGAGGCGAAGCTGACGCTCGGCTCCGCGGGTCGGCTCGTCGTGCGGCCGTCCGGCACGGAGCCGGTGCTGCGGATCATGGTGGAGGCACGCGAACCGTCGGTCGCCGCGAGCACCGCCGCGCGCCTCGAGGACATCGCGAAGAAAGAGCTGGTGTAGCCCATGTGCGGGATCGTCGGATACGTCGGGCCGAGGACGGCGCTGCCGCTCCTCATGGACGGCCTGCGCCGCCTCGAATATCGCGGCTATGACTCCGCGGGTGTCGCGGTGCAGAAGAACGGCACGCTCGCGGTCCTGCGCGCGGAGGGGAAGCTCGACAACCTCGCCGGCGTCGTGTCGTCGCACCCCACCGAAGGCACGACCGGCATCGGCCACACCCGTTGGGCGACGCATGGGCGGCCGACCGAGCAGAACGCGCATCCACACGTCGACTGCAGCGGCACGACCGCGATCATCCACAACGGGATCATCGAGAACTTCGCCGAGCTGAAGGCGCCGCTCCTCGCCTCCGGCCATCGCTTCACGAGCGACACCGACACCGAGGTCGTCGTGCACATGCTCGAGGACGAGCTGAAGAAGGGCGTCTCGCTCGAGGCGGCCGCGCGCGTCGTGCTGCCGAAGCTCGAGGGCGCGGCCGCGCTCGTCTTCATCTCGTCGAAGGATCCCGGGAAGATCGTCGCGTCGCGGATCAGCAACGCCGGCGGCGTCATCATCGGCTACGGGACCGACGAGAACTTCGTCGCGTCCGACGCGCCGGCGCTCCTCGAGCACACGCGCATCGTGTCGTTCCTCGAGAACGGCGAGATGGCCATCGTCACCGCGAAGAGCGTCACGTTCCAGCGCTTCGACGGAAGCATCGTGGCCAAGGAGCGTCAGACGGTCACGTGGGACCCGGTCGGCGCCGCGAAGGCCGGATACAAGCACTTCCTCCTGAAGGAGATCAACGAGCAGCCGCGCGCGGTCAGCGACACGCTCCTCGGACGTGTCGATCGCAAGACCGGGCTCGTCGTCTTCGACGAGGACCTGAAGATGGACGAGGCGTTCGTCCGCAACATCCCGCGCATCACGTTCGTGGCGTGCGGCACCGCGTCGTACGCGTCGCTCGTCGGGAAGTACCTCATCGAGCGGATCGCGCGGATCCCGTGCGACGTCGAGATCGCGTCGGAGTACCGCTACCGAGACCCTGTGGTGTCGCCAGGCCAGCTCGTCGTCGCGGTGACGCAGTCGGGCGAGACTGCCGACACGCTCGCGGCGATGGAGGCGGGGCGCCAGCGCGGTGCGCGGCTCCTGTCCATCGTGAACGTCGTCGGGAGCGAGGCGAGTCGCGTGTCCGACGACGTCATCTATCTCCATGCCGGCCCCGAGATCAGCGTCGCGTCGACGAAGGCGTACACGGCGATGCTCGTCGACCTGTACCTCTTCGCGATCTACCTCGGCCAGCGCCGCGGGACGATCGACGCGGAGAAGAGCGCCGCGCTGCTCGCGCAGGCGTTCCACCTTCCGACGCTCATCGACGCGGTGCTCCGCGAGGAGCCGAAGATGCGCGCGCTCGCGTATCGCTACTACGGTGCGGAGCACTTCCTCTTCCTCGGCCGCGGCGCGAACTACCCGACCGCGCTCGAAGGAGCGCTCAAGCTCAAGGAGCTTTCATACATCCACGCGGAGGGGACCGCCGCGGGCGAGATGAAGCACGGCACGAACGCGCTCATCGACGAGACCCTCCCGGTGGTCGCCATCGCGCTCCAGGACTCCACCTACAAGAAGATCCTTTCGAACATCCAGGAGGTGCGCGCTCGCGCGGGCATCGTGATCGCGCTCGCCACGGACGGCGACGAGGAGATCGCGAAGTACGCGGACGAGATCATCCGCATCCCTCCGACCAACGAGCTCCTCTCGCCGGCACTCGCGGTCGTGCCGCTGCAGCTACTCGCGTACCACATCGCGGACCGCCGGGGGAACGACGTCGACCAGCCGCGCAACCTCGCGAAGGCAGTCACGGTCGAGTGATCGGACGAGGCGCCGCGAGCGAGGTCGGCATCGACATCATCGAGACAGCTCGCATTCGTGGGGTGCTCGAGCGGCATGACGCGCGCTTCCTCGGGCGCGTGTATACCGAGTGGGAGCAGCGCTACTGCCAGCACAACGTCCTCCATCTCGCGGGGCGGTGGGCTGCGAAGGAGGCGGTCTCGAAGGTGCTCGGACTCGGCGTCCGCGGGGTCGGCTGGCGCGAGATCGAGATCCGGCGCACGCCGATGGGGCAGCCCACGGTGACGCTGCACGGGCGCGCCGAGCAGCGAGCGAAGGCGCTCGGACTACGCGTCCCGCTCTCGGTGAGCATCTCTCACATCCGCGATCTCGCGGTCGCGGTGGCCGTAGGACTGCGCTGACCGAGCCCATCGCGCTCGACGCGGCCTTCGTGCGCTCCGTGCTGCGTCCCCTTCCGCCGGAGGCGGGGAAGGAGGCGCGCGGCCGCGTGCTCATCGTCGGCGGCTCGGAGCGCTATCCAGGCGCGGCGCTCCTCGCATCGCGGAGCGCGGCGCGTTGCGGCGCCGGCGTCGTGACCGTCGCCGCCGCGCGCTCGGTCGTGGAGATGATCGGCGGCCGCGATCCGAACATCACGTTCTTCCCGCTCGCCGAAGCGCAGCCGGGCGTCATGGCGACCGCCGCAGCGGCGCAGATCTCGCCGCTGCTGGGCGAGAAGATCCGCGCGCTCCTCATCGGTCCGGGTCTCGCGCATGCCGCCGGTACCGACGACCTCGTCGTGGCGGTCCTGCGGAACGCGCGCGACGTGACGACGATCGTCGACGCGGATGGATTGAACGCGCTCGCACGCACCGAGGACTGGCCGGCCGTGCTCCCGCCGCGGACGATCCTGACGCCGCACGACGGCGAGGCCGCGCGTCTCGCGGGGCGCGTCGTGCCGAAGGATGCCGCACGCGTCGCGTTCGCCGAGCGCCACGCGGTGGAGTGGAAAGTGACGCTCGTGCTGAAGGGTGCGGTCACGGTGGTCACCGACGGGAAGCGGACGTACATCCACGACGCGCCGAATCCGACGCTCGGCGTCGGCGGATCCGGCGACGCGCTCGGTGGCGCGATCGCGGCCTTCGCCGCACGGGGCCTCGCACCGCTCGCAGCCGCCGCCTCGGGCGTATGGGTGCACGGCCGCGCCGGCGCGCTCCTCGCCGCGGAGATCGGCGAATCGGGCGCGCTCGCGACGGACATCGTCGACGCTCTGCCGCGTGCGCTGCGCGAGATCGTCGCGGGCCTGAGCGCCGAGCGCGAGGAGCGCGCGGAGCCGCGGCGCGCGGCTCGCATCACACGACGGCACCGTTGAACGTCCCGATCCGGTCCACCGTCGTCGAAGTCGATCTCGACGCGATCGCCGCGAACCTCGAGGCGCTTCGCGAGGGCGGTGGCGCCGACGTCATCGCGGTGGTGAAGGCCGACGCATACGGTCACGGCGTCGAGGCCGTCGCCGAGACGCTCGTCGAGGCGGGCGCGGCGATGCTCGCCGTCGCGACCGTCGACGAGGCCCTCTATCTGCGGCGCGTCGGCATCGGCGCGCCGGTGCTCGTGCTGCTCGGCGCGCAGGATCGCGCCGAGGCAGAGGCCGCCGTCGCGGCCGGCTGCGCGCTCGTCGTGTGGGCGACGGATGAGACGAAGCTCGTCGACGACGCCGCCGCGGCCGCGGGCGTGCGCGCGAGCGTCCACTTCAAGGTGGACACCGGGCTCACGCGTCTCGGCGCGCCGTTCGGCGAGGCGGTGGACCGTCTTCGCGCCATCCGGGGTATGCGTCATGTGAGCGTCGACGGCATCTTCACGCACCTCGCGACCGCGGACGAGCCCGACGTGACGAACGACCGGCAGCAGCTCGCGCGGTTCGCGGACGTGCTCGGCGCCATCGGCGAGCCGCCGCGCTGGGTCCACGCGGCCGCGAGCGCGGGGGTCGCCGCCTTCGGACGGCTCGAGTGGGCGACCGCGATCCGCCCCGGCGTCTCCCTGTACGGCCTCTACGCGGCGACGCATCAGTCGTCGGCCGTCACGCTCCGTCCCGCGCTCACGTGGCGCTCTCGGGTCCGGCGCGTCGCCGACGCGAAGAAGGGGACGGGCGTCTCGTACGGGCACGAGTACCGCCTACCGCGCGACGGACGCATCGCGACGGTGCCCGTCGGCTACGGCGACGGGTTCCCGCGCTCGCTCGGCGCGCGCGGGTGCCTCCTCCTCCGCGAGCGAGCGCTCGGTCTCGCGGGCCGTGTATGCATGGACCTCGTGATGCTCGACGTGACCGACGTGCCGGCGGTCGCCGCGGGCGACGAGGTCGTCCTCATCGGACGGCAGGGCAGCGTGTCGCAGAGCGCCGAGGCGCTCGCGCGCGCCGCCGGCACCATCAATTACGAGATCGTCACGGGGATACGCCGCCGCGTGCCGCGCGTCTATCGCCGAGGCGGCCGCGTCGTCGGGCGCCGCACGCTCGTTGAAGGCTACGTGCGCGCATGAGGCGCTGCCTGCGTCTTGCGAGCGTGCTCGTCGCGCTCGTCCTCGCGAGCTGCCAGATCACGCTGCCGTCGCCATCGCCGACCGCGTCGGGTGCCGCGAGCGCGAGCTCGACGCCGCCGCCCTCGGGCTCGCGGGCCGCGGCACTCGGCGACATGAGCCAGATCCTCAACACGAAGCCACTCCCCGAGGCCGACATCTTCGCGCTGACCCGCGCGCTCCGCGGAAAGGACGGCCAGCCGGCGAACGCGTTCGAGCCGGTCCGTACCACGCCGCCCGACGAGAGCGTCGGGACGTCCCAGCAATTCTGGACGTACGACTTCGCACAGAAGAAGAACATGCGGATCACCGCGACGATCCGCGTCATCACCGACCACGCGAAGTGGTGGGTGCAGAACGACGTCTCCCTCGACGTCAACGCGCTGCGCCAGAACGCCGATTTCTTCGAGTCGAACATCTATCCGACGGACCGCGCCGCGTACGGGTCGGAGTGGACGCCGGGCATAGACGGCGATCCGCACATCGACATCCTCGTCGCGCGCATCCCCGGCGCGGCCGCGGGGTACTTCAGCTCGTCCGACGAGCTGCCGCTGTGGGTGAACCAGTACAGCGCGCAGCGCGAGATGGTCTACATCAACTCGCTCTCGGCGCGCGCGGGCGACCGCTACCTCAACACGATCGTCGCGCACGAGTTCTGTCACATGATCGAGTACGGCCGGAAGGTGCGGTCGTCGGTATGGTTCGACGAAGGGCATGCGCAGCTGTGCGAGCTCGCGAACGGCTTCCCGCCGGTGCACGCGCAGACGTTCCTGTCGCTGCCCGACACGCAGCTCAACGACTGGCCCGAGATCGAGCAATCGCAGGCGTACTACGGCCAGGCCGAGCTGTTCCTCGAGTTCCTGCGGCAGCAGGCGGGTGGGGATGCGCTCATCAACGCGTTCATCGACCACGGGATCAACACGCCAGCGGACCTCGACGCGGTGCTCCGCGCGCGCGGGCAGAAGGGCCTCGACGATCTCTACGCCGATTTCGTCGCGGCGAACGCGTTCCTCGGGACGCAATCCGCCGACCGGGCCACGACGTACCCGAACGGGGTCGCGGTGCGCTCGCCGGCCGGACCGTCGGATCGCGATCGCGTGAGCGTGGGGAACAAGATCGATGCGACGGTCCACAACTACGCGGCGCGCTACGTCGAGCTACCGCGACAGAACATCTCGATCGCGTTCACCGGCGACACGCGGACGAAGCTGCTGCCGACGGACGCGCATTCGGGTGCCGCGATGTGGTGGTCCGACAAGGCCGACGGACTCGACAGCACGCTCACGCGAAGCGTCGACCTCTCGAAGGCGACGACGCCAAAGCTCACGTTCTGGACCTGGTACGACATCGAGAAGGACTACGACTACGGATATGTCGCGGTCTCGACGGACAACGGGCAGCACTGGACGACGCTCCCGTCGTCCGCGACGACGACCGATGACCCGAACGGTCAGAACCTCGGGAACGCCTACACCGGGACGTCGGGCGGGGGCGACACGCCGAAGTGGATCCAGCAGGACGTCGACCTCTCCGCCTACTCGGGGAAGCAGGTGCTGCTGCGGTTCGAGTACGTGACCGACGGCGCGCTGGCGCTCCAAGGCTTCGCGATCGACGACGTGCAGATCCCGGGCGTGCTGAATGACGACGCGGAGCAGGACAACGGGTGGCAGGCGAATGGCTTCGTCCGGTCGACGAACTACGTCGCGCAGCGCTTCGTCGTCCAGCTCCTGCGCTTCACGGACCAGGGCGCCACCGTCGAGCGTCACTACGTCGACGACGGCGCGCTCACCATCGCCGTCGACACGAGCAAGGACCGCCGCGCGCCGCTCCTCGCCGTGACCGGCCTGGCGGTCCGCACGACGCTGCCGGTACCGTTCCATGTCGCGGTGGACGCACGGCGATGACGCACAGCCACGGATCGCAGCTGAAGCCGGTGATCTACGGGGTCGTACCGGCGGGCGGCCTCGGCACGCGCTTCCTCCCGATCACCCGCAGCGTGCCGAAGGAGCTCCTGCCGGTCATCGACACGGCCGTCATCGAGCTCGTCGTCCAGGAGCTCGCGGCGTCCGGGATCCAGCGGGTGGTGGTGGTCGTGGGCCCGGGGAAGGAGTCCATCGAGGGCTACTTCCGGCCGAACACGCGGATCGAGCAGCGGCTCAGCGCCGACCGCCGGAGCGACGAGCTCGAGCTGCTGCACCGTCCGGAGCGGCTCGCCCAGGTGCGGACCGTCCTCCAACCGGAGGCGCACGGGAACGGCCACGCCGTGCTCATGGCCCGACCGCTCGTCGGGAACGAGCCGTTCGCGATGCTCTGGGGGGACGACATCATGCTCGGGGCCGAGCCCGCCGTCTCTCAGCTTCTCCGCGCCCGAGAGCGGCTCGGCGGCGGCAGCGTCATCGGGTGCATCCGCGTCTCGAAGGAGGATGCCTCGCGCTATGGCGTCGTCGCCGGCACCCAGGTCGACGAGCGGACGACGCGCGTCCTCGCGATCGTCGAGAAGCCGAAGCCTGAGGACGCCCCAAGCGACCTCGCCGCGGTGCACGGCTACATCCTTGAGCCCGAGATCTTCGAGGCGCTCGCCTCGCTCCCTCCCGGACGCGGCGGCGAGATCTGGCTGACCGACGCGATCGCCGCCCTCGCGCGTGATGGCGCGCCGGTCTGGGCCGTCGAGCTCGAAGGGCAGCGGTACGACACGGGCGACAAGGGCGGTTACGTGGCCGCGTTCATCGATGCGGCGCTCAGGCGACCCGACACGGGGCCCGCGGCGCGAGAACACCTGAAATCATTGGGTTGGCGGCCGCCTGACCGCTAAGCGAACATCTGTGCCTGCCTGACAGCCTCGACGCGCTCGTTTCCAGTCCTTTACCATTTCGAAGCGTTCCCCCTCAGTACAACTGCCTCTCATTCAGGCTGCCTGCGCGTGACTGGGGTGGGGACAGGGAGGTGTGCACGTGGCGCGACCGCATGTCGCGACGATCCTTCGGGTCGTGAGCCTCTCCCTCCTGACGTTCGTGGCGTTCGGTGCGAGCTGGCAGCTCGCCTCGGCTGCGGCATCGGAGGGAAGTGCCTCGACGCCCATTGCCATCCGGGCCGAGACCGCCGCGCGCGGCGGCCGGTCATCCCTCGACGCCCGGCTCATCCGCACGACCGTGTCGGGGATCTCGCTCGTCCTCGGTGGGGGCATCCCGGTGTCGCTGGTCGACGCCGGTCAGACCCGTTCCCTCCGCGCGCCGCGCGGGGCGACCGTGGCCGACGTCCTCTCGCTGTCCGGCGTGACCCTGGGTGCCCTCGACCAGACCGTCCCGGCGGACCCTGCCCAGACCGTCTCCGAGGGCGCCGTCGTCCGCGTCGTACGTGTGTCCGAGACGACGGTCGCCGTCCAGGAGCCCGTGCCGTTCGCGGTCCAGAAGGTGTCCGATCCGAGCCTTCCGACCGGCCGCGTCGTCGTATCGAAGGCCGGAACGGCCGGGGTCGCTGAGAACACGTACGCGATCCGAACCGCCGACGGCGTCGAGACGAGCCGTACGCTCGTGTCGTCCGTCCAGCTCGTCGCGCCCGAGGCTGAGGTCCAGCACATCGGTACCGCGGCGCTCGCGCCGGTCGCGGCGCCGTCGGACATCCAGGGGATCATCGTCGCCGCGGCGCAGCGCTGGGGCGCCGATCCGACGCAGCTGCTGCGCGTGGCCTACTGCGAGAGCCACTACAACCCGAACGCCTACAACGCCTCGTCCGGTGCCTCGGGGCTCTTCCAGTTCCTCGCGAGCACCTGGGCGGCGAACAGCGTCCGCGCCGGCTACGGGGGCGCAAGCGTCTTCGACGCGGTCGCCAACGCGAATACCGCGGCGATGATGTTCGCGAACCAGCAAGCCGGGCAGTGGTCCTGTAAGTAGGCGCGGCCTCACGCGATCGTGAACGGGTGAGGCGCCGTCGCTCGGTCGACCCGGGACGGCGCCTCACCTGAACATGTCGCATGAATTAGCGACGGGCCCTGCTGTCATGTCGCACGAATGCGCGACGAAGCGTCACGCGATCGCGCGAGTGCGTCGCATGTTCTGGTGACTTGAAGTGTGTTGTCTTGCGTGCGCCAAATAGCGCATTCGTTCTAAATGCACCTGCGCCCGCTGCACAGCGCTTCTACCGATCGTCTGCGTCGAGTGCGGTCGTACTGCCGACGTTCCGCTCTCAAAGGTTGTCGATCGCGGCCAACGTTTCTGCTCGCGCGCGTGCGCGAATCGCTTCAACGGGCGTATTGCCAAAGAGAACGCGGCGCGGCTCAGACCGCTTTGCGCTTGCGGCTGTGGACAACGCATCGGCCAGCAAGCCACGAAGTACCGATCCGGCCACAACCCGACCGTTCCTCCGCCGCCGCGACGCGGCCCCGCGAACCATCGGTGGAGCGGCGGGCCGAAACGGCCGCACTTGTCCGAGGAGCACCGCGCGTGGCGGGAGAAGGTGTTCGCGCGTGACAACTGGACGTGTCTGATGTGCGGCCGGCGCAGCAAGCCGGGTGACCCTGTCGTGCTGCATGCGCACCATATCGTGCCCGTCTCCGTCGACCCACAGCTTGCCTACGTTCTCTCGAACGGTATGACACTGTGCCGTGAGTGCCACGCCGATCATCACTGGGGGGTCGACCGGAAGCGACGCCGACCACGCAAGTCGGCGTAGGCAATCTTGCGGATCCACGCACGCTGGAGGGCGTGCTCCGCCGCCACGGCGTCCGTGCCGCGACGGGCATCGGCCAGCACTTCCTCGTCGATCGCTCTGTCCTCAGCGCGATCGTCGACGCCGCCGCCCTGTCGGCCGACGACGACGTCCTCGAGGTCGGACCCGGGCCGGGCGTCCTGACGGCCGCTCTCGCCGACCGGGCGCGGAGCGTCACCGCGGTCGAGCTCGACGAGCGGATGGTCGAGGTGCTGCGCGACACCCTCGCCGGCCGGGAGCACGTCCGCGTCGTCCGCGCCGACGCGCTCGAGGTCGACCTCTACTCGCTCGGGGAGCGGCCGCCCAGCCGGATCGTCGCCAACCTGCCGTATCAGATCACGACGCCGCTGCTGGAGCGCTTCCTGGCCGACCCGCGCCGCCCGCCGCTCGTCGTCGTGCTCGTCCAGGAGGAGGTCGCGCGGCGCATCGCAGCCATGCCGGGATCGCCGTCCCCGCGCGAGCGCGGCTTCCTTTCGGTGCTCGTGCAGTCGTTCGCCGAGCCCCGCATCGTGCGGCGCGTCCCGCCGTCGTCGTTCCGGCCGCCGCCGCGCGTCTCGTCGGCCGTCGTCGCGCTCCGCACGTACCCGCGGCCCGTGTTCGCACCGCTCGCGCAGCGCGCGTTCCTCACGTTCGTGAGCGACGTGTTCCGACACCGCCGCAAGCAGCTGCGCGCCGCGCTCGGCCACGAGGCGGGGCTGCCGCGCGAGCGCGCCGACGCCGCGCTCGCCGCCGCGCGGATCGAGCCGACCCGCAGACCCGAGGAGCTCACGCTCGACGAGTGGGTGGCGCTCGCACTAAGCGCGGGCATACCCGATGAGTAGATCGGTCACGCTCGCTGCGCCCGCGAAGCTGAACCTCGCGCTCGCGGTCACCGGGAAGCGCAGCGACGGCTATCACGACCTCCGAAGCGTGTTCGTGCGGATGGACCTCGCGGACGACGTGCGCGTCGCGAGGCACGCCCGGCTCGAGGTGCGGAACACGATGCGCTTCGAGGGCGAGGACCTCGCCGCTCGCGCGGTGCGCGCGCTCGCCGAGGCCGCGCGGCGCGAGGCGCACGCGTTCGTCAGCATCCGCAAACGGATCCCGATCGCCGCCGGTCTCGGTGGCGGATCGAGCGACGCGGCCGCCGTCCTTCGCGCGCTCGCGTCCCTGTGGGAGGTCGACGCCGATCTCGTGCGTGTCGCGGCCGAGGTCGGATCGGACGTGCCGTTCTTCGCGAGCGGCGCGAGCGCCGCGCTCGTGTCGGGCCGCGGCGAGATCGTCGCTCCGCTTCCACAACAGCGCGAGCCGCTCCACGTCGTGCTCGTCCGTCCCACGGTGCGTCTTTCGACGCGCGATGTGTTCGACGCGCTCCGCGCCGACGAGCACGGCGACGCGACGCACGTCGACGCGATCGCGAGCGCGTTCACGAATGGCGTCGTCACGCCCGACCTGGTGCGCGTGCACGCCGTGAACGACCTCCTCGGGCCGGCGGAGCGCATCTGCGATGCGATCTCATCGTGGCGCGCGGTCGCGGCCGCGCGGGGGATCGCGCTATTCCTCTCGGGAAGCGGGCCGTCCCTCTTCGCCGTGGCGGACGACCGTGCCGATTCGCTCAGGATCGCCCGAATTCTGCGTCGTTCGGGCCTCCGGGCTCGTCCGCAGGTAGTGGGGTTGTGACCGACAAGACCGAACGAGCGAGGGCTGTCCCTCTACGTTCTATGCATGGAAGAGAAGCGCGGCGACATGACGGTCCGGCAAGCTGGTCAGAAGGGTGGAACGTCGACCGCGGGGAAGCACGGTGCTTCCTTTTACCGTGAGATCG
>DATDNP010000072.1:0-2854 GCA_036518215.1 Candidatus Limnocylindria bacterium
ACCTCAGCGCGCCCTAGCGCGTCCGCCGGCGAGCGCGCGCGGGCGGCATCGTCGCGGCAGCGGCAGATGCACAGCTCGTCCCGGCACGCCACCTCCTTCGCCGAGACGAGCGCGCGAAGCTCGTGCGCGACGGAGGTGAGCTCGGCGAGGCGCGCGTCGACCGCGGCGAGCTGCCGCTCGAGCGATGCTCGCAGCGTCGCGGAGGCGTCGCCGCGCTCGGCCGCGCGGACGAGCGGCCGGATCTGCGCCAGCGTGAGCCCGAGCCGTTGCAGGTGGCGGACGAAGCGCAGCACGCGGAGCGCGCGCTCGTCGAACTCGCGGTACCCGCCCGCGGACCGTCGTACGGGCGTGATGAGCTTGTCGTCGGCGTAGAAGCGCACCGTGCGCTGCGGGACGCCGGCGCGACGCGCGAGCTCACGAACACGCACGGCGGCGACGATAGACCTGCCAGTGCGCTGGCGGTCAAGGCTTGACCTGCCAGTTCGCTGCGCGGCGACGCTCGCGCCATCACGCGATGGGAGGCGATGACATGGCGCATCCGACGAACGGCGACGTGGCGGTGGCGTGCGATCTGAGCGACGTGAGCGAGGCCCAGCGGCGACGCCATCGCGAGGTGCGCGAGATCCTGAAGGCAGCCAGGCGCGAGGTACGCCGCGGCGAGACGGCCTGGACGGTGGTCTTCGACCGTGACGTCCCGGTGCCGGTCATCGGCGAATTCGTCGAATTCGAACGGCGGTGCTGCCGGTTCCTCGCGTTCGACATCTGCGGCAGACCGAACGGCATCTGCCTCGAGCTCGGCGGACCGGACGGCGCGCTCGAGCTCATCGCGCAGCTCTTCGACATCGTGTCGGCGCCGATCGAGACGGCCGTCACGTGACGGCCGCGCTCACCAGCTAGCTCAGCAGCGCGACCCGCGCGCGGTACTCGTCCATCGTGATCTCGCCACGCGAGAGCCGCTGCTCGAGCGTGCGGCGGAGCCGCTCGTCGATGCGCGAGAACGTGATGATGAGCCAGATCGCCGCGACGATCGCGGCGAGCGTGAGGATGACCCAGAGCATCGTCGTGAGATCGAGAAGGTTCATGGCGCGGGTGCCTCCGCTTTCGTGATGCCGGCGAGCTCCTGCAGCGCCCTCCAGTTGGCGAGCCGTTCTTCCTGCGTCGCGCGGATCTCCGCGCTCGGCGTGCCGTCCGCGGCGAAGTGCGGCGCGAACCGCCCCTCGGTGCGCGCGAACGCAAGGAAGTCCACGACCGCGCCATCCGGCTGCGTGGACCAGTCGGTCTTCGGTTCAGGATTGCCCTGGAGCGACAGCCGCTCCTTGAGGGTCGGGCCCTTCCGCGGGTCGTACACGAACAGCGGGAACGCGCGCGAGTCGACGGCGAGCCGCGCCTGGCGGTTCGATGCGTCGTCCGCGATGCCGTGCTCCGGCTGGCACGGCGCGTACGAGATCACGACCGCCGGCCCCGGGTAGCTGTTCGCGTCGAGGATCGCCTTGTAGAAGTGGTTCACGTGTGCGGGCGTCGTCTGCGCGACGAAGACGTCGCCGTGCGCCATGAGGATGCGTCCGAGCTCCTTGCGGCGCTCCACCTTCCCATGCACGGCCTTGCCGAACGCGGAGAGCTTCGTCACCTGGCCGCCGAACGTCGACGTCGACGCCTGGCCGCCGGTGTTGGAGTACACCTGCGTGTCGAGCACGAGCACCTTGATGTCCATGCCGCTCGCGACCATGCGCGAGAGCGACTGGAAGCCGATGTCGTACATCGCACCGTCGCCGCCGACGACCCACAGCCGGCGATCGGTGTGTCCGGCCTGGTCCCACCGTACGCGGATGCCGAGCGCGTCCGCGGGCGCGTTCTCGAAGAGCGAGTTCGTCCACGGGACGAGGTAGGGGTTGTACGGATACGTGCTGCCGAAGACGGTGTTGCAGCCGGTCGACGCGACGACACCCATGCCCTCGGGTCCGTACGTCTGCCGTGTCGCCGCGACGAGCATGCGGAGCGCCGTCGCCTCGCCGCAGCCCGAGCACGACCCCGCGCCGCCGACGTAGCCGAGCGCGACGTCGCCGAGCATGAGATCGGCGAGCGCCTTCTCGTTGCGGTACTCGGGCGGCGTCGGCGGCAGCGTGCGGAAGAACCGCATGTCGCGCGCGTAGTGCTCGAGGGTGGCCTCGCCGTTCCGTCCCTCGGGGACCTTCTCGACCATACGCAGCGCGTCGTAGCCGAGCGCGACGCACACCTCGACGCATTCGCCGCAGCCCTTGCAGTGCACCGGGTCGACGAAGATGCCGAACCCCGCCGGCTCGTGGCCTTTCTTCGCCGGCACCTCGCCGTATTTGCGCGTGTCCGCGAAGTGCGCCGCCGCGGTCTCGCGCGCGCGCGCCGCGACGGGCTCGTTCTGGGCGAACGTCTCGATACGCTCCGCGACCTTCGACTTCCCGAGCGCGACGGCGAGGATCGCCGTGTCCGGACACGTGTTGACGCACGACATGCAGCCCACGCAGCGGTCCGCGATGAACTCGGGGATCGTCGGCGCCAGGTGGCTGAAGTCGCGTGTCGCCGCGGTGCCCGGCGGGATGATGCTGCGCGCGACGCCGCTGTCCGCGGCAAGCTCGACGTCCTCGAGCTTCGTCGCGTATGCGCCCATCACCGCGTCGTTGAAGTCGTCGACGTACCGGTGCACGTCGAGCAGGTGCGTGACCGTCATACGGGCATCTCCACCCCGGCGGCCATGACGTGCACCAGGTCGGTCACCGAGAGGACGCCGACCGGCGTCTGGCCGTCGGGTCCGAGCACCACGAGCCGGTGCACGCGCCGCTGTTCCATGAGCTCCGCGGCGTCGTCGAGGGTCGCGCTGAGC
>DATDNP010000073.1:0-2477 GCA_036518215.1 Candidatus Limnocylindria bacterium
CCGTTCTTCCCGGTCGATCTCGACGAGCTTCCCGCGAAGCTCGACATCGGCGAGATGCACGACGGCGAGGAGCGGAAGGTCGGTCCGTATCACGTGCGCGCCGCCAGCATCTGGCACCCCGCGCCGTCCCTCGCATACCGGGTCGAGGCCGACGGACGCTCGCTCGTCTACGCGACGGACACCGAGGATGCGTTCAGCGGGAAGCCGAATCCGGTCACGACGCTCGCTCGGGGCGCCGACACGCTCATCCACGACGCGCAGTACCTGCAGAGCGACTTCAAGCCGACCTGGGGCCACTCGACGATCGAAGCCGCGATCGACATCGCGGCGCAGGCAAAGGTGAAGCGTCTCGTCCTCTATCACCACGACCCGGACCGCAGCGACGACGCGCTCGATCACATCGGCCGCGACGCGTCGCGCGCCGGGCGCGAACGCTCTTCGGGTCTCGAGGTCGTCGTCGCGCGCGAGGGGCTCGAGCTCGAGGTCTAGGTCCTAGCGCGCGATGCCCATCGGGAACATCGGCTGCGCCGCGAACGCGCCGTTCGCCGAGAGCACGACGATGAGCAGGATGAGCGCCGCCAACGCGCTCGCTGCGACAAGACCTGATCCGGTGCGATCGCTCGACTCCACGACGACCTCCTGGAGCGGGCGCTCCGCTGTGTATCGCATGCAGCACTCGTGCCGTCCGAGCAGCGGGTCGTGCTCCTTCACCTCACGGTTAAGTAGTAGAACGCGCGTACGCGTTCTCAGGAACTTCGGCGATGCGCGCGGCGTTCTCATAGGCGGATGCTGTCCATGGAAACGGAGCAAGCAACATGAAGAAAGCACTCATCACCCTCGCGCTCGTCCTCGCGACCGCCTGCGGCGGGACCGTGGCGACGTCGCCGACGCCGACCGCCACATCGTCTTCGAGCGCGACCGCGACGCCGATCCCGTCGGCGTCAGCGTCCGCGTCACCATCCACGAGCAAGTCCCCGATACCGCTCCCGACGACGGCGCAGGTCGCCGCAGCAGGGAACGGTGTCGTGTGGATGCTCGTCGCCGACCGCCTCTTCCTCTCGACCGACAAAGGCGCGACGTGGACAGAGCGCACCTGGCCTCCGCAGGCGCCGAACGCGGTGATCGCGTTCGTGAGCGACAAGGACGGCTGGCGCATGGAGTCGGGGTCTCCCGCGACGCAGTGCCAGTCGCAGCAGGTCGGTATCGGGAACACGTTCGATGGCGCGAACACGTGGCGCGGGCTCGACGGGTCGGGCATCGCCGACGCGCAGTGCAAGGGCGCGCTCGCGTTCAGTGACACGCAGCACGGCTACATCTCCGCATGGAGCCCGAACGACCGTCCGGTCATCTATCGCACGGCGGACGGCGGGAAGACGTGGAAGGCGAGCGCGCCGCTCCCCGACCCGGCCGGCTTCACGACGCAGCCCGGCGGCGTCTCGCTCCGTGCAGGTCCCGTCGCCGACTTCGGCAGTGTCCTCTACGTGAACGCGACCGATACGCAGCAGCACGCCTACGTCTTCAAGTCGACGGACGGCGGCGCGACGTGGAGCGTGACCGGCGGAGCGATCTCTCCGACGACCGTCGTGTTCGTCAGCGCCACGCGGTGGATCCAGATCGGGGCGCCGGGCGAGTCCAAGGAGACGACCGACGCGGGGGCATCGTGGCACGCCTTCACGACCGACTACCAGCAGGCCGCCCCGGTCGCGCCGCAGATCGTCTTCGGCGATGCCCAGACCGGCTACGCGACCGTACGCGGTGGCCTGCAGCGCACGACGGACGGTGGCCTGCACTGGACCGCGCTGAAAACGCCGGGCACGTAACATGCGCGCCTCCAGTTCGAGAGGAGGCGCGCATGGCGAGCGATCCGATCCACGGGCACACGATCCGCTGGGAATACGACGAAGGTCCGACGAAGGGCCAGCGCTTCGAGCACACCTTCTACGACGACGGCACGTGCAGCTACCGCATGGCGACCGACGCGTCCCAGCCGAACGCGATGAGCGACGTCGGGGAGCGACCGCGCTACGAGGTCGCGAAGGTCGGCGATGAGGCGTGGCTCGTGACGTATCTCGCGCCCTCGGGCTGGGCGCTCACGACCGTGCTCGACATGAAGACGAAGCGCATCGTGAGCGTCGCGTCGAACGAGAAGCAGCTCTTCGTGCAGCGCGGGACGTTCGAGGACCGCGGCCGCTAGCGGTGGTGCGGGTCAGGCGCTGACGTCGGTCTCCACGCGCGCGTCGGCGGCCTCCGGCGTGCGCCGGCGGTCGATCGCCCAGCTCGACTCGTCGCGCCGCTTCGCGATCTCCTTCACCTCGGCGGCGGCGCGCGATACCGCGACGCTGTCGGGGAACCGCCTCGGCGAGATCGCGACGATGCCAAGCGAGACGGTCACGAAGGGCATGTGCCGCTCGACGCCGCGGCGATCGACGCGGACGACACCACCGCGCTCGCGGTCTTCGGCGTCGTACACCGTCGGC
>DATDNP010000074.1:0-15004 GCA_036518215.1 Candidatus Limnocylindria bacterium
CAGGCGCAGGCGGTCGCGCAGAGCCACCTGCTCGACGCGCAGGTCTTCACGGCGAGCGCCGCGGACGCGCGCGCCCTGCTGCGCAAGCTCCCGGCGGTGCGCGACGCGCGCGTGGAGGTCGCGCTGCCGTCGAGCGCGCACATCACGCTCGTCGAGCGGGAAGCGATCGGGAGATGGGTCGCCTCGGATGGCGTCACGTGGTTCGTCGACGCCGACGGCGTCCTCTTCGCGTCCGCCGACCCGACCGCCGCGCCGGCGCTCAGCGTGTTCGACGAGCGTCCGCCCCACGCACCCGGCGAGCGTCTCGACCCCGCGCTCGTACGCGCGGCGCTGCGGCTCGCGACGATCGCGCCCGGCGAGCTGCGGGCCGACGCGACCGCGCCGAAGGTCGTGATGGCCGCCGGCGCGAACGGCCTCGTGCTGCGATTCGGATCGGGGTGGGAGATCCGCTTCGGTGGCCCCGAGAGCTTCGATGAGAAGCTCGCGCTCGCGAGGCGCTATCTGCAGGACAACCCGCAGCGGCGCCTAGACTACGTCGACGTGCGCAGCCCCGATCGCATCGTTGTCAGTCCGCAGTAGACCGATATGTGGCTCCCATTGCTCGGCCTCGTTGCCGGGGTGCTCCTTGGGCTCGCGCTCCGCTTCAATCTTCCGATCGAGTGGGCGCGCTATACGGCCGTGGGCATCCTCGCCGCGCTCGATTCGCTCCTCGGCGCGTACCGAGCCGAGCTGGAAGGACACTTCGACACGAAGATCTTCCTCTCAGGCTTCTACACGAACGCCCTGCTCGCAGCCGCCCTCACGTTCCTCGGTGACAGGCTCGGCATCGACCTGTATCTCGTCGCCCTCTTCGCATTCGGCTGGCGGATATTCCAGAATGTGGCGGTCATCCGTCGGCACTTCCTGTAGACGACGGCCGGCACGACAGCCCGCGGACGCAGGTGGGGATATACGCTGCCCGATGCCGAGGCATCGGGCAGCGGCTGCACCCGAATACGGTGCAGTAGGGAGAGAACCGACGAGAGGGGTCGTCCGTGGCTGATCAGACGGTGCTCGTCGCGATCGACATCGGCACGACGAAGGTCTGCGTCCTCATCGGCGAGGTCGGCTCCCGCGGTGGCGGGGTCGACGTCATCGGCATCGGCCAGGCGCCGTCCGACGGGCTGCGGAAGGGCGTCGTCGTCGACATCGACCGGACCGTCCAGTCGGTCGCGGCGGCCGTCGACGCGGCCGAGCGGCTCTCCGGGCTCAAGGTCCGGTCGGCGTTCGTCGGCATCTCCGGCAGCCACATCGGCTCTCAGAACTCGCGCGGGATGGTCGCCGTGTCGAGCCGGCAGCACGACGTCCAGCGCGAGGACACCATCCGCGCCATCGAGGCGGCGCGCGCGGTCTCGATCCCGAACACGAGAGAGATCCTTCACGTCATCCCGCGCGGCTACGTCGTCGACGGCCAGGAAGGGGTCCGCGACCCGATCGGCATGAGCGCGGTCCGGCTCGAGGTGGAGACTCACATCGTCACCGCCTCATCGACGAGCGTGCAGAACCTCTCGAAATGCGTGCAGCGCGCCGGGATCGAGATCGACGAGCTCGTCCTGGCGCCCCTCGCGACCGCCGAGGCGGTGCTCACCGACGAGGATCGCGAGCTGGGCGTCGCGCTCGTCGACATCGGCGGCGACACGACGGACGTCGCGATCTTCCAGGACGGCTCGATCAGCCACTGCGCGACCATCCCCATGGGCGCGCGGAGCGTCACGAGCGACCTCGGCCTCGTCCTCCGCGTGACGCCGGACGTCGCCGAGAGCCTGAAGATCAAGCAGGGGACGGCGCTCCCCCTCGATACCGATCCCGACGAGGTGATCCAGATCACCTCGATCGGCGAGGAGCAGCCGCGACCGGTGACGCGCCGTCACGTCGCCCAGATCATCGAGGCGCGGACCTCCGAGCTCTTCGACCACGTCGCCCGCGAGATCGAGGCCGCGGGGGCGACGAACCGGCTCCAGGCGGGCCTCGCGCTCACCGGCGGCGGAGCCCTCCTGACGGGGATCGCCCGCGCGGCGCGGGACCAGCTCGGCATGAGCGCGCGTCCGCTCGCGCCGTCGGGCCTGGGCGGTCTGACCGATTCCATCTCTTCGCCGCCCTACGCCGCGGCGACGGGACTCCTCATCTGGGGCGCGAAGAACTGGAGCGTCGAGGGCGAGCGCGAGGGCGGTCGCGCAGGTGACGTCGGCAGCCGCCTCGCCAAGCTGTTCCGCGGACTCATGCCCTAGCGCGTCGAGCGGCATCTTCCGCGAGACGCTGCGCCACTCGCGCGAGGCGTACGCGCATCCGCGCGAATTCGTCCTCGCAGTTGACGCGCGAGGGGTATAGAGTTCGTCGGAACAACCGAATACTCCATGAGCGCACCGCAAGGGGAGGGGCAGCGGCATGGAACGGTCTAGGAGGCTGACCCATGCCCCTCCGAAGCGATATCGAGAATTTCGCGCTCATTAAGGTCGTCGGCGTCGGCGGCGGTGGATCGAATGCGGTGAACCGCATGATCCGCGCCGAGCTCATGGGCGTCGAGTTCATCGCGGTGAACACCGACGCGCAAGCGCTCCTCATGAGCGATGCACCCCACAAGATCCGCATCGGCGACAAGATCACGAAGGGTCTTGGCGCGGGCGCGGACCCCTCCGTCGGTCGCAAGTCCGCGGAGGACGACAGCGAGAAGCTCTACGAGGCGCTGAAGGAAGCGGACATGGTCTTCGTGACCGCCGGCATGGGTGGCGGCACCGGCACGGGGGCCGCACCGATCATCGCCGAGATCGCGAAGGACATCGGCGCGCTCACCGTCGCCGTCGTCACCAAGCCGTTCCAGTTCGAGGGCAGCAAGCGTCGTCTTCTCGCGGAGCAGGGCATCAACGATCTCGTCGACAAGGTCGACACGCTCATCACGATCCCGAACGACCGTCTGCTCCAGGTCGTCGAGAAGCGGACCACGATGACGGACGCGTTCCGCATCGTCGACGACGTCCTGCGACAGGGCGTGCAGGGCATCAGCGATCTCATCACGGTCCCCGGCCTCATCAACCTCGACTTCGCCGACGTGAAGACGATCATGACGAACGCGGGCTCCGCGCTCATGGGCATCGGCCACGGGTCGGGCGAGACGCGGGCCGCGGACGCCGCGCGTCAGGCGATCATGTCGCCGCTCCTCGAGCAGTCCATCGATGGCGCCCGCGGCGTGCTGTTCACCATCACCGGTGGCACCGACCTCACGCTCTTCGAGGTGAACGAAGCGGCTGAGATCATCCACGCGGCCGCGGACCCCGAGGCGAACATCATCTTCGGCGCCGTCATCGACGAGCGCCTTCAGAGCGACGTGAAGATCAGCGTCATCGCGACCGGATTCGACCAGTCGCGGCCGCTGCGCCGTATCGAGCAGCCCATCTACAAGCGTCAGATCGAGTCGCGCCCTGCCGAACGACCTGCCGCTGCTCCGCCCGTGCAGCAGCGCGAGACGGTCGCCGCGCCGGTCGCGACGAAGCCCGTCCCGCAGCCGGCCGCGCACGTCGAGGAGAAGAAGTTCGATCCAGACGATCTCGAGGTGCCGAGCTTCTTGCGCCGCCGCTAAGTCGGGAACGGGCGGACGCTCGTCCGCACCACGCCGTAGGTGGCATGACCTCTGCACCCCCGCTGTGTGAAAACGCCACACAGCGGGGGTGTTGTTGTGATCAGAGAACGCGACACGGGCACCGCGGTCGGCGGTAACGCGTGGACGGCGTGGCCAGTGAACTGGAGCGCCGTATTGATCGGCGCGCTCGCCGCCATCGTCGCCGTCGTGCTGTTCGGGCTCATCGGCACCGCCATCGGCGCGCACAAGACGGGCGTCGAGGGCCAGATCACGAAATGGAGCGGCGTCGGCATCTTCGGACTCATCTGGGCGGTCGTCTCTTCGTTCTTCGCGTTCGTGATCGGCGGCTGGGTCGCCGCGAGGATCGCCGGCATTCGCAGCGCGCAGGAGGCGATCCTTCAGGCGGCGCTCGCATGGCTCATCGCGGTCGCGCTCATGTGCGGCGCAGCCGCATTCAGCGGCGCGATCTTCAACGGCTGGTACACCGGTCTCGCACCGACGCCGGCCGTCCCGACACAGCCGGGCACGCCGGCGGATCCGAACGCCGCGATCGCCGTCCGCAACGGCGCGCTTGCCGCGGCGGCATCGATCCTCATCGGCCTCATGGGCTCCGTCATCGGCGGCTGGTTCGGCAGCGGCGAGCCGATGACCGTCGGCAACTACCGCGTTCGCTTCGAGCCGGGTCCCGAGGTGGACCGCCGTAGCGACCGAACGCGACGGATCTGAGAAGGAGGTAGACAGGACATGCTGTTGATCCTGCTGTGGCTCCTCGGTGTGCCGCTCGGACTCATCATCCTGCTGTTCCTGTTCGGCGTCGGGCACTAGCCGAGCTCGACCGAGCGATATCGCGGCCCCGGCACCCGTGAGGGCGACCGGGGCCGCTGCTTTCCGCCACCACTAGATGTAGTGGCGCCCCTCCCGTATCTTGTGGTCGTGCGTTGCCCTGCCTGCGGCCACCCCGACACGCGCGTCGTCGACTCGCGCGAGGCGGAGGACGGCCAGTCCATCCGCCGGCGCCGCGCGTGCGACCAGTGCGGCGAGCGATTCACGACGCGCGAGCGCTCCGAGTCGGCGCGCATCCAGGTCGTGAAGCGGGACGGGACCCGTCAGGAATTCGACCGCCGCAAGCTCGCCTCAGCGATCGGCAAGGCAGCGTCGAAGCAGCTCTCGCCCGACGCGATCGATCGGCTCATCGACGACATCGAGCAGACCATCCGGCAGAGCGGCGCGTCGGATGTGGCCTCACAGCGGATCGGCGAGATGGTGCTCGAGCGACTCGCAGAGGTCGATCCGATGAGCTACCTGCGCTTCAAGATCGTGTACTCGCAGCTGCAGGACACCGACGCGCTGTACGACGAGCTCGAGTCGCTCGTCCGCAAGCGGCAGGAGCTGCGCGATCGCCGCGTCGCCGAGCAGACGATGCTGCCGATCGCGACGGCCGCGCCTGCACCCGCGCGCCGCCGCGGCCATCGCTAACGCGCGTCCGCGCATCCGCGCGGTGCTCTGGGACCTCGATGGGACGCTCACCGACAGCGTCCGCTTCGTCATCGACACCGCGAACCGCGTCATCGCCGCGCATGGCGGCGTGCCGCTCGAATACGAGACGGTCGGCGGCATGACCGGGCTGCCGCTCGAACAGATCTTCCGGATGGCGTTCCCCGACCTCACCGCCGATCAGGCCCACGCGTATCGCGACGAGTACCGCGCCCATTACGAGCGCGAGGCGATCCCCGTGACGCGTCTGTACCGCGGCGCGCGGCCGACGCTGCACGCGTTCCACGAGGCCGGGCTCCTCCAGGCGACGGTGACCGGAAAGCGTGCCGCGGACTGCGAGCGGATCCTTCGCGGCCTCCGGATCAAGGACGAGATCGATGCGTACTTCGGCGGCGATTCGGTCCCGCACCCGAAGCCCGCGCCCGACCTCGCCCTCGCCGCGATGGCACGCCTCGGCGTGGCTCCCGGCGAGAGCGTCGTCATCGGAGACGCGCCGGCCGACATCGGGATGGCCGTCGCCGCGGGCGCGCGCACGATCCAGGTGCTCTGGGGCTGGGCCCGTACGCGCCTCGACGGGGCCGAGCAGGTCGTCCGCACGTGGCCGGAGCTGCGGCGCGCCGTCTTCACGCTCGCGTCCTGACCGCCATACTTCGAGGTCGTGGTCCTCTCTGACCGTGACATCCGCGCCGCCATCGCGGGTGGGCGCATCGGCATCGACCCATTCGATCCGCTCTGCGTGCAGCCGGCGTCCGTCGACATCCGCCTCGACCGCTTCTTCCGCGTCTTCCGGTCGAGCCGTCACGCCTACATCGATCTCGCGCGGCCGCTCGACGACATCACCGAGCTCGTGGAGGTGGACGCGCGCGAGCCGTTCATCCTGCATCCCGGCGAGTTCGTGCTCGGCTCGACCCGTGAGCGCATCCGTCTCGCGCCGGACATCGTCTCGCGGGTCGAAGGGAAGTCGAGCCTCGGCCGCCTCGGACTCCTCATCCACTCGACCGCGGGATTCATCGACCCGGCCTGGGACGGGCACATCACGCTCGAGCTCAGCAACGTGAACACGATCCCGATCACGCTCTACCCCGGGATGCGAGTGGGACAGCTCTCATTCTTCGAGCTGTCGAGCCCGGCGGAGCGGCCGTATGGCTCGCCGGAGCTCGGTTCGAATTACCAGGGGCAGACCGGCCCGACGCCGTCGCGGTACCGGCTCGACCTACCGGACTAGCGATGGCGTTCCTCGACCTGTTCCTCGAGGCATTCATCAACGTGCTCGCGCAGGCCCTCTCCCTCGCGATCCTCGTGCGCGTGCTCCTGTCGTGGGTGCCCATGCGCCTTCCCTTCGGCCTCGGCGAGTTCGTGTTCGGCGTCACCGAGCCGATCCTCGCGCCGATCCGGCGCGCGCTGCCGTTCATGGGCGGAATGGACTTCTCGCCGATCGTGGCCCTCTTCGCGATCCAGATCGTCGAGAACCTCCTGCTGCGCATCCTTCCGCCGCCACTCTGAGATGGACATGCGGCGTTCGGGGGAGCGGATCGTGTTCGCGGTCCGCGTCACACCGCGGGCGTCGCGCGAGGCCGTCGGCGGCGAGCGCGAGGGGGCGCTGCTCGTCCGCGTCACCGCGGCGCCGACCGAAGGGAGCGCGAACGAGGCCGTCATCCGCGCCCTAGCCCGCGCGCTCGACGTTGCCCCCTCGGACATCCGTATCGAACACGGCGGCGCCGCGCGGACGAAGACCGTGAGCGCACCGCTCCGCGCCGCGGCGGCGCTCGAGCGGGTGGTGAAATAGCAGCGGCGGCCCCAGCGTATGAGGAAGGATGGCGCTCCACGCGACGTTCATGGTCTTCGCACCGCGTGCCCTCGCGCGCGCCGAGCGCGTGACCTTCGGCGACGCCGTCCGCGACCACCAGGACGAGCTGTACGGCGTGGCGCTCCGGATCCTCGGCGACCGCGACGGCGCCGCCGACGCCACCGGGCGTGCCCTCCTGAAGGCGTTCCGCTCCTGGCATCGCTACGACCAGATGCGACCGGTGCGGCACTGGCTGCTCCGGATCGTGGCGAACGAGGCCATCTCGATCGGACGCGAGCGCGCGCGCGAGCGGCACCGGCGGGCGAGCGAAGAGGAAGCCGCCGACGCGCCGGACGCT
Organism: Candidatus Limnocylindria bacterium; assembly: GCA_036518215.1. Classification (GTDB taxonomy): domain Bacteria; phylum Chloroflexota; class Limnocylindria; order P2-11E; family P2-11E; genus CF-39. The sequence continues at coordinate 7,252 of DATDNP010000074.1, forward strand.
GCGCCGCTGCCCGACGACGACGCCGTCGCCCGTGAGGAGCGCCTTCGTGTGCGCCAGGCGGTCGCCGCGCTTCCCGAGCTGTACCGCGTGCCGGTCGTGCTGCGGTACTTCAGCGACCTCACGCTCGACGAGATCGCCGCAGTGACGGGGCGACCCGCGTCGACGATCGGCGTCCAGTTGCTGCGTGCGCGTGCGTTGCTCCGCACGACGCTCTAGGCGTCGTGATGCACGAGCGGCGCGACGACCTCGTCGACGAGACGCTCCTCCGGCGAGCGCTACGGCTCGACGCGGAGGAGCGCGCACCTCGGTTCGATCCCGCCGCGATCGCGGCGCTCGCACGGCCGCGCCTCGCGCCGGCCCACGCGCTCGGCCTTGCCGTCCTCGCGGTCGCCGTCGCCGTGGCCGCGACGACCTTCTGGTGGAACGTGATCACGGATGGGCCGGCGCTGTTCGGCGAGGCGGTCTCCGTCGCGCTCGACGGGCTCGCGCTCGTCGCGTCGTTCCTGTACCCGGCGCTCGAGGCGTTCGCCGATCCCGCGGTGCCGCTCAGCCTGCTCGTGGCGCTCGGGATCACGATCGTCTACGAGATGCGAACGAGAAGGGGGCGCGTGCATGCAGAAGCGTCTTGAGCGCAGCGTCGCGAATCGCGTCATCGCCGGTGTCTGCGGCGGACTCGCCGACTACTTCCTCATCGACGCGACGCTCGTGCGCGTGTTCTTCGTGTTCGCGACGATCATCACCGGCGGCGTGTTCTTCCTCGCGTACATCGCCGGCATCCTCCTCATGCCGTTGCCCGACCAGCCCACGCCGTTCGTCCGCTCCGCGACGCCGCCCGCGGAGGGAGCCGTCGCCGGAACGACGCCGCCGATCGCGCCTCCGCGCGACCCCGAGGCGGAGGAGCGCCGGCGCAACACGATCGGCTATCTCCTCGTCGCGCTCGGCGGGATCTTCCTTCTCGCGAACCTCGGCGCGTTCCGGTTCGTTCGCGGTGAGATCGCGTGGCCGCTCGTGCTCATCGCGATCGGCGTGCTGCTCCTCGTGCAGCGAGCGCGGCGGTGACACCGCGCCGGGGGATGGTGTGGCCCCTCCTCCTCATCGTGCTCGGCCTCGTATTCCTCGCCGCGAATCTCGGCTTCATTCCCGGCGTCCGGCTGGTCGACGTGCTCGCGCTGTGGCCGCTGCTCCTCGTGCTCATCGGGCTCGAGCTCGCCCTCGCGCACCGCCATCCGCTCGCGGCGCTCGCGTCGGAGCTCGGCGTTCTCGCGTTCGCCGCCGCACTCGTGATCCTCCAGCCCGCGTACCCGCAGTGGTTCTCGTTCATCGCGCCGGCGCCGGGCGGCAGCACTTCGGTGAGCGTCCCGCGCGGCTCCGCGACCGCGCTCAACTTCCACCTCACCGGCGGCGCGGGAACATTCACGCTCCACGGCGGCGCGACCGACCTGGTGAACGTGACGAGCGACCGGAGCGACCTCGTCCTCCACACGAGCGGGACGAGGACGGTGACAGCGCGAGTGGATGAGAGCGATGAGGGCCCGCGCTTCGGCGGCACGCCCTCGGCGCATGTTGACGCCCGCCTCGCGAGCGACGTTCCCGTCTCCGTCGACGTCGACGCGGGCGCCGGCGAGTTCACCGTCGACCTGAGCGACGTGCGGGCGACGGACGCGCGCCTGAACGTGGGCGCCGCGTCGCTGCGCCTCGTCCTCCCGAGGCCGTCGGGCAACGTATCCGTCACCGTGAGCGCCGGCGCATCGAGCGTCGTCATCGAGATCCCGGACGGCGTCGAGGCGAGCGTCAGCACGAGCGGCGCCCTCATGTCCGTTCGAAGCGAGAATCCGCGCGTCGCGGGAACGCAGACCTCCGCCTACGCCTCCGCCGCCGATCGCGTCACCGTCCGCGTCACGGCGGGCGCGAGCAGCGTCGTCATCCGCTAGCGCTCGTATCGAGCGCTCGATCGTTCGGCGATACTTCGTTCGTGGCCGCCGACATATGGACGAAGCTTCGGCGCGAGAACTTCCCGCGCATCGCGCTCCTTGCCGTCGGCATCCTGGTCGTCGGCGCGGCGCTCGAGACCGTCATCGAGAGCTCGAGCGGCGGGCAGATACGCGGCCTGGGCGACGCGCTCTGGTACGCGGTGGTGACGATGACGTCGACGGGCTACGGCGACGTCGTTCCCGCGACGGGTGCCGGACGCGTCGTCGGGGCGCTGCTCATGTTGGGTGGGCTCACCGTCCTGTCGGTCGTCACCGCCACGGTCGCGTCGGTGCTCGTCGCGCAGCGCATCAAGGAGGAGCGAGGGTTGGACACGTTGAGGCTCAAGGATCACCTGCTCATCTGTGGCTGGAACGCCTACGCGGAGAGCGTCCTCGATGCGCTCTTCGAATCAGGCAGCGCCCAGGAAGTCGTCCTCGTCAACGAGCTTGGTGAGGACGAGGTCGCCGCCGTTCTCGCGCGTCGGCCACAAGGCCTTCGTTTCGTGCGCGGCGATCCGTCCGCTGAGGCGGTGCTCCTCCGCGCGAGCGCGCGCGACGCACATGCGGCGATCGTCGTCGCCGATACCTCTCGCGCCGGCGCGATCGCCACGGACGAACGCACGATCCTCGTGACGCTCACGCTGAAGAGCCTCGCGCCGGAGCTCCGTGTCACGGTCGAGGCGTTGGACGCGCAAAGCGAGCCGCATCTGCGGCGCGCGGGCGCTGACGATGTGGTGATCGGCGGCGAGTTCAAGGGCTTCCTGCTGTCCTCGGCCGCCATGTCGCCAGGCATCTCTCAGGTGGTGCGACCGCTGCTGACGCTCTCGGGCGCACAGCTCCGGCGCGTCGCCGTCCCGCCCGAGCTCGTCGGGAGGAGATATGGCGAAGTGGCGGCCGCGCTTCGTGCGCGTGACGGCTTCCAGGCGATCGCGGTCGTTCGCGAGGACCGTGGCCTCACGCTGGACCAGCTGCTGTCGGACGACACCTCCCTCGTCGACCACTTCATAAAGGACCAATTCAGCGAGGCCGGCAGGGAGTTCCTACGTTTCGAGGCGGGCGGCATCAGGGCTGTCCTGAACCCCGATGACGCCTACGAGATCACGACGAAGGACGCCATCGTCGGGATCCCGAGGGTCCGCTGATGGACGTGACGCTGTTGCGTACGCTCCCGGTGTTCGAAGGTCTCGATACGGAGCAGCTATCGGCCGTCGCGGGGGCCCTCGTGCCACGACGGGTCGGGCCGGGCGTCGACATCTTCACTGAAGGGGAGCGCTCGACCTCGCTCTTCATCATGACCGCGGGCGCCGTCGGGACGTCGAAGCGAATGGGGCTCGCCGCTCAGGACGCGGGCACCGGAGCAAGGCAGAAGGTGCTCGTGCACCTTCGCGCTCCGCAGTTCTTCGGCGAGATGGGGTTGTTGACGGACCTCGAGCGCTCCGCGACGATCACGACGGACACGGAATGTGAACTCCTCGAGCTTTCGCGGTCCGAGTTCGATCGTCTTGTGATGGCGGATGCGCGGCTGGGATATCGCCTCGTGCGGAATATCGCCGTCGTGCTCGCCGACCGGCTGCGACGCAGCGACCTCGACGTGTTGAAGCTCACCACCGCGCTCAGCCTGGCGCTCGGCAACCGGTGAGACGAGCGCGTCTCGTCGTCGCAGCGGCCCTCGTCGTCATCGCGTGCGCGGTCTTCGCGGCACCCGCGAGCGCCGACGACACGGGCTGGACGATCCAACGCTTCGCCGCCGACATCAAGATCCAGAGCGACGGCCGTGTTCTCGTGCAGGAGGCGATCGACGTCGACTTCGACGGCCTGCAGCGGCACGGCATCTTCCGGGACATTCCGGTCGTGTACGACTGGCCGGCGAAGCCACGGACGGTGCGCGTGTACCAGCTCCAGGTGCTGTGGGTGCAAGACGACGCGGGCCGCGCCATCACGTACGAGACCTCGCGTCAGGGCGCCATGGAGGAGATCAAGATCGGCGACGCGAACCGCGTCGTCAGCGGCGTGCAGCGGTACCGCCTGGCGTACCTCCTGAATGGAGCGCTGAACGGCTTCAGCGATCACGACGAGCTGTACTGGAACGTCACCGGGTCGCAGTGGTCGGTCCCGATCGCGAGCGCGAGCGCGGTGGTGTCCGGCCCGAGCGCGTTCTCCCAGACGACCTGTTTCGTCGGGTACGCCGGCGCGACCGACACGTGCGACAGGCAGGGGAGTGGATCGCGCATCACGTTCTCCGCGGGGCGCGCGCTCGAGCCGGGGCAGCAGCTCACGGTCGTCGTCGGGCTGCCAAAGGGCGTCGTGCCGCAGCCGGCGCCGATCCTGGAAGACAAGCCGCGCGACGCCGCGGGGTATTTCGATCTGACGCCGGCGTGGCTCGCCCTCGCCGTCTTCGCGGCCGTGCTCGGCATCGCGCTCGTCGTGTGGCGCTGGTGGAGCGTCGGGCGCGATCAGCCCGAGCGCACGACGATCGTCCCCGAGTACGAGCCGCCGGAGAAGATGCGGCCCGCCGAGGCCGGCGTGCTGCTCGACGAGCGCGCCGACACGCTCGACGTGACCGCGACGATCGTCGACCTCGCGGTGCGCGGATACCTCACCATCACCGAGATCCCGAAGCATGGCCTCTTCGGCTCGCGCGACTGGCTCCTGAAGCGCGCGAAGCCCGACGACGCGGACCTGCTCGAGTACGAGCGCACGATCCAGGGCGGCCTCTTCGACGACGGCGACGAGGTGAAGCTGTCGGCGCTCCGCCGGCACTTCTACACGACGCTCGCGAAGGCCGAGAAGCAGCTCTACGGCGAGGTGACGCAGAAGGGCTGGTTCCCCGCCGATCCGTCGCACGTGCGCGCGACATACGCCGTCGTCGGCGTCGCAGTGATCCTCATCGCTGCCGGTCTCGCGGCGCTCTTCGGGTACCTCTTCGGCGGCGGGATCGTCGGCGTCGGCGCGGGCATCGGCGGGCTCGCGCTCCTCGCGGCGTCGCCGGTCATGCCGCGCAAGTCGCGCGACGGCGCCGAGCTCGCGCGTCGAGCCCTCGGATTCCGGCGGTACATGGAGGTCGCGGAGACGGATCGTCAACGGTTCGCGGAGAAGGAGCACATCTTCGCGGACTACCTGCCGTACGCGATCGTCTTCAAATGCGTCGACCAATGGGCGAAGGCGTTCCAGGGGATCGATCTGCGAGCCGCGACGCAGGGCTGGTACACGGGGACGTACGTCGGCGCCTTCAACGCGATGGATTTCTCGAGCGACCTCTCGTCGTTCTCGAATCAGATATCCACGGCGATCGCATCGACGCCCGGCGGGAGCGGTGGCAGCGGGTTCGGTGGTGGCGCGGGTGGCGGCGGTGGTGGCGGCGGTGGAGGCAGCTGGTAAACGAGACGGCGGACGCTCGAGCGTCCTGCGCACACCCGTCCACGTGACGCTTCGTCATGACGTGGGCCGATTCATGCAGGGCCGCGTGCCATGGAGGAGGCAGGTTTTCGTCCGTGTCGGCGATGCGGGCGACGTGCGCTCATCGAGCTCAATGCGCAGGGCGGTCGCGTGTGCGCGCGATGCTTCGTCGCTCTGCTCGACGCGCATCTGCCGAGGTCGCGGCGGCGCGGCGGGCCAGTCGTGTCGAAGCGGCGTGAGAACGTTGGTTACGACCGGCGGCTGTCCCGCCCGGCATGAGGAGGAGCGGTCGCAAGCGCGAGCCGACGGTGGGCGATGTTGGATTCGAACCAACGACCTCGCGGATGTGAACCGCGCGCACTAACCAGCTGTGCTAATCGCCCGCGACCTCTGATTCTAGCGGGCGGGCCGCGAAGTCCCAGCTGACCTCGATGTGCCGCGCGATCGATTCGTGGACGGTGCAGTGCTCCACGACGCGCGCGAGCGCGGCATGCAGCTCCTCGGGGATGCCGCGTGCCGTCTCGACACGGATCGCGACGGCGGTCACGCGCGTGTGGTCGTCCGCCCACATGAAGTCGCCCGACACGATGAGCTCGCCATCGCCGACGCCGCGTCGCGCGAGGAAACGCCGCGCGTAGAACGCGGCGCAGGAGACGAGGCTGGCGACGAACAGCTCGGTCGGCGTCGGACCGGTGTCTCCGCTCCCCGGCTGGTCGACGACGACCTCATGGTCGCGGATCTTGATGCGGAATCGGTCGCCGGTGTCGTGGAGGACGCTGATCGTGCTCATGGGAAGAGCATCCGGGCGGGCGCCTCGCTGGTAGAGGGCCGAAGGTCCCTCAGTTATCCGTCAGCGGTCGGTGTCGCGGACGAGGCCCTCGCGCATCGCGCGCCCGACGAGCTCGGCGCGGCTCTCAGCGTGGAGCTTCTCGAGGATGTTCTTCAGGTGGTACTTCACCGTGTTCTCGGAGATCTCGAGCCGCGTGGCGATCTCGCGGTTCCGGAGGCCATCCGTCACGAGCCGCAAGACCTGCAGCTCGCGTTCGGTGAGCGCGTCCCGGTGCGGATGATCGGCCGGGTGGACGAAGCGCTTCAGGATGCGCGCAGCGGTCGCCGGCGTCATCGCGGCCTCGCCCCGCTGCACCGCGTCGAGCATGACGCGCAGCTGCGGCGCCTCGAGGTCCTTCAGCAGATACCCCTGCGCGCCGGCCTCGATCGCGCGGAACAGGTCGTCCTCGTCCTCGCTCGCGGTGAGCATGACGATGCTCGTCGTGTCGTGTGCGGCCTTGAGCCGCCGCGCCGTCTCGACGCCACCGAGCACCGGCATGCGGACGTCGAGCAAGACGAGGTCGGGCTTCAGCGTCGCGCAGAGCGCGATCGCCTCTTCGCCGTTGCTCGCCTGGCCGACGACCTCGTGGCCCCAGGCGCCGAGGAGCGACGCCATGCCGTCGCGGAAGAGCGCGTGGTCGTCGACGAGGAGGATCCTCACCGCAGCGCCGGCTGCGGCGTGAGCGGAAGCCGCAGGTCGAACACCGTCCCGCCGGTCGGGGCGCTCGCCCAGGTCACCGCGCCGCCCAGGGCCTCGGCACGCTCGCGCATCATGCGCATCCCATAGTGCGGCCAGTCGCGTGATGCGGGGCCGCCGACGTCGAGCCCGACCCCATCGTCGGTCACGCGCACGGCCAGCGAGCCGCCCGCAGCGGAGAGATCGACGACGACGCGGTGCGCGGATGCGTGCTTCCGTACGTTGGTGAGCGCCTCGCGCACGACGCGGAACACCTCGCCCTCGGTCTCGGGCGCGAGGCGCAGGCGGCGAGCCTCGTCGGTCGCGTTGACGCTCGCCGCGATCTTCGCGGCTCCCGCGAAGCGCGACACGTATTCCTCGATGGCGCCAACGAGGCCACGCTCGACCGCGATCGCGCTCGTGAGGCCGAGGATCGCCTCGCGGACGTCGACGTACACCGAGCGCGCCGCCGCGGAGAGCTCGGCGAGCTGCCTGCGCGCGTCGGCCGGCCGGTCGCTCGCGAGCAGCTCCTCGACGGCGAGCGCCTTCGTGTTCACATAGCCGAGGACCTGCGCGAGCCCGTCGTGCATCTCGCGCGCGATCCGCTCGCGCTCGCCGCGGATCGCGAGCTGACGGACCTCGCTGCGCAGATTGTCGCGCTCGATCGCGACGGCCGCCTGGTTCGCGAGCGCGTCAAGGAGCTCGCCTTCCTCGAGGCCGGGTTCCACGCCGGGCCGGCGCCAGCGCACGGTGAGCGTCCCGATCGCCGCGTCGCCGCTCAGGAGCGGCGACCCGTGGACGGTCGTCGGCGGCGCATCCGACAGCACGCCGACGCTCGCGACGACGCGCTCGGCGCGATCAGGCCAGCGGAGGACGATCGCCG
>DATDNP010000075.1:0-16493 GCA_036518215.1 Candidatus Limnocylindria bacterium
ACGGGGCCGCCGGAGAATTTGTCGATGATCGCGGCAAGCAGCCGCCGGTCACCGTCGTCGAGGCCCTGCTCGTCCACCTCGAGCGCGCCGAGCGCCGCGCGCGCGACGTCGAGCGTGACGCGCCCGTCGTGACGCACCTGCGCGTAGTCGCGCACGCGCTTCAGCAGGCGGTTCGCGATGCGCGGCGTGCCGCGGGACCGCCGCGCGATCTCGTGCGCCGCGGCCGGCTCGATGTCGACCCTCTGGATGCGCGCCGAGCGCGTGACGACCTGCTCGAGCGCCTTCGCCTCGTACAGGTCGAGGCGGTACGTCGCGCCGAAGCGATCGCGCAGCGGCGACGACAGCCGGCCGATGCGCGTCGTCGCGCCGACGAGCGTGAAGCGCGGGAGCGGCAGCCGCAGCGTGCGCGCGCCGGGTCCCTTCCCGATGACGATGTCGAGATGGAACTCCTCCATCGCCGGATAGAGCACCTCCTCGACGACGCGCGGAAGGCGATGGATCTCGTCGACGAAGAGGACCTCGCCTGGCTCGAGCGCGGTGAGGATCGCGGCCAGGTCGCCCTGCCGCTCGATCGCGGGACCGCTCGTGATGCGGATCGCCACCCCGAGCTCGTTCGCGATGACGTTCGCAAGGCTCGTCTTCCCCACCCCCGGCGGGCCATAGAGGGCGACGTGCTCGAGCGGCTCCTGTCGCGCCTTCGCGGCGTCGATGAGGATCCGCAGGTTCGACTTCACCTTCTCCTGGTTGATGTACTCGTCGTCGGAGAGACGGCGCGGCCGCAGGCTTGACTCGAGAGACACCTCGCGCTCCTCGCGGAGCGCGGGTGTCACCTCGCGGCTCTCGGCCTTCTTCGCGCTCACCGTACCGAGGCCGTCAGCTCGACCATTGTCTCGACGATCCGGCCGCTCGGCACGAGCTCGCCCTTCTCGTCGGTGCGGCGCTTCAGCTCGACCGAGTTGTCCTTGATCGTCCGCTTCGACACGGTGAGACGGAACGGGATGCCGATGAGGTCGGCGTCGGCGAACTTCACGCCCGCCGTGTCATCGCGGTCGTCGTAGAGCACCTCGATGCCCGCCTGCTCGAGCTCCTGCACGAGCATCTCCGCGGCGACGCGAACGCCGTCGTCGTTCACCGGCAACGCGATGACGTGCGCGTGGAACGGTGCGACCGCGAGCAGCCAGATGAGTCCCTTGTCGTCGTGGCTCGTCTCCATGATCGTCTGCACCGCGCGGCCGACGCCGATGCCGTACGACCCGAACATGAGCGGCTTGCGCGTGCCGTCCTCCGCGAGGTACGTCGCGTTCATCTTGTCGGCGTAGTACGGGCCGAACTTGAAGATGTTCCCGACCTCGACCCCGCGACGAATGGTGAGGGGCGTCCCGCACTTCGGGCACCCGTCGCCTTCGCGCACGTCGTGCACGTCGACCCGCTCGCCCGTGAAGTCGCGGCCCGGCACGACATTCCGCAGATGCGTGTCCCTCTTGTTCGCGCCCGCGACGTATGCCTTCGGCTCGACGGACACGTCGACGAGGACGCGCGCCCCGAGGCCGACCGGGCCGACGAATCCGGGCACGCCCTTGGCGGCTGCGAAATCGTCGTCGTTCGCGAACTTCACGTCGCTCGTGCGGAGGAGCTTGCGGAGCTTGGGCTCGTTCAGCTCCCGATCGCCGGGCAGCACGACGGCGACGACGTTCCCCGCGACGTCCTTCAGGAGGAGCGTCTTGAGCAGACCGTCGTGCGTCGTCCCGAGCATCTGCGTGAGCGCCTCGATGGTGGTCACGTTCGGCGTCGCGACCGGCTCGTACTTCGCGAGATCCTTGGGGGCCGCCGACTCCGGCGGAAGCCACCGCGTCGCCTTCTCCATGTTCGCGCGGTACGCGCACTTCGGGCAGATGATGATGCGGTCCTCGCCGACGTCGGTGAGGACCTGGAACTCGTGCGCGACGTCGCCGCCCATGTTCCCCGTGTCGGACTCGACGTCGATCGCATCGAGGCCCATGCGCTCGAACGTCCGCTTGTACGCGCCGTGCTCGGCCCAGTACAGCTCGTCGAGCTGGTCGAGGTCCTTCGCGATCGAGTACGCGTCCTTCATGACGAACTCACGCACACGGAGGAGACCGGCACGCGGACGCTGCTCGTCGCGTCCCTTCTCCTGGAAGTGGTACACGAGCGCGGGCAGCTTGCGATACGAGTCGATCTCGTTCCGCGCGTGATGCATCACGAGCTCCTCGTGCGTGTAGCCGATCATGTACTCGTGCCCGCCGTGGTCGCGCGTGCGGAACGTGACGGGCTCGAGCGCGTCCCAGCGACCCGTCTCCTTCCAGTACTCGGCCGGCGTGATGACGGGGATCCGGATCTCCTGCGCACCGATGCGGTCCTGCTCCTCGCGGATGATCTGCTCGACCTTCCGCGCGACGCGGAATCCGAGGGGCAGCCACGTGTAGAGGCCCGCGGCGAGCGGGCGCGCGATCGCGGCTCGCAGCATGAGCTGCGTGCCGGGTGTCGTGGCGTCGGCGGGCGCTTCGCGTAGGGTGCGGCCAAAGAGCGTCGACTGTCTCATCTACAGAACTCCGAGGGCGTTATTTCGGACGCGCGGTATGGCGCCGGCGTCCTGCGGACGCCGGCTAGCGCGGGATCCGGAACGTGGACCCTCGGAACGAGTGCATCGGTCCGATTCTAGCGGTCGACACGCTAGGGTTCACGCATGCCGCCGATCGCCGTCATCGTCGAGAAGGGCGCGAAGCGCACGTTCGCGAGCGCGCGCGACTGGCCGGGCTGGGCGCGAAGCGCGAAGACCGAGGCCGAGGCGCTCGAGGCGCTCGTCGCGTACGCGCCGCGGTACGCGCGCGTCGCGAAGGCGTTCGCGTTCGCGCCGCCGAAGGACGTCTCGTCGTTTCGCGTCGTCGAGCGCCTCGCGGGCGACGCGGGGACGGACTTCGGCACGCCCGGCCAGAAGCCGAAGGCCGACGCGGCATCCGTCGACGATCGCGAGCTCGCGCGGCTCATCGCGTGGCTCGAGGCGGGCTGGGCCGCATTCGACGCGGGCGTCCGCGCCGCCAAGGGGAAGACGCTGCGCGCGGGTCCGCGTGGCGGCGGCCGCACGCTGGCGAAGATCGAAGGTCACGTGCGCGAGGCCGAGCTCGCGTACCTCGGCGGGCTCGGGGTGAAGGCGTCGGATGCCGCGCGGCGCGACGGAAGGGCGCTGCGTGCTGCCATACGCGAGGGACTCCGTGCCTCCGCTCACGGCGAGATCCCCGCGAAGGGGCCGCGCGGCGGCATCCGTTGGAAGCCGCGGTACTTCGTGCGGCGCGACATGTGGCATCTGCTCGACCATCTCTGGGAGATCGAGGACCGCTCGGGCTAGGCGAAGACGATCGTGCGGCCGCCGTCGACGATGACCTTCCGCTGCAGGTGGGCCCAGACGGCACGAGCGAGCACGATCTTCTCCACGTCACGACCGCGTCGCACGAGCTCCTCGACCGGGTCGGCGTGCGTCACGCGGATCACGTCCTGCTCGATGATCGGACCGGCATCGAGCTCGGTCGTCACGTAGTGGCTCGTCGCGCCGATCATCTTCACCCCGCGGCGGTATGCCGCCTGGTACGGCCGCGCACCCGGGAACGCCGGTAGGAAGGCGTGGTGGATGTTGATGATCCGCCCCGGGAACGCGCCGATGAGCTCCGGCCCGAGCACCTGCATGTAGCGAGCAAGGACGATGAGGTCGATGCGCTGCTCGCGCAGGAGCGCGATCTGCCGGCGCTCCTGCTCCGCATGCGTCTCCGGTGTCATCTCGAACTCGTGGAACTCGACGGCGAAGCGGCGCGCGACGTCCGCGAGCACGCCGTGGTTGCTCACGATGAGCGGCACCTCGAGCGTCCACTCCCCGGACCGCCAACGGCCGAGGATGTCGTACAGGCAGTGCGAGAGGGTCGAGACGAAGATCGCCACGCGGGCAGGAACGTCGGAGAACCCGAGGTCGCCCTCGAGACCGAGGGATCGCGTCGTGTCGGCGACGGCGGCCGGCAGATCGTCGCGAGAGATCGTCGACCCATCGATCTCCCACGCCAGCCGGACGTAATACCGGCGGAGCTCGGGATCGACGTATTGGTCGTGGCCGACGATCGTCCCGCCGCTCCGATAGACGAACCCGGTGAGGCTCGCGGCGAGACCGTGACGCAGCGGACCGTGCGCGAGCAGGATGGCGTTCGGCATCGCCGCGCTACGGTAGCGCGGCGGCGCTACAGACCCGCGGACGACGTGGCGGCGCGCTCGCGCAGCGGCAGATACATGCCCGCGAGCGTGAAGAGGAGCGCGCCGAACGCGAGCACACCGAGGACGATGAGCCACTCGACGACCGTCGGGACATACCAGTGGTACGTCGCGAAGCTCACGCCCTCCTGCGGGGTGCCGATGCCGACCCCCGGCGGGAGCGAGATCGGGACGTACGACAGGCCGTTCAGGAGCAGATTGAGGCGGTGCACGAAGATGCCGAACACCGCGAGGATCGCGGCGGCGGCCACGAGCGCGGGCCGCGCGCGCCACGACCTCACGACGAGGATCGCGAACGGGATCGCGAGCCCGACGAGCACCTCGGTCCAGAAGAGGGGCGCGTACGGGCCGAACAAGAGACGCGTGACCGGCGACAGGTCCTCGGGGACGCCCGGGTACGCGGCCGTGAGGAACTCCGAGCCGACGAAGAACGCCTCGACGACGACGAACACCGCGAGGAGACCGCCGACGAACCCGACCAGCCGATCCTCGAAGTCGATGCGCCCGAGGCGCCGCAGCAGCAGCGCGAGGAGGATGACGAGCGAGAGCCCCGACACGAGCGCGGACGCGATGAAGAGCGGCGCCATGATCGCGGAGTACCAGAACGTGCGGCTGATCTGCAGACCGAAGATCCACGCCGTGATCGAGTGCAGGAGGATCGCGGCGGGAAGGGCCACCCACGCGAGCGCGGCCTTCATGCGCTCGTCGCGCGCGTGCTCCCGCGCCGTCGTCCCCGTGCCGAACGCGAGCCAGCTCCCCCGCCGCGCGAGGTCCTCGCGCGTGTAGAGCCAGACGTAGCTCGCCGACAAGACCGTGTACGCGACGACGATCGTGATGTCCCAGACCATCGGCGAGGTCGGATTCGCGTACAGCACGAGGTTGAGGAGCCGCTCCGGCCGGCCGAGATCCGGGACGATGAAGATCCCGGCGAGCATCACCGCGACGGTCGCCTCGACCACGGCGAGGCGCGTGATCGGCTTGAACGCGGCGACGCCGAAGAGCTTGCCCGCGGACGCGACGATGAGCCCGCCGGCGGAGAGGCCGACGAAGAACATGAAGAACAGGATGTAGTTCCCCCACATCATCGTGTTGCGCAGACCGGTCACCTCGAGGCCGTTCGCGAATTGGTACGCGAAGGCGGCGACACCGGCGGCCATGACGACGATGAGGAAGCCGATCCAGACCGTGAGGCCCCAACCGGTGTCTCCGCGAACGCGCGTCATCGGGACGGTCGTCGCGCTCATATCGACTGCTTCCTCCGCGGCGCGAGGTACATCACCGAGGGCCGCGTCCCGCGATCCTCGAGCAGCACGCGCGCGCTCGACGCGAGCGTCGCGACGCGGCTCGACGGATCGTTGAGGTCACCGAAGATGCGGGCCTGGGCCGGGCACGACCAGACGCACGACGGGACCTGCTCCTCGGCAAGCCGCTGGACACAGAACGTGCACTTCTCGACCGTCCCGAGCGGCCGCGCGACGACCATGCCGGTCTCGTGCGTGGTCGGGCGCTCCGGCTCGCCCCAGTTGAACGTCCGCACCCCGTACGGGCACGCGATCATGCAGTAGCGGCATCCGATGCAGCGGTCGTTGTCCATCATCACGACGCCGTCGCTGCGGTGATACGTCGCCTGGACAGGGCAGACCTTCGTGCACGGCGCGTTCTCGCAGTGCTGGCACGCGAGCGGGAGCCACTCCATCGCGAGCTGACCACGCTCGGTCCGCGGCTGGTCCAGCGCGACGCCATTCGTGAGGATGCGGTTCCACCACGCGCCAAGCGGCACGTCGTTCTCGGACTTGCAGATGACCGCGCACGACCAGCAGCCGATGCAGCGCTCCTGGTCGACGATCATCCCCCAGTGCGGCTTGTCGGACCGCGCACCCAGCGCTCCGTACTTCCGCGAGGCCGGTGGCAGCGCGTCGACGGGTGAGACCTTGTCAGGCACTCGCCGCCACCTTTCGCACCTCGCACCGGCAGTCCTTCCAGCCGGTGCTCGGCGCCCACATGTTCCCGAGGAAGCGGATCTCGTGGACCGGGTTCACTGCGGACGAAGTGAGCTCGTTCACGCCCCTCCCCTTGGCGAACTGGCGCGGCCACCAACCCTCGGGGAGCGTGATCGCGCCGGGCCGCTGCGCGTCCGAGACATGCGCCCACGCCTGGACGCTGCCGCGCGTGTTGGCGAGCTCGATGAGGTCGCCCGTCGCGATGCTGCGAGCCGCCGCGTCATCGGGGTGGATGAAGACCTCCGGCCGTCCGCCGTGGATCTCCGCCAGCCACGCGTTGTTCGCGTACGACGAGTGGATCCGCCACTTCGAATGCGGCGTCAGCAGACGGAGCGGATAGCGCTTCGGGTCGTTCGCACCGTCGTCGAAGGGCTCCTTGTACGTCGGCACGGTCTCGCCGAGCTTCAGGAAGCCGTCGTCCTCCTTGTAGAACTCGATGCGCCGCGTCGGGACGAACGCCGCCGTCGCGGTGAGCGCGGCCGGCAGCGACTGCGGCGGGAACGGCACCTTCTCCTGGATCTGATGCACGAACGCGACGTCGGGGTCCGGGACGCGCAGGCGCACCGGGCCCGCCTTCAGCTGCTCGAGCGTGATGCCCTCGGTCGGGCCGCCGGGGCCGCCGCTCGCCGCGAGGATCGCCTTGATCGCATCCTCCTCGGTCATCGCGAAGTACTTCGCGGCGAGATCCGGCGCGACGCGGGTCATGATGCCGCGCCAGATCGCGAGCTCCGACCGCGCCTGACCGACCGGGTCGATCGCCGGCTGCTGCAGCTGCAGGTACGGATGGAGCGGCGTCGCCGTGAGGTCGGTCTTCTCGTACCACGTCGTCGCGGGGAGGACGACGTCGGCCCACTTCACCGTCTCCGTCCGCTGGTGGTCGACGACGACGACGAGGTCGAGGCCGTCGAGGGTGCGATGGAGCTCGTTCGTGTCCATCGTCTGCACGAACATGTTCGCGAACGTGACGATGAGGCCGTGCCAGCCATTCTTCGGGTACGGGACGGCCGCGTTCATCGTCGCCGTCTTCCCGCGCACGAAGTAGATCGACGGCACGACGTTCGCCTTGTGGCCGTCGGGGTTCCACCACGGCGACGTGTCGACGCGCACCTTGTACTGACCGACGTACACCGAGAAGCCACCACCCGACCGGCCGACGTTGCCGGTGAGCGACGCGAGCAGCCCGAACGCGCGCCCGGTGAGATCGCCGTGGTACCAGTGGTTCGAGCCGCCGCCCATGAGGATCGCCGCGGGCTTCGTTCGCGCGAACGCGCGCGCGAGCGATACGATCCGCTCGGCCGGCACACCCGTCACCTGCGCCGCACGATCGGGCGTCCACGCGAGGAGCTCGCGCTCGACGAGCGTGAAGGCGGGCGTGGCGCGCACCGACCCACCGCTCGCGAGCGGCACGTCGTACGTGCCGACGAGCGCCGGGCGCACGCCGTCCGCGAACCCGAGCCGGCTCGTCCCGACCGTCGCGGGACCGCCGGTCGCCTCGTCCCACACGACGAACACGGCGTCCGAACCGCCCGCCACGAGATCCTTCTCGCGTAGGCGCTTCCCGTTGTCGGCGCGCACGAGGAGCGACGCGTCGGTGTACGTGCGCATGAACTCGAGGTCGGCGAGGCCGTCGGCAAGGATCTGCTCGCAGAGTGCGAGCGCGAGCGCGGCGTCGGTCCCGGGCGCGATCTGCAGCCACGCGTCCGCCTTCGAAGCTGTGGGCGAGAACACCGGATCGACGACGACGAGCTTCGCACCGGCCGCGACCGCGTCGAAGATGAAGTGGACGTCGGGGATGCGCGTTTCCACCGGGTTCGAGCCGACGAGCAGCAGGAAGCGGCTGTTCGCCCAATCCTTCGCCTCGTGCTCGGCGTTCTGGACGCCGAAGGTGATCGGCATCCCCATCGGGAGGTCGCCGTTGAAGTCGAAGCTCGTGCCGTGCGTGAGCCCGAGGAGCGCGGCCGCGCGGTAATTGGCGCCCTTCTGGATGTACCCCGAGCCCGGCACCTGCCCGAAGACGTGGATCGAGTCGTATCCCCACGCCGCGCCGATGCGCTGCATGTCGGCGGCGATGCGGTCGAGCGCCTCATCCCACGTCGCCTCGCGGAACTCGCCCGAGCCGCGCGCGCCGGTGCGGATGAGCGGCGTCAGGATGCGGTCCGGCCCGTACACCTGGTTGAGGTACGAAAGACCCTTCATGCACCCGCGCGGGTTGTAGGCGGCGTCCGGATAGTCCGCCGCCTGCTGGATCTTCACGAGGACGCCGTCGCGCACGAACGCGAGCTGCCCGCAGCTGCCGGTGCAGTTCGGCGAGCAGGTCGTGCGCACGACCTTGTCGACGGGAAGGCTCTTCGCGACGTCGTAGTCGCGTGCGGCCGGCACCGTCGCGCACGCGCCGGCGAGCGGAAGCGTGGCCGCAGCGGCGCCGCCGCGCTTGAGGAGTTCGCGTCGGCTCTGCGGCATCTAGGTCACCCTCGGCGCGCGCGGACACCGTGGATCGAGCATCGTGTGACCCTGCGCGCCGCACTGCGCGCAGCGCGTCGCGCTGGTGCCCCACGCAGCGGGACGCCGTGCGGCGGCGGCGCGGGCGGCGGGGACGATCGCCGCGAGCGCGTAGGTGAACGTCGCGGCGGCGAAGGGAACGAGGAGACGCCTACGGCTCAGCATCGCCGCGGACATCCGACGCCGAACATCACGGCTTAGCGTCAGATGAGCGGTTGCGCCCGCCCAGACGGCGCGCGCCGTGCGATGTGAGGGGTCAGGCAGGACGAGCGAGCGGGTCGAAGGTCAACGCGCGATGCTCGATGTGGTGCGCTAGGTCCGCTGTCCCGCTGGGACGCTGCGCCCTGGTGTGAGCTGACCTTCGTGCGTCAGCTTCGGGGCCTTCTGCGAATAGGGCTCCTTACCGTGCTCGACGAGGATCTTGTCGATCTCCGCGAGCAGCGCGTCCATGAGCTCGCTCTCGGGGTACACGCCGACGACCTTGCCCTTGCGGAAGATCGCGCCCTTCCCCACTCCGCCGGCGATGCCGACGTCGGCGTCCTTCGCCTCGCCCGGCCCGTTCACCTCGCAGCCCATGACCGCGACCTTCATCGGGTACGGCAACGCGCGGAGACGCTCCTCGGCGACCTTCGCGAGCGGGATGAGATCGATGTCGGCCCGACCACATGACGGGCAGGCGACGAGCGTGAGGCCCTGATCGCGCAGCCCGAGCGACTTCAGGATGTCGAAGCCCGCCTTCACCTCCATCACCGGGTCCTCGGAGAGCGAGACACGGATCGTGTCGCCGATCCCCTCGTACAGAAGGACGCTCATGCCGGCCGTCGAACGGATCGAACCCGAGAGGAGGGTGCCCGCCTCGGTGACGCCGAGGTGGAGCGGATACGGGACGAGCTTCGCGAGGCGGCGATACGCGGCGACCATCGTCGGCACGTCGAACGCCTTCACGCTGATGACGATGTCGTCGAAGTCGAGATCCTCGAGGATCTTGATCTCGCTCATCGCGAGATCGACCATCCGTTGCGCCTCGTCGCGGAGCTCGCTCGGCTGGCGATCGCCGATGGACCCGTGGTTCACGCCGATGCGGATGGGCGTTCCCTGCTCCTTCGCGCGCTTCACCACCTCGCGCACGCCGTCCTTGTTGTGGATGTTGCCGGGGTTGAGACGGAGCTTGTGCACCTTCGCGTCGAGCGCGGCGAGCGCGAGCCTGTAGTCGAAATGGATGTCCGCGACGAGCGGCAGGATCGAGCGCCGCACGAGCTCGGGGAGCGCGTCGGCCGCTCGCTTGTCCGGGACGGCGACGCGCGCGATCTCGCAGCCAGCCTCCTGCAGCCGCTCGATCTGGCGGATCGTCGCCTCGACGTCGTGCGTGAGCGTCGTGCACATGGACTGCACGGCGATCGGCGCGCCGTCACCGATCGGGACGCCGCCGACCCAGATGCGCTTCGACTTCCGCCGCGGGCGCGGGCCGACGCGGTCCTCGGGGAGATTCAGGTCGATGCTGAGAGGGGCATCCATGCGTCAAGTGTAGGTGTCGGGGAGGGACCGACCGCGTGTCCGACACGGCCGGACGGACGTTCGCGGCGACCGCGACCACGATGAGCACGTGGCGACGCTCGCCAGACCGCTCCCGCTGCCCGACCGACGGTCACGGACGCTCGCTGTGCTGTCCGTCCTGCTCGGGATCGAGGCACTCGGCGTGTTCCTCACCCTGCTCGGCGCGGCGCTCGCGGCGCCGCGGCTCAGCGTCGCCGAGCTGCTCATCATCATCGCCGCCGCCACGATCGGCGTCGTCGCGGCGTTCGCGTTCGCACGGGCCGTCGAGGCACGGACGGTCGCGTCCACCACGGTATGGGTCGCGCGCGGCCTCGGCCTCGTCGGGGCCGCCATCGCGGTGTGGTTCCCGGCCATCCTCTTCGGCGAGCTGCGGTACATCTCACCCGGGAACGACGCGGCGGTCGCGATGGTGCTCGGTGAGATCCGGTTCACGGTCCTGACGCTCCCGTTCACGCTCATCCCGATCGTCGTCGCGCTGCGGATGCCCGTCGCGGGTGGCGTCCTCTTCCTCGTGATGTCCGCGCTGAACGTCGTGCAGGGCGTGTTCGACCCGACGGGAAGCTTCCCCGAGCGCAGCACGGGGCCCATGATGATCATCTTCGGCATCGGCCCGGGGGTCCTCGTCGGGATCGCGCTCATCGTCGCGGGCGTCGCGATGCGGCGCCAGCCGCCGGAGCCGCCGTTCAGCGAGTGGCTACGCGCGCTCCGTCTCGGCGACCGCGCTCTCGACGACTGACCTCGCGCTCGGGTTGCGCGCCGGGCGCGCGCGATCGCCGAATGCTCGCTCGAAGTGGCGCACATGCGCGCGCTCGTGCCGCGCGACCCACCGTGCGTAGAAGAGCACGCTGCGCTGGCGAGGCGTCCCGAACCCCGTGAACGTCGCGCTCCGCGACCACGCCCGCGGCGGGAGTGACCGCAGCAGCTTCACGAGCCGCGCGCGCTGGCGCGCGAACGCGCGGAACGACGTCGCGAACGCGAGCGCACGGTAGTCGGTCTCCTCGATCAGCTTTCGCGGATCGATCGCGCGCAGCGTCGCGTGCCTCCCGTCGAGGATGAGCGGGATGGCCTCGCCGCGCGCATCGGCGCACGCGCGCAGGTGCGCGAGCACGTCGACGGCCGTCCAGTCGCCGAGGATGGGCTCGCGGCGGAGACGCCGTGCCGCGATGCGCTTCGTGACCGCAGCGATGCGGCGTGGATGGTCCTCGAGCATCGCGAGCGTCTCGTCGGTTAAGGCCTCGCGAGCCAGGTCCTATCCACCCACCACGCGTCGGATGTCCGAGATCGACACGACGACGAGGAGCAGGAGCAGGAGCGCGAATCCGATGGCGTGGATCGCCGCCTCGGCCGTCGGCGAGAGCCGCTTCCGGAAGAGTCCCGCGACGAGCACGAAGAACAGCCGTCCGCCATCGAGGCCCGGGAACGGAACGATGTTCAGGACGGCGAGGTTGATCGACAGCACGCCGACGAGCTTCAGGAACGTCGGGATCCCGTACTGCGCCACCTGACCGGTCACCTGGAAGATCCCGATGGGTCCGCTCACCGCGGGACCGTCCGTCGTGCCGCGCGCCATGAGCAGTTGACCCGGCAGCTCGAGGATCTGCGTGACGACGTCGCCGGTGAGCGAGAGCGCCTGCCGGAAGGCCTCGGGTACCGCAACGGCGACGGGGCCCTGCACGTCCTCGAGCTTGATGCCGAGCGGGCCCTCGCCGTCGGGCGGCTCGGCGCGCGGGATCGCCTTCACCGTCGGGATCGGCCGCCCGTTCCGGTCGATCTCGAGCGTCACCTCGCTCTCGGTGCGCGCCTTCGCGCGCACCTCGTTCACGAGGTCGCGCGAGCTCGTGACCTTCTTGCCGTCCACCGCGCGGACGAGGTCGTTCACCTGGATCCCCGCGGCCTCCGCGGGCGACCCCGGCGCGACCTGGTCGACGCGGACGTCGCCGTTCGGCGCCGTCGTGCCACTCGCGAACGCGGCCGTGAGCACGACGAGCGCGAGCACCATGTTCATGGTCACGCCGGCGACGAGCACGATCGACTGAGACCACCACGGCTTCGAGGTGAACGAGCGCGGATCGCCCTCGCCCTCCTGCTGGATCGAGAAGTCGTCCTGGCCGAGGATGCGCACGAAGCCGCCGAACGGGATGAGGTTGATGGTGTACGCGATCCCCGCGTGCACGATGCCGAACGCTCGCGGCGGGAACCCGAACGCGAACTCGAGCACTTTCATGCCGAGGAGCCGCGCGCTCGCGTAGTGCCCGAATTCGTGGACGGCGATGATCGCCGTGAACGTCGCGAGGAAGAGCACGAGATTGCGGACGTCGGTCAGGAAGGGAGGCATCAGCGCAGCACCGGCTCGGCGGCGAGCGACGCTCGGACGCTTCGGTCGATCCGCAGGATCTCGTGGAGCGACGGCGCGGCGGATGACGCGGCTGCCGCGCCGAGGGCGGCGCCGCGGCGTAGCGTCGCCGCGATCGCGTCGAAGCGAAGCTCGCCACGGAGGAACGCGTCGACGGCGATCTCATCCGCCGCCGAGAGTCCGATCATCGCGCCGGCGTTCCCGGATGCCGCGGTGTCGAGCACCGCGACGAGACACGGATAGCGCTCGCCGTCGGGCGATCCGGCGAACCGGAGCTCGCGGGTCCGCGTCCAGTCGAGCGAGCGCGCCGGCGACGCCGCGTGACCCCAGAGGAGCGCGTATTGGATCGGAAGCCGCATGTCGGGCTCCGCGAGCTGCGCCTTCACGCTGCCGTCGGTGAGCTCGACGAGGGCGTGCACGACGCTCTCCGGGTGCACGACGATGTCGATCCGGTCGTACGGCAGGTCGTAGAGCCACCGCGTCTCGACGACCTCGTAGCCCTTGTTCGCGAGCGTCGCGGAGTCGACCGTCACCTTCGGGCCCATCTTCCACGTGGGGTGCCGCAGCGCCTCGTCGGCGGTGACGCGCGCGAGCTCGTCGAGCGGGCGCTCGCGGAACGGGCCGCCCGACGCCGTGAGGAGCACCCGCTTCACGTCCTCGCGACGCACGCCCGCGAGACATTGCCAGAGCGCGCAGTGCTCGGAGTCGACCGGACGGAGCAGGTCGCCCGCGCCGCCGGCGAGCGGCGCGACGAGATGCCCACCCGTGACGAGCACCTCCTTGTTCGCGAGTGCGACGCGCTTCCCCGCCTCGAGCGCCGCGATGGTCGGCGCGAGGCCCGCGATCCCGGGTGTGGCGACGAGAACGAGATCGACGTCGCGGCGGGTCGCGAGCGCGACGAGCGCGTCGTCGCCGTCGCGCGACCAGAGCGCCGTCGCGACCGCGCCGGTCTGGCGCGCGATCTCGCTGAGGGCGCGCTCGTTGCGCGCGCCGGCGATCGCCGTCACGGCGAGCTTGTCCGGATGCGCCGCGACGACGTCGAGCGCCTGCCGGCCGATGGAGCCGGTGCCGCCGAGGATCGCGAGACGCGTGGCTGGCATCAGTTCATCATCCCAGACCGCCGAGCCACCCCAGCGACGCCAGCCAGACGCACGCGAGCACGAAGATGGCGCCCGCGACGGTGCTGTCGAGGCGGTCCACGACGCCGCCGTGCCCGGGGAAGAGCGTTCCTGAGTCCTTCACGCCGGCACGCCGCTTCACGTACGACTTCGAGAGGTCGCCCGCGAGCCCGATCGGCCCGAGGAAGATCGCGACGAACACGACGAGGAGCCGTCCCAGGCCGAACGCCGCGCCGACACCGAACGCGACGAGGGCGCACGCGACGAAGCCGGCGATGGTCCCCTCCCAGGTCTTGCCGGGGCTCACGCGCGGCGCGAGCTTCCGGCGACCGATCGTCGATCCCGCGAGGTACGCCGCGACGTCCGCGGCCCATGTCGGCACGAGGACGAGGAGGAGCCACACCGGCAGGTCGCCGGCGAGCGCGTGATGCGCCTTGTACGGACCGAGCGCGCGGAGCGCCCCGAGCGACGCGAGGCCCGCGATGAACAGCAGCGCGACGAGCACCGACGAGACGCCGGTCCGGAGTCGCGCGAGCTCGACGAGCGCGACCGCGCCGATGACGACGAGCACCGCCCAGAACACGAACGGCGGCGCGAGGAGAGCGAGGATGACGGCGACGCCGTAGACGACGGCCGTGATGCTCCGCCGGCGCAGGTCCTTCACTAGCGGCCGAAGCGCCGCTCGCGCGCACCGTAGGACGCGATCGCCTCGTCGAGATCCTTCACCGCGAAGTCCGGCCAGAGCACGCTCGTCGCCCACATCTCGGCGTACGCGACCTCCCAGAGGAGAAAGTTCGAGACGCGCAGCTCGCCGCCGGTGCGGATCAGGAGGTCCGGGTCGGGATGGTGCGGCGCGTAGAGACGGCTCGCGATCGCGGCCTCGTCGATCGCGTCCGCCGCGACACCATCGCGCACGATCCCGCGCACGGCGTCGACGATCTCGGCGCGGCCGCCATAGTTGAACGCGAGCGTCATCACGCCGTGCGCGCAGCGGGAGGTCGCCTCCACCGCGCCGGCGATCGCCCGCTGGAGCGCCGGCGAGAGCTCGTGGAGCCGGCCGATCACCTCGAGCCGCACGTCGTCCCTCACGAGCGACTCGGTCTCACGCCGGATCGTCTCCTCGAGAAGCGCCATGAGGCCGCGCACCTCCTCGGGATCGCGCGACCAGTTCTCGGTCGAGAACGAGTACAGCGTGAGGAACTCGACGCCGCGCTCGCGCGCCGCGCGCAGCGTGCGGCGGATGGTCTCGACGCCGGCGCGGTGACCCGCGATCGCGGGGAGGTGTCGCTGGCGCGCCCAACGGCGATTGCCGTCCATGACGATCGCGATGTGTCGCGGGATGGAGGTGCTCAGCTAAACCTCGAGGATTTCCTTCTCTTTTGCCTCGCCGATCTCGTCGGCCATGAGGATGTAGCGATCGGTGAGCTTCTGAAGCTGCGCCTCGGCGCGCTTCACGTCGTCTGCGGTGACGCCGGAGCTCTTCTCCTTCGCCTTCATCTCGTCGTGCGCGTGACGGCGGAGGGTGCGGATCTCGACGCGGCCCTCCTCGACCTTCTTGTGGAGGAGCTTCACGAGATCGCGACGGCGTTCTTCGGTGAGCGATGGGATGTTGAGACGGATGAGGTTGCCGTCGTTGCTCGGCGCGAGCGCGAGATCGGAGCCCTGGATCGCCTTCTCGATCGCCTTGATGAGGCTCTTGTCCCACGGCGTGATCACGATCATGCGCGGCTCCGGCGCCGCGATCGCCGCGAGCTGGATGAGCGGGGTGGGCACGCCGTACGCCTCGACCTCGAGGTTCTCGACGAGCGACGGCGTCGCGCGACCGGTGCGGACGGTACCGACGTCGTGGCGGAGCGCCTCGATCGCCTTCTTGAACCGCGCCTCGGTCTGCGCGAGCAGGTCCTCGAGCGCCATCAGGAATGCACCAGTGTCCCGACGTGCTCGCCGCGCACGGCGCGGAGGAGCGCGTCGGAGCGCGACAGGTCGAACACGATGATGTCCGTCTCGCGGTCGGCCGCGAGCGCCGCGGCCGTGGCATCCATGACGCCGAGCTGCTTCTCGAGCACCTCGCGATGCGTCAGCTCGTCGAACTTCTTCGCGTCCTTCGTCACGTTCGGGTCGGCATCGTACACGCCGTCGACCGCGTTCTTCCCCATGAGGATCACGTCCGCGCCGATCTCCGCCGCACGCAGGGCCGCCGCCGTGTCCGAGGTGAAGAACGGGTTCCCCGTCCCGGCCGCGAAGATCACGACACGGCCCTTCTCGAGGTGCCGGATGGCCTTGCGGCGGATGTACGGCTCGGCGACGTCCTGGATCGTGAGCGCGGACTGCACGCGCGTCTGCACGCCCTTCTGCTCGAGGCCCGACTGCAGGGCGAGCGCGTTGATGACCATCGCGAGCATCCCCATGTAATCCGCGGTCGCGCGGTCGATGCCGTGCTCGGCGACGGCGGCGCCGCGCATGAAGTTGCCGCCACCGATCACGATCGCGACCTCGACGCCGAGCTCGTGGATCTTGCGGATCTCCTCGGCGAGATAGCGGACGTACTCGGGCGAAATGCCGAACTTGCGGTCTCCGAGGAGCGCCTCACCGGAGAGCTTGAGCAGCACGCGCTTGTATTTCGCGCCGCCCATCGTCATGTCCGGAGTCTAGGCCTCACCGAGCGCGAACCGCTGGAAGCGCCGCACCGAGACGTTCTCA
>DATDNP010000076.1:0-13836 GCA_036518215.1 Candidatus Limnocylindria bacterium
AGCGCCTTGCCTCGCTCTATGACCTCGATGTGCCGCCCGGCGACGCGGCCATCGACTGGCTCCGCGGTCTCGCGCAGATGACCGGGGGGCCCATCCTCGAGCTCGGGGTCGGCTCGGGTCGCGTCGCGGTCCCGATCGCGAAGGATGGCCACGAGGTCGTCGGACTCGATCGGTCGCGCGGGATGCTCGCGCGCGCCGCGGACAAGGCGAAGAAGGCGCGCGTGAAGCTCACGCTCGTCGAGGGCGACATGCGCACGTTCTCCCTCGAGCGGACGTTCGCGCTCATCACGATCCCGTTCAACACGTTCCTCGTCCTTTCGCCGGACGACCGCTGGGCGTGCCTCGCCCGCTGCCGCGAGCACCTGAGCGCCGCGGGACGTCTCGCGATCGACGTGTTCCAGCCGGACCCGAACGTCATCAGCGGATTCGACGGCGGCGTTCGCGAGGAGTGGCGGCGGCTCGACCCAGAGACGGGCCGCATGGTGACGAAGTTCTCGAGCACGCGCGGCAACGTCGACGCGGTGACGTTCCGCTGGTGGTACGAGGAGGAGATCGACGGCGTCGTCCACCGGCTCGCGCGCGAGGCGACGCTCCACTATCTCTACCGCCGCGAGGCCGAGCTCCTCTTCCCCGCGGCCGGGTTCGACCTCGACACGCTCCACGGCGATTACGACGGATCGGCGGCGACGGGCGACTCGAGGAAGCTCCTCATCGTGGCGCGACGGCGCGAGCGCGGCGCCGGACGCGACCGCCGGCGGCGATGACCGACCTCCTCATCCGCGGCGGCACGGTCGTCGACGGGACAGGCGCAGCGGGCGTGCGCGCGGATGTCGCGATCACCGATGGGCGCGTCACCGAGATCGGCGCGGTCACTGCCCGCCGCGCGATGCGGATGATCGATGCGCGCGACATGGTCGTCGCGCCGGGCTTCATCGATATCCATTCGCATTCCGACGAGTCGATGTTCGTGAACAGCGCGCTCGAGAGCGCGCTCCACCAGGGCGTGACGCTCGTCGTGTGCGGGAACTGCGGTGGCTCGTCCGCTCCGGTGCGCGGCCTCGCCGCGGAGGAGGCCGACCGGGACCTCGACCGGCTCGGCGTGAAGCGCACGTGGTCGCACTTCTACGAGTACGCGGCCGCCGTCGAGAAGAACGGCGCGTCGATCAACGTGTGCTCGTACGTGGGACACGGGACGCTCCGCATGTGCGTCATGGGCGCCGACGCGCGACGCCCGACGGACGCGGAGCTCGACGAGATGCGGCGGCTCCTCGCGCGTGCCATGGATGAGGGCGCGGTCGGCCTCGCGTCGGGCCTCATCTATCCGCCGAGCGCGTACGGCGACACCGACGAGCTCGCGTCGCTCTGTGCCGTCGTCCGCGAGAAGGGCGGACTGTACGCGAGCCACATCCGGAACGAAGGCGACAAGCTCCTCGACGCGGTCGAAGAGAATCTCGAGATCGGCCGGCGCTCGCACGCGCGCGTCCAGCTCTCGCATCACAAGGCGGCCGGGATGAAGAACTGGGGCCTCGTGAAGGAGTCCGTGGCGCGCATCGAGGCGGCGCGCGATGCGGGAGTCCACGTGCAGGCGGATCAGTATCCGTACACGGCGTCGTCGACCGGACTGTCCGTGACGATCCCCAACTGGGCTCACGAGGGTGGCACGGCAAAGCTGTGCGACCGGCTACGCGATCCGGCGGTGCGCGCGCGGATCCGCGGCGAGGAGACCGAGACCGGGCGCGCCTGGGATCGCATCGTGATCGCGCGTGCGCTCCATCGTCCCGAGTACAGCGGTAAGACCGTCGCGGATCTCGCGCGCGAGGCGGGGAAGGATCCCCTCGAGTGGACCTGCGACACGCTGGTCGAGCACGACGGGGCGGTCGACATCATCCACCACTCGATGAGCGAGGAAGACGTTCGCTACGTGATGCGGCGACCGTGGGTCGCCATCGGCAGCGATTCGCGCGCGAACGCGCCATACGGACCGCTCTCGTTCGGAAAGCCGCATCCGCGCTCGTACGGCACGTTCCCTCGCGTGATCGGCCACTACGCGCGCGACGAGCACGTGCTGTCGCTCGAAGACGGGATCCGAAAGATGACGGCGCTCACGGCGACGCATCTGCGTCTGCGCGACCGCGGTGTCCTGCGGCCCGGGGCATGGGCCGACGTCGTCGTCTTCGATCCATCGCGCATCGTCGACACGGCCACCTTCGACGAGCCCCATCGCTACCCCGAGGGCATCGCCTACGTCGTCGTGAACGGCGCGGTCGCGCTCGACTCGGGCGAGACGACGGACGAACGGAGCGGACGCTTCCTGCGGCTCGGGCCGGACCTGGGCGGCGCATGAACGAGAAGGTCGCGATCCTCGCCGAGGGTCAGTTCGCGCCGAGGACCGCCAAGACCGCGATCGGCGTCCTGCGCTACGCGCCCTATCCGGTCGTCGCGATCGTGGACTCCACACGCGCGGGCAGCGACGCGGCCGACCATGTTCCGGTCGGCAAGGGCGTGCCGGTCGTCGCGACGGTCGACGAGGCGATCGCGCTCGGTGCCGACGTACTGCTGATCGGGACGGCCGCGCCGGGCGGCCGTATCGCCGAGGCGGACAAGCGCCATCTGTCGCGTGCGCTCGCGAAGGGCCTCACCGTCTGGAACGGTCTCCACGAGCGCGTCCTGTCGGACCCCGCGCTCGCGCGGAGCGCGAAGCGGGGCAAGGCGACGGTGCGCGAGCTTCGCGAGCCGCCGCCCGAGCTGCCCATCGGCGGGCATCGACGCCCGCGCGAGGGGAGTCATGTCGTGCTCACCGTCGGCACGGACGCGGCCGTCGGGAAGATGACGGTGGCGCTCGAGATCGTCCGCGCCCTGGAGCGCGCGGGCGAGACCGCGGCCTTCGTAGCGACCGGGCAGACGGGTATCGCGATCGCGGGCGAGGGGATCGCGGTCGACGCGGTCGTCGCCGATTTCGTCGCGGGCGCGGCGGAGCGGATGGCGTGCGATGCGTCCGAGCGGGCCGATTGGGTGATCGTGGAAGGCCAGGGGTCGCTCACGCATCCGGGATTCTCCGGCGTGACGCTCGGCCTGCTCCACGGCAGCGGCCCGGAGTACATGGTCCTGTGCCACGATGCCTCGCGGACGGTCATGAAGGGTTTCGAAATGGAGGGTCTTCCGCTCAAGTCGCTCGCCGACTGCGTCAGGATCTACGAGGACGCGGCGGCCTGGCGTCGACCTCCGGGCCACGCGCGGGCTCGCGTCGTCGCCGTCGCCGTGAACACATCCGCGCTGGACGAGCAGCGCGCGCGGCAGGAGATCGCGGCGGCGTCCGCGATGACGAAGCTTCCGGCGGCGGATCCCATCCGCGAGGGCGCCGCGGGCGCGGACCGTCTCGCGCATGCGCTCCTCGACGCGGTGCGGCTTCGAGCGGCGATCACGTGAGACGCGGCGTGCGCGTCTACACGCTCGACGTCCATCTCGAGGTCCCCTTCCAGATCTCGCGCCACGTCCGCACGGAGAAACGCGTTGTGATCGTCGAGCTCGAGGAGGACGGCCGCGTCGCGCGCGGCGAGGGTTCGGCCGACCCGTTCTTCGGTGAGACGACGGAGCAGGTCGAGTCAGATGTGCGGGCTGCGCTCGAGCTCATCCCGGACGATCCGGAGGACCTCGCGACGCTGAAGGAACGCCTCGACGCGAAATTCCCCCACGGCGGTGCGGCGGCATGCGCGCTCGACGTGCTCGGCCACGACCGCGCCGCGCAGGCCGTCGGACTCCCGCTCCGCGCGTTCCTCGGGCTCGACCCGGGCGAAGCGCCGCCGACGTCGTTCACCATCGGGATCGCCGAGCCCGGGGTGATGGCGGAACGGAGCGCCGCGGCGGCCGCGAAAGGCTTCAGCGTGCTGAAGGTGAAGCTCGGGCACGGCGACGACGAGGCGATCCTGGCCGGGATCCGCGAGCGTTTCAGCGGCACGATCCGCGTCGACCCGAATGCTGCGTGGACGCCCGAGGAGGCGCCCGACCGCATCGCGAAGATCTCGCGCTTCGGCATCGAGTTCGTCGAGCAGCCGACGCCGCCGCAGGACATCGACGGTCTTCGTCGCGTCCGCGAGCGCAGCGAGCTTCCCATCGTCGCGGACGAGGCCGCGGTGCGTGTCGCCGACGTCGACCGTCTCGCGCCCGCGTGCGACGGCATCAACGTGAAGCTCCAGAAGAGCGGCGGCGTCGCGGAGGCCGGCGCGATGATCGCGCGCGCGCACGAGCTCGGCCTCAAGGTGATGCTCGGGTGTCGTGCCGCGGAGACGAGCGTCGCGATCGCGGCGGCCGCGCATCTCGCGCCGGCGGTCGAGTGGGCCGACCTCGACGGGAACCTGCTCATCGTCGACGACCCGTTCCGCGCGGTGCCGGTGGTGAACGGCCGCTTCGTCTTCACCGACCGGCCCGGTCTCGGCGTGATCCCGGCGTGACCGCGGCGAATACGGTGGCGGCGCGGAGCGGCGATCGGCCGTCACTCCTCGAGCTCGCGCTGTTCTCGCTCGCGCTCGTCGTCGGAGGGCTCGTCCTCGCCGCGCTCGCCTGGTCGGGCACGGGACCGTACGAGGACATGGCTCGCGCGAGCGGCGTTCGGAGCGAGACCTTCACGAGCCCCTCGGGCCAGCCGGTGAGGCTCGACCTCCCGCAGATCGTCGAGCTGCACCGTGCGTGGTCCTTCTACGTGACGGGCGGCGGCGATGCGCCACCGGAGTTCACCGACGTGCGCTTCACCGAGGACGAGGTCTCGCACATGGTCGACGTGCGTCACGTCTTCGACGTCGCGAAGCTCGCGATCCCGACGGCGATCTTCATCGTCATCGTCCGCCTGCAGCGCGCGCGGCTCCGCGGCTCGCGGGCGATGTGGCGGCTCGCGCGGGACGGCTCGCTGGTCGCATTCGCCGTGGTCGCGCTCGTCGGGCTCGCGGCCGCGCTCGCCTTCGACCAGATGTTCCTGCTCTTCCACGCCATCTTCTTTCCGCAGGGCAACTTCCTCTTCGATCCGGCGACGAGCGATCTCGTCCGTCTGTACCCGGATTGGTACTGGGAGGGCATCACGCTTCGCGTCGGCGCGTCGTTCCTCGTGGCCGTCCTCGGACTCGCGGCGTTCGCCGCGGCGAGGCTCCGGGTGGCGAAGTGAAATAGACTCGCCCGCGATGAAACGCGTCATTCTCGTCGAGGACCTACCTCAGGTCGCGCAGCACCTGCAGCAGATGATCGCGCGGGAGCAGGAGGTCGAGCTTGCCGGCGTGCAGTCGTCGGCCGAGGCCGCGATCGCGCAGGCGACGACGGAGAAGCCCGACGTCGTGATGATCGACGCGCTGCTCCAGGACAAGAAGATCGACGGGTTCGAGGTGGCGAAGCGCATCCGCGCTGCCTCGGCCGGCACCCGCATCGTGATCGTCACCGTCCCGCAGAAGCCGGTCGAGCCCAAGCCGGAGCTGGCCATCGATGCCGTCTTCGTCCTTCCCGGCGGCGCGAACGAGCTCGCGGCCGCGCTCAACGTCGGCAAGGCGGCGAAGACGCATGCGGGCACGATCGTCGCCGTGTATTCGCCGAAGGGCGGCACGGGGAAGACGACGCTCGCGCTCAATCTCGCGTGCGTGCTGCGGCGGCAGGGCAAGGCGGTCGCCCTGCTCGATGGTGTGATGCAGTTCGGTGCCGTGCGGCACGTCATGCAGGTGCCGCCGACGACGCGTTCGTTCGTCGACCTTCCGGCAGCCGGCGCGATGAAGACGAGCATCGGCGAGGCGCTCTGGGAGGGGCCGGGTGGGGTCCACGTGCTGCTCGCGCCGGCGCGTCCCGAGGAAGCCGACCTCGTGCAGGCCGCGGACATCGCGGCGGCGATGACGCTCCTGGCGGAGAGCCACGACTACGTGATCGTCGACACGCCGTCGCGCTTGTCGGAGGACACCCTCGCGATCCTCGACGCGTCGACGGTCATCCTCATCGTCGTCACCTACATGAACGCAACGGTCGCGAACTCGCGCTCGGCGATCGACACGTTCGAGGCGCTCGGCTACAAGGGACAGAAGCCGATCCTGCTCGTCGTGAACCAGTCCGACACGATGGCCGGCATGTCCAAGGGCGGCCTGGAGCACGCGCTCAACCTGCCCGTCGTCGCGGAGATCCCGACGGACTGGAAGGTCGTGAGCGAGTCGCTCAACAAGCAGCAGCCGTTCGTGCTGTCCGCGCCGACCGCGCCGGTGAGCAAGGCGATCGAGAACCTCGCGAACGCGCTCGTCTCGCAGCAGCGCAAGTAGCGTTAAGGTCGGCTCGTGGCGAACCTGTCTGCGCGCCCCATCGGCGTGTTCGACTCGGGCGTGGGCGGCCTCACCGTGCTCAAGGAGCTGCGGAAGCAGCTGCCGTCGGAGTCCACCATCTACCTCGGCGACGAGGCCCGCATGCCGTACGGCCCGCGTCCGGCGGGCGAGGTGGTCGAGTTCACGCGACAGGCGATGCGGTGGTTCGCGGAGCGCGACTGCAAGCTCATCGTCATCGCGTGCAACACCGCGACGAGCGCCGCGCTCGAGACGGTGCGCGATGAGGTGAGCGTCCCGATCATCGGGGTCGTCCGCCCCGGTGCCGCCGCCGCGATCGCTGCGTCGGCGCGCCGCGCCGTCGGCGTCCTCGCGACGGCGGGGACGGTCCGTTCGGGCGCCTACGTGCGCGCCGTGCGCGACCTCGACCCGCTCTGCGACGTCATCCAGCAGGCATGCCCGAAGCTCGTGCCGATCGTCGAAGAGGGCAAGGCGGGCACACCCGCCGCCCTCGAGGCGGTGCGCGGATACGTGCGACCGCTGCTGACGGAGGGCGGTGTCGTCACGCCCGTCGTCGACACGCTCCTCCTCGGCTGCACGCACTATCCGCTCCTCAAAGAGGAGATCGCGAAGGTCGCGGGTCCGGGCGTGCGCGTCGTCGACTCCGCGACGACCACGGCGCTCGCCGTCCGCGAAGTGCTCGCGTCCCACCGGCTTCTTGCCGCACCGGGCGTCCCGCACCACGAGGTGTATGCGACCGGGCCGCGCGAGCGCTTCCGCACGGTCGCGCGCACGATCTTCGGCGAGGATGTCGACGTGAAGGAAGCGACGCTCGCGTGAATCTCGTCACGACGATCACCGGTCTCCCGTTCGTCGGAAAGACGACGCTCTTCAATCTGCTGACGGGCGGCCACGCCGCGACGGGCGCGTTCGCGGGCGCCGAGGGCGAGACGAACGTCGGCGTCGCGAAGGTGCCCGACGAGCGCGTGGACAAGCTGTCAGCGCTCTTCCACCCGAAGAAGACGACCTACGCCGAGGTCACGTACCGCGACCTCGGCCTCGCGCATTCGGCTGGAACCGGCAAGGAGGGGATCAGCGCGCAGAAGCTCGGCGACCTTCGCTCCTCGGACGCGCTCGTTCACGTCGTGCGCGCCTTCCGCGATCCCTCGGTCCCGCATGTCGACACGACGGTCGACCCCGCACGCGACATGGCGAGCGTCGAGCTCGAGCTTCTGTTCGCCGACCACGGCGTCGTGGAACGGCGTCTCGAGCGCATCGAGCCCGAGCTCCGATCGGCGAAGGGGCCCGAGCGTGAACAGCGCGAGCGCGAGAAAGCCGTGCTCATAAAGGCAAAGGGAGCGCTCGAGGCCGAGACGCCGCTGCGGGACGTCGGTCTCGACGAGGAGGAGCGAAAGGCCGTGCGCGGCTATCGCTTCCTCACGCTCGTGCCGCAGCTCATCGTCGCGAACATCGACGAGGCAGACGTCGCCTCTCCCGACGCGGTCCTCGCGCCGCTCCGCGCCGCCGCGGCGAAGCATCGGAGCATGGCTGTCGTGCCGGTGTGCGCGAAGCTCGAGGCCGAGATCGCCGAGCTTCCGGCCGACGAGGCCGCGGCGTTCCGGACGGACCTCGGCGTGAAGGAGCCGGCGCTCGAGCGCGTGATCCGCGCGACCTACGAGCTGCTCGGGCTCATCTCGTTCTTCACGACCGGCGAGGACGAGGTGCGCGCGTGGACGATCCCGGCGAATACGCCGGCGCCGGAAGCCGCGGGCGCGATCCACTCCGACCTCGAGCGTGGCTTCATCCGCGCCGAGGTGATCCGCTGGGACGAGCTGCTCAAAGCGGGAAGCGAGGCGAACGCGAAAAAGCTCGGGATCATGCGCGTCGAGGGGAAGCAGTACCCGGTGAGCGACGGCGATTGCCTGCACGTCCTCTTCAACGTCTGATGCCCGTCCGCTTCCTCGCGATCGGACACGTGACGCGCGACGAGTTCCCCGGTGAGACCGGATGGCGGCTGGGCGGCACCGCGACGTACACGGCCGCGGCGGCCGCGCGGCTCGGCGCGCACGCGTCGCTCGTGACGCGGGTCGGGCCGGGCGAGCGCGCGACCCTCGAGGAACGCTGCCGCACGCTCGGCATCGACCTCGTCGCGCTGCCGTCCGAGGTCACGACCACATTCGCGTTCCGCTACGAGGACGGGCGGCGGATCCTGCGGCTCCGTCAGCGCGCGCGGGCGCTGCGACTCGATGACGTTCCCACGGCGCTGCGCGCCGCCGACGCGGTGATCCTCGGCTCGGTCGCAGACGAGATCGACCGCTCGCTGCTGGGCGCGTTCGGGCACGCCGCGACCGTCGTCACCGCGCAGGGGTACCTCCGCGAATGGGACGCGAGCGGTGAGATCCGTCCGCGGCGCTGGGACGATGTCGCCGAGGTGACGGCGAAGGCGTCCGCGATCGTGCTCTCCGAAGAGGATGTCGCGGGTGACCTCTCGGAGCCGCGGCGCTGGGCGGGGCACACGCCGGTCATCGTGACGTTCGCCGAGCGCGGCGCGCTCGTGATCGCCGACGGCGAGGAGCGGACCGTTCCGGCGTTCCACGCGGACCGTGTCGTCGATCCGACCGGCGCGGGCGACGCGTTCGCCGCGGGTCTCGCGGTGGGGCTCGCGGAGGGTCGGACGCTCATCGAGGCCGTGCGCTTCGCGCACGCCGTCGCGTCATTCGCGATCGAGGCGATCGGGACGGACGGGTTGGCCGACCGCGCCGCCGTGGACGCGAGGATGCGCGCGAGCTAGTCGGTCGGCAGCTGCTTCGTGTCGCCCGACACCGGAGCGACGTCCTGCTGATAGAGCTTCGCCCACGTCCGGTTGGCGACGAGCGCGAGGAGCGTCGAGTTCACGAACTCGAGGAAGCCCTGACGGTCGCCGGACGCGTTCTTCTCGATGCCGATGCCGAGCCCATGCGTCGCGAACGCCTTCCCCGCGAGCTTCAGATCGTTGGGCTGCTTCGCCACGAGCGGGAGGAGAGCGGCCTCGTCGTTCACGACCGCGTCCGCGGCCCCGCTGACAAGGGCCTGCATGCAGAAGTCGAAGGTCGATAGCTCGAGGATCTTGGCGCGATCGTTCGTGATCTTCTTCAGCTCGGTCTCGCTGTTCGAATCCTTCACGGCGCACACCGTCTGCTCGCCGGTCGCGACGTCGGCGATCTCCCTTATCTGATCGTTCGACTTCTTCACGAGCAGACGCTGCCCGAGCGTCAGATACGGATCGCTCAGGTCGATCGTCTTCCTGGTGTCGTCGGCGATGGCGATCGCGGCCATAGAGATGTCGGCCTGCGCGCTCGTGAGAGCCGACACGCGCGTCGAGTCGTCCACCGAGATCCATTCGATGTGGCCATCGGGATCGTCGGCCGTGCCGAAGATGGCCTTCGCGATCTCGCGCGCCAGGTCGGGCTCGAATCCCTGCGCCTTGCCGATGCTGTTGCCGCTCGTCGGGCGATCGCTGAGCGGGAGCGCGCCCGAGCGGATCGCGACACGGATCTTTCCCTTCGTCTGGAGCGCGAACTGATACGTCGCGAGCTCGAAGCGCGGACGCGTCGCGGTGGGCGAGGCGGTCGTCGTCGGGGTCGGCGACGGCTGCACGTTCTGCTGGCATCCCACGACGAGCGCGAGCGCCGCGAGCGCCGCGGCGAGCCTCATCGCGCCGCGTGTCCTGATCACTGCGCACAGCCTAGTCCGCTAGCCTCGGCGCGTGCACGACGCATTCGCGCCGCTTGGCGCGCTCATCGCCGAGGTGCCATTCCGCATCGGCGTGCTCGTGCGCTCGACGGACGGCGAGACGTTCCTCGAGCGCGACGCCGATGTCGCGTTCCCCGCGGCGTCGGTCATCAAGGTCCCGCTCGTCATGACGCTCTATGCCGACGCCGCCGAGGGTCGGCTCTCCCTGGATGAACGGTCGCCCATCGGTGAGCGCATGGACGGGTCAGGAGTGCTCCGGGATCTGCGCGATGTCCGCGACCTGAGCCTGCGCGACCTCGCGGCCCTGACGATCGGGCTCTCCGACAACACCGCGACGAACCGCCTCATCGAGCGGGTGGGCGTCACGCGCGTCGCCGAGCGCACACGCGAGTGGGGGATCGCGACGACCGTGCTGCGACGGAAGATGTACGACTTCGAGGCCGCCCGGCGCGGCGTCGAGAACGTCGCGACCGCGCGCGAGCTCGTCGCGCTCCTCGGGCGGCTCGTGGACGGGCGCTGCGTCGATCGCGCGACGTCCGACGCGGTGCTGCGCCTCATGGAGCGGTGCCAGGACGAGACGAAGCTGCGGCGGTACCTCGCGCCGGAGACCATCGTCGCGAGCAAGAGCGGGACGCTCGACGCGTCGCGGAACGACGTCGCCGTGTTCCGCGGACCGGCGCGGACGATCCTCGCCGCGGCGTTCACGACCGAGGTGAAGAACGCGCTCGCGGCGGAGCACGTGCTCGGGCTGCTCGGGCGCGCCGCCGCGGTCGCGGCCGGCATCGACGTGCCGTCCCTTCCATTCGCGGTCGCGCCTCTGGGATGATGCGTGGATGAGCGTGCATGCGAGGCGCCGTCGTCCGTCGCGCGGTGGCCGCCCACTCGCGGCCGCCGCCGTCCTCTTCGTCGGGCTCGCGCTCGCGTTCGCGTTCGCCGGTGTGACCGTGCAGGAGAATGCGCTCGCGCGCGACATCGCGACGCTGCATCAGCAGATCGCGGCGGAGCAGGCGAAGCAGACGGACCTGCAAGCCTCTGCCGCTCAAAAACAGACGCCGGACTACGTGATCGAGAAGGCGAAGGACTTTGGGTTCGTGTGGCCTTGGGAGACGTTGATCGCCGTGCAGCGCGACGCGGAGGCGCATGCGAACGCGATGCCCGCGGATCAGCGACCGCCACGCGTGTTGCGGTGGATCACGCTGTTCGTGGGGACGAGATGATGCGCGACGCATCACACGTGGGCGCGGTAGAATAGACTCACATCGCGGGGTGGAGCAGCGGTAGCTCGTTGGGCTCATAACCCAAAGGCCGAAGGTTCGAATCCTTCCCCCGCAACAGGAAGCCCGGGTTCATGGCCCGGGCTTTTTTCGTTGGTTCTATTGCCACGCGGTCGGTCGTTCGATATGAGGACGACCGTGCCATACAAGGATCCGGACCGCCGACGTGCGTACGGTCGACAGTGGATGCGTGAGAACCCGGAGAAAGCGCGTGAAGCCATGCGCCGGTGGCGCGCGGCGCATCCTGACGAGCATCGGCGCCAACGGGATGCGTGGGACGATGCGCACCCGGATCTCGCCGAAGCGCGCCGGCGGCGATACGCGGCCGCGCATCCGGAGGTCCGCAGGACCATTCGCCGGAATCGCCGCGCTCGAGAGGTCGGTGCGGACGGTCGGTACTCGACGGTCGAGTGGCGAACCCTTGTGGACCAGTACGGTGGACGATGCGCCTATTGCGGGGCTGAAGGACCGCTTCAGCCGGATCACCGCATCCCTCTCGCGAGAGGCGGCGCGAATTCGATCGAGAACATCGTGCCCGCGTGCGGCCGGTGTAACCGCAGAAAGCACCTCCTCACGGACGTCGAGTTCCGAGCGCTCCTCGAACGAGAGCGACGTCAAGACCGGTAGACTTGATGTTCTTGGCTGGGTAGCTCAGTCGGCCTAGAGCAGTGGATTCATAACCCACCGGTCGGCGGTTCGAATCCGCCCCCAGCCACCGGTGGCAACCCCCACGCCACGCGCGATCGTCTCGAAGGTCCGCACGTTCGTCCGGCGTCACGACGTCCTGCGGCCCGGCCCCCTCGTGCTCGCCGTATCCGGCGGGACCGATTCGACCGCGCTCGCGCTCATCCTCGCAGAGCTCGCGGCGGAATTCGGCGTCGTCCTCCACGTCGCGCAGTTCGACCACGGCACGCGCCCCGCCGACGCCGCGGCCGACGCGCAGTTCGTCGCGGATCTCGCCGCACGGATCGGCGCTCCGCTGCGTCTCGGGCGCGCAGCACGCGTCGTGAAGAGCGAGGACGATGCGCGGCGCGAGCGATACGCGTTCCTTCGTCGTGCCGCCGAGCACGTCGGCGCCGCCGCGATCGCGACGGGACACACGCTCGACGACCAGGCCGAGACGGTGCTCCTCCATCTCGTCCGTGGCTCCGGACTGACGGGCGCGGCCGGCATGCGCCCCCTTCGTGATGGGATCGCGCGTCCACTGCTCGCGATCCCGCGCAGCGACACGAGCGCGATCTGTCGCGCGGCCGGGATCGTCCCTCGCGAAGACCCGACGAACGCCTCGCTGCGCTTCGCGCGCAACCGCATCCGGCTCCGCGTGCTCCCCGAGCTCGAGGCGCTCAATCCGAAGGTCCGCGAGGCGCTCGCGAGGTTCGCCGATGCCGCCGCGGACGTCGATGCCGCGCTCGAGCACGCCGCCGGCGACGAGACGGCCGATGCGAACGCCATCGATCTGCGCGACCTCCCGACGCGCGCCGCGATCCGCGGACGGCTGCTCGCCGCGGCCTATCGCGAGGCCACCGGGAGCGTGCTGACGGAACGGCACCGAGCGGCACTCGTCTCGCTCGCGGGGACGACGGACGGGACACGACGGATCGATCTCCCCGGCGCCACGGCGGTGCGCGAATACGCGCGACTGCGGTTCCTGAGGCCGGCCGCGGCGCGGCGGCGAGCCGCGGGAGAGGCCGAGAAGCCGCTCGTACGAGGCTCGTCCGTGGAATGGCACGGTTGGCGCATCGCGTTGGGTATGGAGAGGAGTCACCTTCCGTACACCGCGTCGGTCGACACCGCGACGGCCTCGCGCCTCGTCGTGCGGTCGCGTCGCCCCGGCGACCGTGTCAGCGAGCGCGGCAAGCTGCAGGACGTGTTCGTGAACGCAAAGGTGCCGGCGCGGCTCCGCGACCGGTGGCCCCTCGTGACGTTGGACGGGACGGTGCTGTGGGTACCCGGGGTCACCGCGGGGCCGCGGACCGGACGTATTGCTCTCGCGGCAGGACCGGTGGGGGATGACCTTACCGATACCAAGGAGCTTTTGGGGCGGTCCGCGCCGTTCCGTCAGGTAGCATCGTTATCAGAAGCACGCCCACAAGGCGGGAAGAGAGGCCGACCCTGAACCTCGACAATCGCATCTTCAAGAACGGGATCCTGACCCTTCTTCTCGTCGTCATGGGTCTCGCTCTCCTGTACGCGTACCGGTCGCAGACGCCCGCCGTGCAGTCCGTCCCGATCACGCAGGCGGTGGACGAGGTCAACGCCGGCAAGGTGAACAAGGTCACCGTCGTCGGCAACAAGGCGACGCTCGAGCTGAAGGACACGTCGAAGCAGCAGACGACGCTCGACGCGAACCAGGACACCGTCCTGGCGCCCGCGATCACGGACTACAACAAGCAGAACCCGACGAACAAGGTCGCGCTCGACTACCAGACCGAGAGCGCCACCTTCTCCGTCATCGGCTCGATCCTGCTGAGCCTGCTCCCGGTCCTGCTCATCGGTGGCTTCTTCTTCTACATGATGAGACAGGCGCAGGGCACGAATAACCAGGCGCTCTCGTTCGG
>DATDNP010000077.1:0-32824 GCA_036518215.1 Candidatus Limnocylindria bacterium
GTGTTCGGCTGCTACCTTCCGACGTCCACGTCGCAGCTCCGTCCGGTGTCCGAGCGCGAGCTTCGCGCCTACGGCGGCGCGTCCCTCTTTCGCGGGAAGCACGTCCTCGATCTCGGCACGGGTGACGGCCGTCTCGCGCTCGGCGCTGCGCGCTGGGCGAGGGAGGTCGCGGGCGCGGATCCGGACCCGGTCGCGATCCGCGACGCGAAGCGCAACGCGCGTCGCGCCGGTGCGAGCGTGCGGTTCGTCGTCGCGCCCGCGCAGGCGCTCCCGTTCCGCGATCGCGAATTCGACGTCGTGATCCTCTCGTGGTCCCTCTGATGCATCGCACGTAAGGGCATGGTCGATGCCCTCCACGAAGCACATCGGGTGCTGAGGAACGGTGGGCTCCTCATCGACGCGCGTCCCGACTCGCGACGTCTTTCGGGCGTCCTGCACGGCGAACGCGCCGTCGGGACGCTCGGCACGACGCGCGACACGCTCGTCGACGATCGCGCCGCCGATCGCGCCATCGCGCGTGTGAAGCGCGAGGGCCTCTTCCGCTCGCGACGCGACGGCGGCTTCATGCATCACGTCGCGTTCGCCGGCATCGAGGCGATGCAGACCTATCTGAACGAGCACGCGCGGCTCGTGAGGCGCGTCCGGTGGCGCGTCGATGCGGCCGAGCGCCGTCGCTGGCGCGACGACACGTTCCGGATCGAGCGTCCGATCCGCTACGAGCTGCTCGAGCGCCTCGGCGAGAGGTAGTAGCTCGCGCGGCCGACGGACCTGAAGCCGCGCTTCGCGAGGATCGGCGCGGAGGTGGTGTCGTCCGCGAAGATCGTGGCGTAGCGGCAGCCGCGCTCGAGTGCCCGTTCAGCGCGGTGTACGACCAGCGTCGAGTACGCGCCACGCCGACGGTATGGCATGAGCGTCTCCGCGCCGGAGAGGTGAACGGCGGAGTCGCGCTCATTGAAGCGCCAGCGTGCCGCGGACACGGGCACTCCACCGAGGTACGCGACCGCGAAGTGCCGCGCGCGTCCGGGGCACAAAAGGTACGCCACGCGCTCGGAGAGGAGCGCTTCGACGCGCTCGGCCTCCCAGTCGGGATGCTCGACGGCGAGCGAGTCTCGCATCGTCGCTTCGTCCCGCACCTCGCGGACGACGATCTCGGGGTTCACGCGGAGGCCAGCGATCGGCAGCGATGCGACCATGAGCTGCGTGCGCGCGACGAGCTCGAAGCCGCGCGCGACCAGACGCTCGCCGAGATCCGCGGGCTCGGTCTGCGGCCCCACCGACCAGATGAAATGTGCTGCGCGTGTCGCGAAGAAGTCGAGCACCTCGTCGATGTGGCGCTCCGCCTCGTCGGCGCGCCAGCGCACCCACACCACGGTGCTCGCCCACGGTCCGCCGGCCGCCGTCGGGCGATGGCGTATGAGCCGGTCGTCCTGGTGGACGATCTCGGTGCGGGGCTCGCACGGATCCGGTCGCGGGTCAGGCTCGAAGAGACGCGTGAGCGCCGCGAGCTCCTCGGTCTCGACGGTCATCGTTGGAGGCTCCATACGGTCTCCCACAGTGCCTCATACGCGTCGAGCACGCGCGCCCATGTGAAGCGTCGTGCCGTCGTTCGTCCATCGGCACGTATCGCGCGCGTGAGGTCGGCCCGGCCGCGCAGCGTCTCGTACGCGGTGAGGAGCTCGCGCGGGTCGTCGCTCTGCACCACCACGGCGTTCCCGAACGGGACGGCGTAGTCCTCGCCGGTGCGGCCGAGATAGGCGATCCCGCCGCACGCCATCACCTCGAGACCGACGAGGCCGAACGGCTCCTTCTCCGAGTTCGCGAGCACGCCGTCGGCCGCGGCGTAGAGCGCGCGGAGCGTGCGCTCGGCGATGAAGAAGTCGAGGAAGACGACATCGCCGGTGCTTGCCGAGATCGCGCTCGCGAGATCGCGCGGCGTCGCGGTCGCGGGGAGGGTGAGGTGGTCGACCTCGAGCCCGCGCGACCGGATGTGCGCGTTCACCGTTTCGGCGTACGGACTACGGCTTCCGCGCATGACGAAGCGTGGGCGCATGCCTGCGTCGCCGAGCGTTGCGATCGCATCGATCGCCCACAGCCAGCGCTTGTCGCGATCGAAGCGCGCCACCTTCGCGAACGTCGGGCGATCGCCGAACGCCTTCCGGAGGACCGTGACGTCGGTCGGCGCGATCGGCTTGAGCCAGCGGTCGGCGATGCCGTTCGGCAGGATGGCGGCCTCGACGTCCTCCTTCGCGAGCTCCATGCGCATGTACCGCGAGATCGTCGTGATCGACGCGACGCGGCGCAGCACGGGGAAGTCGACCCGACCGAAGCCGTACGTGTTGTTCGCGTTCCACAGCACCGGCGCGCGCACGCCGCGCGCCGCGAGGAGCGTCGCGGTCCCGATGGCCGCGGCCGCGGTCTGCCAGTCCTCGAACAGGAGCACCGTCCGCGTGTCCCGCGCGGAGGACGCGACCGACGCGAGGTGCGGCGGCACGGTACGCGAGAAGTCGAGGTACTTGCCCTCTTCGCCGTCGTACACGTCGCGCGGGTGGTACGCGCTGATCCACTGGCACCACCGCTCGAGCACGAGATCGCCGCCATCTCGCTCCTCGATGTGCGGCAGCGTCGGGTCTCCGACGAACACGTGACGGACACGGTGACCGCGCGCGACGAGCGCGGCGGCGAGATCGTTCATGCGCGTCGCGAGGCCTCCGACGAACGAATATCGGTCGGGGCCCTCGAACGCGACGAGGACGACGTTCCACATGATTCTGCGATGATGGCGCACGACGTGTCCGTGCTCCAACGCATCCGTGAGGACCCCGAGCGCGTCCGTGCCATGCTGACCGCGCGTCATTTCGACGCGCCGCTCGACCGGCTGCTCGAGCTGGATGTGAAGGCACGCGAGCTCCGCCAGGAGAAGGAGCAGCTGCAGGCCGAGCGGAACCGAGCGAGCAAGGGCGGTCCACCCAGCGAGGACACCAAGCGCCGGATGCGCGAGGTCGGCGACCGGATCAAGCAGATCGACGCCGACCTCATCCCGGTCGAGGCAGAGCGCGACCGGGCGGTGCTCTGGATCCCGAACGAGATCGCGCCCGACGTACCGCCG
This sequence comes from Candidatus Limnocylindria bacterium, assembly GCA_036518215.1. GTDB lineage: Bacteria > Chloroflexota > Limnocylindria > P2-11E > P2-11E > CF-39. The sequence continues at coordinate 3,107 of DATDNP010000077.1, forward strand.
GGCGCGGACGAGCACGACAATCCCGTGCTGCGCGAGGACCCCAAGCGCACGCTCCCGTTCGCCGCGAAGCCCCACTGGGAGCTCGGTGAGTCGCTCGGCATCCTCGACATCGCGCGCGGCACGAAGCTGTCGGGGTCGCGGTTCTACGTCCTGCGCGGCGCGGGCGCCGCGCTCCAGCGCGCGCTCATCGCATGGATGCTCGACCACAAGCTCTCGGCCGGGCTTGGCTTCGTCGAGATCTATCCGCCGTTCGTCACGCGCGAGGAGACGCTCCTCGCGTCAGCGCATCTCCCGCACTTCGACGAGAACCTGTACCGCGACGACGACGATGACATCTGGCTCATCCCGACGGCCGAGACGCAGCTCGTGTCGCTGCACCGCGACGAGACGATCCCCTTCGACCGGCTCCCGGTGCGCTACGTCGCGTACACGGCGTGCTTCCGCCGCGAGAAGATGAGCGCGGGCCGCGACGTCCGCGGCATCAAACGCGGTCATCAGTTCGACAAGGTCGAGATGGTCGTGTTCACGAAGCCGGAGGATTCGCGCAAGGAGCTCGACCTCCTCACCGACCTCGCCGTCGACGTCCTCCACAAGCTCGAGCTGCCCGCGCGCGTCATCGAGCGATGCGCGGGGGACCTCGGCTTCACCGCGATGAAGGGATTCGACGTCGAGACCTGGTCGCCCGGCGTGCAGGAGTGGCTCGAGGTGTCGTCGACGAGCGACGGCGGGAGCCTGCAGGCCGAGCGCGCAGGGATCCGCTTCAAGCGCGACACGAATGCGAAGCCGGAGCCGCCGCACATCCTGAACGCTTCGGGCCTCGCGCTGCCGCGGCTCATGATCTCGATCATCGAGAACTACCAGCAGGCGGACGGCTCGATCGTCGTCCCGAACGTCGTTCGGCCGTACATGGGCGGTCGCGAGCGGATCGCGCCGGGAGAGTTCAGCCTCTAGACCGGCATGCCACGCGTCGAGGGATGACGCGTGGCATGCCACTGAGGAGGGATGAGGGCTACTTGGGTCTGGCCAGCTGCTGTCGACCGCCGATGAGCACGAGGATCCCGACCGCGATGAGCACGAGCGGCCAGTAGCGCTCCACGATGTCAGCGGCCGCGGTGCCGCCCACGGCCTGCGAGATCCCGACGACGGCGAGGATCCCGCCGGGGATCAGCGGCCACCACTGACCGGCGGTCCCGCGGAACGTCGCGGTCGCGTAGTTGAACACGGCGATCGCGAGGAAGCCGCCGGCAAGACCGAGCACGACGGCGCTGTCGTTCAGGTCGTAGCCGGATGACTGGAGCGCGAGGCCCACGGCAAGACCGCCGAGGATCATCCCCGGGATCACCCAGCCGGGCTGCCGCGTCCACGCGTAGACGGCAAGGAAGACGATCGCGAGCCCACCGAGGACGACGGCACTGTCGTTCATGTCGTAGCCGTACGACTGGCACGCGAGACCGATCGCGAGACCCGCGAGGATCATCCCCGGGATCACCCAGCCGGGCTGTCGCGTCCACGCGTACACGGCGAGGAAGACGACGGCGAGCCCACCGAGGACGAGCCATCCGGCGTCCTGGACGAACTGCGCGACGAAGAGCAGCGCGCCGACGACGATGAGGACGGCGCCGAAGATCCACGGACGCTCCTGTTTTCCTGAGACCGGGATGGGTGGTGTGGGTACGGTTGTCATCACATGCCTCCCTGAGCGAGGGTCCCTCGCGCCGGGGCCCGGCGCCAAGAGGCATCCGTCGCTGGGTCTGTCCGGCGGAAGCAGCGCGGCGTGCTGTCGGGCCTGTCCGTCAGGACCTGACGCGCTCAGTCACCGTACCGCGCGCGATCCAGCTGCCTCCGCTCACGTTTCGTCGGCCGGCCCATCCCCTGCGGCCGGCGGGGCGCCGGGGCGACGCGCTTCTTGCGGACGACCGGCGGGCTGTGATCGACGAAACACTTCGCCGCGTCGGGTGCGCCCACTCGCTTCTCGATGAGCGCCGTGACCTCGAGGATGCGTTCGCGATCCACGAAGGCGCGGACGCGATCGCCGACCTTCACGGGCGTCGCGGCCTTCGCCGTCGCGTCGTTCACGCGCACATGTCCGCCGCGGCACGCCTCGGTCGCCGCCGAGCGAGTCTTGTACAGACGCACCGCCCACAGCCACGCGTCGACTCGTGCTGTCTCCACGACCCGCATCGTGCCAGAAGCGATCATGCCCGCATCCATCGCAGGCGCGGTCTCGATGCTCGCGGGGTGGCGGGAGCGACAGGCGCGACATAGCAAACAAAGACGGTTTTCGGGTCCCCGGGCCCAGCGCCGCGCCCTCGCCTGGCTGCTTTGGTCATTCGAATGCGGGCGCTTCGCTCGGCCGATCGCGGCCGCAGTTGGTCTAGGGAGGGCCCGTCCATGCGCCATCGATCACATGTCGCGCTCGCGACCGTCGTCTCCGTCATCGCGCTCCTCGTTCTCGCAGCGACACCCGCGCTCGCGCACTCGCACGGCGCGAGCTACACGCGCTCCGCGCTCGTGACCATCCCGGGGAACGCACTCACGTCGTTCGACATCAGCTGGGTCGATCCGTCGTCGCAGACGTACTACCTCGCCGATCGGTCCAACGCGGGCATCGACATCATCGACGCGCGCACACATACGTATGTCGGCCGCGTCACCGGCTTCCAGGGCTTCCACGGCAGCAACGACACCGCCGGGCCGAACGGCGTGGTCGTGGTGCACCCGCAGCACGATCTCTGGGCGGGCGATGGCGACAGCACGGTCAAGGTCGTCGACCTCACGACGAACGCGATCGTCGCAACGCTCTCGACGGGCGGGAGCAAGCGGGCCGATGAGATGGCCTACGACCAGAAGGACGACCTGCTCCTCGTCGCCAACGACGCCGAGGACGTGCCGTTCGTGACGTTCATCGACGTTCGTTCGCGCACTGTGCTGAACCGGATCTCGTTCCCGGACGCGACGAACGGTATCGAGCAGTCCGTCTGGGATCCGGTGACGCACCTCTTCTACCTCTCGCTCCCGCAGCTCGGCTCGGATCCGATGCACGGCGGGATCGCGGTGATCGACCCGCGGACGCGCTCGCTCGTCACGATCCGTTCCGTGAGCGACTGCCAGCCCGCGGGCCTCGCGCTCGGACCCGATCAGCATCTGCTCCTCGGCTGCAGCGGCGACGCGATCGCCGCGGGCGCGCACGCGCAGACGCAGATCATGGACGCGCGGAGCGGCGCGATCGTTGCGACGATCATGCAGGTCGGCGGGTCCGACGAAGTCTGGTACAACCCTGGCGACAAGCGCTATTACCTCGCGGCGCGCAGCATGACCTCGAACGGACTCAGCAGCGGTACGGCGACACCCGTGCTCGGCGTCATCGACGCGACGAGCAACACGTGGATCACGAACGTGGCGACGGGGCCGCAGTCCCACTCGGTCGCGGCCAATCCGATCAACAACGAAGTGTTCGTCCCGCTTCGCGGGCTCGGGATCGGCATCTACACGCACGACTGATCGCGGTGGGGTGCCGCCGGTCGCCGGCGGCGCCTCGTTCCCCTACGGCGAGCCGCGGCGGTCAGGCCGCCGGGATGAGGCTCGAGTGGCCTGAGGCGGTCCGCAGTGCCGCTGCGAGAAGGTGCGTGTCCGCAGGTGGCGTCGCGCTCCGCCACGCGACGTATCCGTCAGGGCGAACGAGGACGACACCGCCCGAGCCAACTCCGTACAGCTCATGCCAGCCGGGAGCATCGACCGTATGGGTCCTGAGCGGGACCCGCGTGGCGCGAGCAGCGTCGGCGGCAGCGTCCAGCGCCGGCGTGCCGGCCCGATCCGTGAGCGCGACGAAAGAGCGGCCGAAGAGGTCGAGGATCGACGTGTCCGGATCGAGCCAGATGTGCGGCGCGCGGTGTCCCGGCCTGGCCACAGGCACGTACTCGCCGACCGAATCCCGCACCGTCGGCGCAGAGGTGTCGTCGTTGACGATGGCAGGGGAATCGAAGGCGTACCCGAGCACCAAGCCGTCGACAGGATTCGGCGGCATCGCACGACCGAGGCTTGCGTCGGCGCACGCGACCGCATGCGGCCGTCGTTCGCCCTCGTACGTGTCGAGCAGCGCCGGGCTCGCCCAGCCGCCGATCACGCCCGCAAGCTTCCACGCGAGGTTGTGCACGTCGGCGACGCCGCAGTTCATGCCGAGCCCGCCCGTGGGCGTCGTGAGATGCGCGGCATCCCCGGCGAGGAACACGCGGCCGGTGCGATAGCGGTCGGCCACGAGCGCCGTCGGATCCCAGAACCGCTGACCGAGGTACCTGAGCTCGACGCTGTCATCGCCGAGGCCCGCATGGATGAGCTCGAGACAACGCAACTCCGTCCACGACTCCTTCGGGTCGGTCTCCGGGTCGTACGGCGTCACGAAGAGCCAACGGTCCGTGTTGTTGACCGCGACGAAGACCGATCCCGCTCGGGGTCGGTTCACCGCATAGATCGAGCTTTGACGCTCCGCCATCCTTGATCGGAGGTCGGCGTTGACGAGGACGCTGAGCCGGTGGCCGCGCGTGCCCGGACCACTTCGATCGATGCCGAGCGCACCGCGCGTGCGGCCGTGCGCTCCGTCGGCGGCGATCATGTAGGACGCGTGTATGGACACCTGCTCTCCGGCGATCATCGCCTCGGCCGTGACTCCCTCGCCGTCCTGGACGAAGCTGACGACCTCGGCGGAGAACCGGACGTCGGCGTCCGCTCTGGCGCGTTCGCGCAGAACGGGTTCCAGTCTCTCCTGTGAACACATCAGCTCCCGCGTCGGGCTCGTCGGATCGACGTCGTCGAATGGGAGTCGCTCGCGCCGGTAGTCACCGACCAGCAACGTCTCTCCCTCGTAGCTGAACAAGCTGTCCGCCCGGTCGAGCGACACCTTCGCGACCACTCCTTCGAGACCCCATTGTCGGAAGATCTCGACCGTGCGCGTCGTCACCCGGCGGCCCTTGGGAAAATCCAACGTCGATGCGTGCTTCTCTAGGAGGAGGCACTCGACACCGAAGTGGCGCAGGCCGGTCGCCATCAGCAGACCGATGGGTCCGCCCCCGACCACCAGCACCGGTACATCCAACGACCTTCCCATGGCGGCAACGTAACACGCCGTCGACCGACCAGGGCGCGTTCGACGCAAGGTCACGAAGGGATATCCGACAATGAAGGCCACGTCCGTCGTTATCGCCAGGAGGGGTGGCAGAGCGGTCGAATGCGGCGGTCTTGAAAACCGCTGAAGTCGCAAGGCTTCCGTGGGTTCGAATCCCACCCCCTCCGCCGACCTCCGAGCCTTGAACGCGCCGCGGCCGCCGGAAGGCGTCCGTGGGTTCGAGGCCGTTGTGCCGTAACCTCCGACGGGATAGACACCTGCGTTCGGAGGACCTCATTCTCGATCACGGTCCGGAGCGAGCGGGTCGGTCGCGCGTCCCAGATGAGTGCTGACACGAACGACGCGGCAAGGACCGACGATCCGCGCGTCGCGGATCTGGTCCGCGCAGGGAAGCTGCGTGTCGGACTTGGCTTCGGCAGTCCAGCGGGTGCGATGAAGGATCCAGTGACCGGCGAGTTGTACGGGCCGAATGTGACGCTGGGGCGCGCACTCGCGACCCGGATCGGCGTGGACTTCGTCGCCGTCGAGTATCCAAGACCCGGGGCGATCATCGAAGGCGCTCGAACGAATGCCTGGGACGTGGCGTTCGTCGTGATCGATCCGGAGCGGATGACACAGGTTGATTTTGCGACGCCTCATCTGCAGAGCGACTTCACGTATCTGGTGCCGGCTGGCTCCTCGATCCACAAGGTCGCGGATGCGGACCAGCCTGGCATTCGCATCGCGGTGCCGCGTGGAGACGGGGTGGATCTCAGGTTGACGCGCCTGGTGAAGCGAGCTGAATTGGTCCGCACCGACACGCTCGCCGCCGCTGTGGAGCTGGTGCGCACCGGTGATGCGCATGCGCGAGCGGGACCTCGCCCCGCGCTGCTGGCGGAGGCCGCCAGGATCCCCGGCTCTCGAGTTCTGGCTCACGGCTTTGCCGTCACGCGGAGTGCGGCGATCGTTCCGAAGGGCCACGCCGGACGGGTTGCCTACATCAGCGAGTTCATCGAACAGGCGAAGGCGTCAGGATTGATGGAGAAGATCATCGAGCACGCGGCCGTGCAAGGGGTCTCGGTCGCGCCGGCCGAGAGCCGAGCCCGCAGACAGCATGCCTAGTTCGGACGGGCGCCCAGCGACACTGTCCACATGACGGTCCTCTCGTGCCCGACCGATGTCATCGCGGCTCCGGTCGAGACGGTTTGGGCTCTGCTCACACGCTCGGAGCGGTACGACCTCTGGACGGGCGCACAGCTCGTGAGCGCCGACCCTGGCGGTCCCGCGCGGCCCGGGCAACGCATCGAGTTCCGAGTTCGCGCGCTCGCACGTGCATGGCGCGTACGTTTCGAGGTGGGGGAGCTCCGCGACCGCGAGACGCTCGAGCTGGACGTGTACATGCCTTTCGGGATCGTGAACCACGAGCTCGTCGTGCTGTCGCGCCTCGATCCATCCCACACGCGCGTCACGTTCAACTGAAGGTACGAGTTACCGCCCGGGTGGCGGGGTCGGGCGATCGAGCTGCTGCTGGGTCGCGAGCTGGTACGCCGCCCGGAGGAACAGCTCGCGCACCTGAAGCGCGCGGCTGAGGCCTTGGTGTAAGAGGAGCGTCCTCTCGTTCGCGCGACGCGCAGGCACGCCATCTCCATCTCCGTCGCTGTGACGGCATGACCCCTGCTCATCCGTCGCGCGAACGGAGGCAGCGAAATGGACCAACAGCTGATCGTCTGGGTCGTGGCTGCGGTCGTCGTGGTCGCGCTCCTCGTCGCGTTCTGGATGGTGAGTCAGCAGCGCCGTCGCACGCATCTGCGCGAGCAGTTCGGTCCCGAGTACGAGCGGGTCGTGTCCCAGGAGGGCGACCAGGGCCGCGCGGAACGGGTCCTGAGCCAGCGCGAGGAGCGAGTGAAGAAGCTCGACATCCGTCAGCTTCCGGCAGCCGCTCGCGAGGATTTCATCGCGCGCTGGCGGCAGGTGCAGGCGCGCTTCGTCGATGATCCGCGGGGCGCCGTGGGCGACGCCGACGCGCTCATCGGCGACGCGATGAAAGCACGCGGGTACCCCGTGGGTGACTTCGAGCAACGGGCCGCGGACATCTCGGTCGAGCACCCCGACGTCGTCACCGACTACCGAGCCGCGCACCGCGTCGCGCTCCAGCGCGAGGCAAGCACGGAGGAGCTGCGGCGCGCGATGGTGCACTACCGCTCGCTCTTCGACGACGTTGTCGGCCGGAACGAACGCGGCGCCCGCGACGAGCGTGCGCGTGGGGACGAGCGCGAAGACGAACGGCTCGAGGAACGAGAGGAGACACAGCGATGAGCGAAGACACCGAGATGCGAGACGAGCGACTCGAGGATGAGCGTGCCGAGGATGCGCGCGACGTCCGGCCGCGCGCCGGCAGCAAGCGCGCCGACCTCTTCGCGAGCGATCGTGCGGCCGAGCTTCGCTCCCGCTGGAGCGAGGTCCAGGCGCGCTTCGTGGACGATCCGCGTGCCGCCGTGAAGGAGGCGGACGGCCTCGTCGACGACGTCATCCAGCAGCTCGCGAAGCAGTTCGCGGACGAGCGCGCCCGCCTGGAAGGCCAGTGGGGTCGCGACGAGAAGGTCTCGACCGAGGACTTGCGGGTCGCGCTTCAGCGGTACCGCGAGTTCTTCGAGCGGCTGCTTTCGATGTGAGCCGGCCGCGCGAGCGCGGCGCTCGCTAGAATCCGGGCTGCTTCCCGCGTGCGTCTTTCTCAGCTGCCGGTGTGAGCCTCGGACATGGAGGTGTCATGCCCGGCGACCTCTCGCGCGGTCCTAACTGAGGGAGGGAAAGATGGCAGCAAGGAGCAGCGCAATGAGCGCTGACGCGAGCTGGCTCGAGCGCCAGTTCAAGATCCGTGCGGCGGGCTCGACCGTCGGCACGGAGATCCGTGGCGGTCTCACGACGTTCCTCGTCATGTCGTACATCCTCGTCGTCAACGCCGTCATCCTGTCGGCGGCGGGGGTGCCATTCGGAGCGGTCGTCGCGGCGACGGCACTCCTCGCCGCGCTCTTCACCGCCGGCATGGCGCTATGGGCGAACTACCCGTACGCCGGCGCCGCGGGCCTCGGCATCAACGCCGTGGTCGCATTCGGTCTCGTGAAAGGCTCCGGCCTCTCGTGGCAGGGAGCCATGGGTGTCGTCGCGCTCGAGGGTCTCGCGATCTGCGTCGCGATGGCGCTCGGGGTGCGGCGTGCGCTCCTCGACGCGGTCCCCGTCCCGCTCAAGTTCGGCATCGGTGCCGGCATCGGCGCGTTCATCTTCACCATCGGAGCGTTCAACGGCGGCCTCGCGGCCGCCACGGGCAACCCGTCGGACCCGATCGCGATCGGCAACCTGAACAGCGCGACCGCCATCGTCACGCTCGGTGGGCTTCTCCTCACGGCGTTCCTCTACGCGCGCAACGTCAAGGGAGCGCTCATCCTCGGCATCATCGGCGCGACGATCATCGGCATCGTCGTCAACGCCGCGACGGGCGGCGCGACATACAAGGACTTCCCGGGCGTCGCGGTCATGCCGAAGACGCTCGTCGATACGCCGGACTTCAGCACGATCGGCGCTGTCTTCGGCACGACACAGAAGGGCGGCCTTGCGCTGCTCGAGGTGTTCAACCTCGGCTTCTTCGTGGCGATCCTCACGATCTTCTCGCTCATGCTGTCCGACTTCTTCGACACGGCCGGTACGGTCGTGTCGGTCGCCGCCGAGGGCGGCTGGCTGAAGAAGGACGGCAGTATCGACCGCGCGGACCGCGTCTTCTGGGTCGACTCGCTCGGGGCGTTGTTTGGCGGGGTCTTCGGCACGTCGAGCAACACGACCTACATCGAGTCCGGCTCCGGCGTCGCCGACGGCGCGAAGACCGGCCTGGCTTCCCTCGTCGTCGCCGTGCTGTTCCTCGTCTGCGTCTTCCTCGCGCCCATCGCCGGCATCGTGCCCCAGCAGGCGACGGCGCCGGCCCTCATGCTCGTCGGCTGGTTCATGTTCAAGCCGATCCTTGACCTGAACAAGGTCGGCGACATCGACTTCGCCACCGGCTTCGCGATCCTGCTCACGATCTTCGTCATGCCGCTCACGTACTCGATCACGAATGGGATCGGCGCGGGCTTCATCGCGTACTCGCTCCTGAAGCTCGCGAGCGGGAAGGCTGGAGACGTCGGCCGCTGGATGTGGATCGCGTCGATCGCGTTCGCGATCTACTTCGCGTCGCCCTGGCTGCAGCAGTTCCTACCGAAGTAGCTTCGTCCGGCACCTTTGATCGAGAGGCCCCGCGCGTGCGGGGCCTCTCGTCTTACTCGGCGGCGACGATGGCGTGCGTCTCGCGCACGCCGCGGATGAGACCGAAGCATCCCGACAGCATCATCGCCCCGTGCGGCGCGGCCATGTACCAGCCGAGCGGCCTCGCCATCGCACGGTTCGGACCGGTCACGGCGATGAACGAGAACGGCGCGACCGCGCGATAGCCCTCGAGCACGAGGGCGCCGTGACCATCGTCGTCGAACACCTCGTCGTGGGTGACCGTGCCGGCGATGAGGCGGGTGATGAGCCGCTCGAGCTTCTCGGTCGTCATCGACTCGGTGTGATGCTCCATGACGCCGAAGAGCTCCTCGCCGCGTACGAGCAGACCGAGCGTGTGCTGGTTGCCGACGTTCACGATGCACGCTCCACGCTCCGCCTCGGACGCCACACGGTCGTCCTCGAGCGCCCCGAGCACCGCCACCGGGCCGGTGTCTGCGACGATCGCGCCGGGAACGTCGTCCTGGATCGCCCGCAGACGCGTCATGTACTCGGGTGGCTTCGTCCAGATGTGATCCGCGAGCGTGCTGCCCGGCGTCAGGAAGCGCCGCCAGTGCTCGAAGCGGAAGAGGCGGTTCGAGCTCTTCGGCGAGAAGCCGTGGTCCTGCGCCGCGATCGCGATGGTCGCGGGGAGCGTGAGATCGTACGCGGCGAGCACCTTCGCGAGGGCCGGAAGATCGACGTCGCGGAGCTCGATCACGATCGCGTCGCGTGGCGGCTCGTCGGTGATGCGCACGCCGCGCCGCACGAGGAGATCGATGTCGTCGTGCACCGTGCGCGCGGCGCGTTCGGTCGCGTACACGGCGAGACCGACGTCGATGTGGCGCCACACCGCGATGCTCGTGTGATAGCCGCCCATGAGGTTGCCGTGGAGGAAGACCGCTTTGCCGGCGCCGCGGGCGCGCTCGATCCGGCGGCCGATGATAGAGGTCGCCGACGGCAGCACGAGCTGCGTCGCGTTCTCCATGGACTGCCCGGGATCGTGGAGGACGACGTCCATCGTGCCCGCGCCGATGTCGATCGCGAGGATGCGCTCGTCCACGTGGCCGATGCTACGCAGCAGGCCGCGCGCCCATTAGACTGACGAAGGACTTGGCTATGGGGAGGTCGCATAGCTGGTCTAGTGCGCGGGTTTGCTAAACCCGTAAGGATGCCGTAAGGCGCCTTCGAGGGTTCGAATCCCTCCCTCCCCGCAGTTCAGACACGAACCGAGCGAGCGTTCGAGCAGTATGTAGCGGTAGTGCCGCGTCGAGATCCCTGGGCGTACATCGGGCTCGCGGCGTTCTTCGCGCTCCTCTTCTTCGCGCTCTTCGGCGAGCGCATCGCGCCGCATCAAGCGATCTTCTTCGTGCCCGAGCACGATCACGACCCGCGCCCATACGATCCCGGTCTCGTTTTCCCGCTCGGGTCGGATGTCCTCGGGCGCGACCTCTTCAGTCTCGTCCTGATCGGCGCGCGCACGACGCTGACCGTGGTCCTCCTCGGCGGGCTCGCGCGCGTTGCCGCGGGGCTCGCTCTCGCCGGGATCAGCACCTGGTCACGTCCACTGCGTGCCGGGACGGACTGGCTCGCCGATCTCGTCTCCGCCGTCCCCGCGACGCTCGTCGCACTCATCGCGGTGAAGGTGCTCGTGAAGGGCGACACGAGCGTGTTCATGTTCATCGGTGCGCTGCTGATCACCGGTTGGGCCGGCCCGTACCGCGTCATCCGCGCCGAGCTCGACCGGCTCGCGCACATGCCGTTCATGGAGGGAGTGCGCGCCCTCGGCGTCTCGCGCTCCGACATCCTCCGTCGCCACCATCTCCCGCACCTCGTTCCGGTACTGGCGCTCAACACGAGCCAGCAGGTCGTCGCCTCGCTCGTCCTCGTGGCGGAACTCGGCGTGCTCGGCGCCTTCATCGGGTCCGTACGCGGCATCAACATCGAGGAGTCGCTCAACACATTCATCCTCGGGCAGCTGAACTCCGCCCAGATCGCGGACCCGCCCGAGTGGGGCGGTCTGCTCGCGAGCACCAACGCGCGTGCGATCAGCACGCTCTGGACGACGCGGTGGCTGTTTCTCGTGCCCGGCGTCGCATTCGCGCTCACCGCCGTCGCGGTCGCTGCGATCGGATTCGCGGTCGCGCGTCGCTACGCGCGCCGAAATGTCCTGGAGGAGCTGCGGACGCGCGGCGCCGGCGCGCTCGCCCTGACGGTCGCCGCGATATTCATCGTCTCGGCGCTCGTCCCCGACCGCTACGCGGCGGCACGCTCGTGGGCCGACGACGCCCGAAGAGCGGTCGTCGCCACGGGCGACAGCGAGCGCGCGTTCGCCGATGCCGGGTTGGCACCCCTCGGTGGTTCGTTCGCGCTCGAGCGCGACACGACGCAGGTCGTGGAGGCCGCGCCGGCGACGGTGACCGTCGGAGGCGTGACCGAGACCGAGACACCCGCTGTACCCCGGTCGCTCGAGCCGGTCGTGTATTCGCGCACGGGTGGTGGCGTCGTCGAGGCGCGGGTCGTCTTCGTGTCACGGGGCCTCTCGCCCGCGGACTATCCGCCGCAGCAGACGAGCGTCTTCGCGGGCCCCGATCTCGGCACGCTCATCAAGGACCTGCCTGACGACTACGAGGGTATCGACGTGCGGGGAAAGATCGTCGTGCTCGTCCGGCTCGCGGGCGTCGCCGCGGGCTCGCGGACCGTGTCCGGCCCGGCGGTCGACACGCTCATCGAGAACGCGCTGAAGCGGGGCGCCGCCGCCATCCTCTTCGTGGACCCGATCTTGTCCCGATACGCCGACGTGGCGACATCGATCTCGATCCCGGTCAACCCGTATCGCCGCCTCGAGGCTTCCGATCCGGTCAGCGATCCGAACGGGACCCCCGTCGTCGTCGTGACGCCCGCCATCGCCGATCGTCTGCTCGCGCCTGCCGGCCTGAGCACGGCGCCGTTCGCGACCGTCCTCGACGCTGGGAGCGCCGACGCGAGGCGATCCGCGTCGCGCGATCTCGGCATCACGGCGCGCGTGAGCGTGCCGCTCGTACGTGCGACGGCGCACGTGCGCACCATCGCCGGCGAGACACCGGGCGTTCCCATTGACGCCGGACGCGTCGTCGTCTGGGCCGTGCGCAGGAGCGGTGGCGCTTCTGCCGTCGACGTCCTTGGCGCGCTCGCGCGGACACTTACGCCGCGTCGCGTGCCGTTCGTCTTCGTCGATTTCGACCCGGCGGTCGACGCGAACACGAATGCGCGCGCCGTGGCTACCGCCCTCGCCGGGAGGCGCGTCGCGCTCATGCTCGTCATCGACGGACTCGACGGCGCGAGGCTGTCGTTCGACACGCCGTATGGCGACCTCGTGCCCGCGATCGACACCTATGCGCAGAAGGCCGGCGCGCGCTATGTGGTCACGAGGGGGACGGAGAGCATCACGAGCTGGAGCTGGCCGGGGATCGCGCCGTTCATCTCCACGAAGACCATCCTCATCGGCGCGACAGGTGGACAGGGCGACCTGCGCGCCGACGCGGCGGCGCTCGTCGCGTATGTCGCCGGTCGCTACGCGCTCGGCGCCGAAGAGCTGCCGCGATGAACACGACGCTCGCCCGGATCCTGCGCGTGCCGCTGACCGTCGCCGCGATCTGGGTGGTGCTGGCGATCGCGACGCCTCTCGCGATGGCGCGATACGCGTTCTACGTCCCGCGCCCCGGAATCACCTGCACATCGCTGAGCTTCACGCCAGCAGGGATCGTGTCGACCTTCACGTGTCGATCGCTCGCGGACATCTACCACCGCTCGTTCGAAGATCTGATGGTCGACGCGACCTTCCGCAGCGTCGCGCTGCTCCTCGGCGCCGGCGTGCTCGCGCTCGTGCTCGGCGGGCTCATCGGCGTCACGGCGGCGCTCCTCCGCCGGCGCGCGTTCGCCGGCGGAGGGATCCTCGGGCTCACGAGCCTCCTGTCGGCGATCCCCGCCTTCTTCGTCGCTTACTTCCTGCAGATCGCGGTGATCGTGCTCGGCGCGAGCGAGACCGGCGGGCGTCTCCTCCCCGTGTTCGGATTCGGATATGACGAGCACCTCGTGCTGCCGCTCGTCGCGATCTCTCTGCCGGCGATCGCGCACACGGCGCAGCTCGCGGCGACGCGTATCGGCGATGTCCTCGACGCGGACTTCATCACGGCGGCGAACGCGAAGGGTCTCCGCACGAGCTGGATCCTCGCCGTCCACGTGCTTCCGCACGTACGCCCCGTCGTGCTCGAAGGGCTCGGGGGCGGTCTTCGCATCTCCGTCGCGAGCCTGCCGATCGTCGAGTTCCTCTTCAAGTGGGGCGGCATCGGGCAGCTCTCGCTCGAGGCCGTCGGCGTCCACGACGCGGCCGGATTCGTATTCGGTGCCGTCGTGCTGGGGGCGCTCTTCGCGGTCCTCGGCGCGATCGCCGACATCTCGCGCCCGCGCGCGCTCTTCCGCTCGGCCTAGCCAAGGTCGAGCGAGCGGAGGACGAGCGCGGTCGGCACCTTGGGATAGAAGTACGTCGTCTTCTGCGGGAGACGCTCGCCGGCATCGGCGACGGCTCGCAGCGTCTCGGGCTCGACCGGACGGATGAGGATCGCGACCGTGCCACCGCGCGCCCGCGCGATCGCGGCATCGAGGTCATGTTCGTACGCGACCTCCGCGCCGGCGTCGCGCGCGTTCCGCAGGAGGAGCTCCTCCGCGATCGCCACGGGGAGATCCCGCCACGCGGGAGGCAGGGTGGAGCGATCCGCGTCGGCGCGCGGCTCGAGCCGCGTGAGGACGCCGTCGCGTGCGATCACGATCCCCGGCCGCTCGCGGTCGACCGCCGCGCGGTCCACGGTCGTCGCGACGAACGACAGCGCGATCGCGGCATCGAGCGCGGCGTGGCCGCCCGTCACGACCCGGTGCGTCGCGAGGATGCGCAGGCCGGGATCGTCGAGCGCGCAGAGGTACGTGAGCACGGAACGCTCCGGCGATGCCTCGGGCGCGCTCCGCTCGTTCGCGTACGCGAGCGCCGTCTCGTACCGATGATGGCCGTCCGCGATATACACGCGCTCATCGCGCATCACGTCGACGAATGCCGCGATCGCTCGCGCATCGTCGACGCGTCGCAGGTGGTGCGCGTCGTCGCCAAGGCGCGCGTCACCGGCCGCCTCCGCAGGCGCGCCGCTCAGCGCGCGCATCGCCGCGCCGGACACCATCCCGAAGATCGGGCTGGTGTTCGTGCGCGTCGCGCGAAGGACGTCGAGCCGGTCGGCCTTCGCCTTCGGGAAGGTGCGCTCGTGGGGCAGGACGACGTTCTCGCTCGCAGCGTAGAGACGCAGGGCGACGAACACGCCCCTTCGCGTGGCGCGCACGCCGCCGAGCGTGAACTCGTGCTCGTGCAGATAGACCGACAGTGGGTCGGTCCGAAGCACGCCACGCGCCCGCCACTCGCGGACGTATCGCGCGGCGGCCGCGTATCCGTCGGGCGTCGGCTGCGGCAGCTCGACCCGAACGAAGTTGAGAGCGCTCCGTTCGAGGAGGCGCCTGCGCGCGTCGTCGGAGATCACGTCGTACGGCGGGCAGATGAGATCGGAGAGCGGGCCGGCGACGTGCTCGTCGTATCGGATGCCCCGGAAGGCATGCACCTCGGCCACGAGCCCGATTCTGCGTTATGTTCGCGTCGTGCCGCTCCCGATCGCGACACGTCGCCTCGTCATCCGCTCTTTCACGCCGCTCGACGCCCGGCCGCTCCACGAGCGCGTCTTCGGCGACGCTGAGGTGATGCGCTTCATCCCACGCGGCGCCTCGCCGTCCGTCGAGCGAACGCGCGCGACGATCGAGCGGTTCCTCGCGCACGAGCGCGAGAAGGGGTTCGGGCTGTGGGCCGTCGAGCTGAAGGAGACCGGCGAGCTCATCGGTGACGCCGGCCTCTTCCTCGTCGAGGGCACCGGGCCCGAGGTCGAGGTCGCGTACCACTTCGGGCGGGCGTGGTGGGGTCAGGGCTATGCGACCGAGGCCGCGATCGCCTCGATGGACTTCGGCTTTCGCGAGTGCGGCCTCACGGAGATCATCGCCATCTGTTATCCCGACCACATCGCGTCGCGCCGCGTCATGGAGAAGGCGGGCATGCGCTACGTCGGGGAGGCGCAGTACTACGGCACCGATGTCGTGAAGTACGTGAGGACGAGATGAGCGAGGAGATCGACGCTCGCGTCCGCCGATCGATCGCGACGTACATCAGGATCCGCGGAGCGATCCCCACGATCGCGCAGGCCGCGTCCGACCTCGGCGAGGATGTCTGGGAGATCCAGGCGTCCTTCGAGCGGCTCGCCGCCGCGCATGTGTTCATCCCGCATCGGACGTCGGCAGAGATCTACGCGTACAACCCGTTCTGCGTGGGACCGACCGCGTTCCGCGTCGAGGCCGCGGGCCGCAGCTGGTGGGCGATCTGCGGGTGGGATGCGCTCGGGATCCCCGGTGCGCTCGGTGCGCCCGGCGAGGTCCGCACGTCCTGCCCGGACTGCGGAGAAGACCTGGTGGTCCGGGTCGAGGCCGACGGACGTGCGAGCGCGTCGACCGCCGTCGTGTTCCGCGTCGACGTGCCCGCGCGCGACTTCTGGAACGACATCCGCTTCACCTGAAGCACGATGCGGCTCTTTCGGTCGGAAGAGCACGCGCGGCGGGGCGGATCAGGCGACGTCCTCACGCTCGAACAGACCGTCGGCCTCGCGCGGGCCTGGTATGCGCGCAAGCTCGCGCCGGACTGGCGACGCCACACCGCGGACGAGGCGGAGGCCCTGTTCGCATCGCTGCGCCTCGATCCAACGTTCTGGCGGCTGAGGTAGCGCAGGCGCTCTGCGCGCCCGGCCGTCTCCATGGACGACCGGCTGCGATACCGTATCGGGCGGGGCCGGCGGGGAGGTAGCGATGGCACCTGCGAGCAAGCCCGCGGCGAGCGCGAAGGCCGATGCGTGGCAGCCGCCGGCCACGAACGACTACGAGAAGCTTGGGGCGTTCTACCTGGGGCGCCCATATGACCTCGGGACGAAGGCGCCCCTGCCGGGCGCCGTCCTGTACGACTCGAAGGACCTCGTCACCCACGCCGTGTGCGTCGGGATGACGGGCAGCGGCAAGACCGGCCTCTGCATCTCGCTCATCGAAGAGGCTGCGCTCGACGGCGTCCCGACGATCGCGATCGACCCGAAGGGCGACCTCACGAATCTCATGCTCACGTTCCCCGACCTCCGGCCCGAGGACTTCCGGCCGTGGGTCAACGAGGAGGACGCGGCGAAGAAGGGCCTGACGCCGGACGCGTATGCGGCGCAGCAGGCGGAGCTCTGGAAGAACGGCCTCGCCTCGTGGGGCGAGGATGGCGCGCGCATCAAGCGGCTGCGCGATGCCGCGGACTTCGCGATCTACACGCCGGCGTCGAACGCGGGCATCCCCATCTCGATCCTCGCGTCGTTCGCGGCGCCACCGCAGGCTCTGCGCGATGACGCCGAGCTCGTCCGCGAGCGCGTGATGACGACGGTCACGAGCCTGCTCACGCTCATCGGGATCGAGGCCGACCCGGTGCAGAGCCGAGAGCATGTGCTGCTCTCGACCCTCGTCAGCACGGCATGGGGGCAGGGCAAGGATCTCGACATCGCCGCGCTCGTCGGGCAGGTGCAGAAGCCGCCGATGGCGAAGATCGGTGTGATGGAGCTCGAGTCGTTCTATCCGGAGAAGGACCGGCAGAAGCTCGCGCTCGCGCTCAATGCGCTCCTCGCCGCGCCCGGCTTCAGCGCATGGCTCGAGGGCGTGCCCATGGACATCTCGGGGCTCCTGCGGACGGCTGAGGGGAAGCCACGCGTCGCGATCATTTCCATCGCGCATCTCTCCGATCAGGAGCGGATGTTCTTCGTGTCGCTTCTTCTCAATCAGATCCTGGGGTGGATGCGCGCGCAGAGCGGCACGACGAGCCTGCGCGCGATCCTGTACATGGACGAGATCTTCGGCTACTTCCCGCCGGTCGCGGCGCCACCCTCGAAACAGCCGCTGCTGACGCTGCTGAAGCAGGCGCGCGCATTCGGTCTCGGTGTGGTCCTCGCGACGCAGAACCCGGTCGATCTCGACTACAAGGGTCTCTCCAACGCGGGGACCTGGCTCCTGGGGCGCCTTCAGACGGAGCGCGACAAGGCGCGCGTGCTCGAGGGGCTGGAGGGTGTCGCGGCCGCCGCGAACGCGAAGTTCGACAAGAGCGCGATGGACGAGACGCTCGCGGGCCTCGGGAGCCGCATCTTCCTCATGAACAACGTCCACGAGGACGCGCCGCGCGTGCTCGAGACGCGCTGGGCGATGTCATATCTCCGCGGACCGCTGACGCGAGAGCAGATCAAGCAGCTCATGGAGGGCAAGCGCCCCGCACTTCCCAAGGTGCCCGTCGCAGCGGCGCAGCCCGCCGCCGGCGCGCCAACGGCGTCACCGAGCGCGAGCGACGAGGCCGAGAAGGCACAGCGCGCGCGTGAGGCGCGCGACGCCGCGGTCGAGAAGCTCCGCAGCAGGTACGCGCCCAAGATCGCCCGCGCCGAGGACAAGCTCCGCCGCGCGCAGCAGACGGTCGAGCGGGAGAAGGGCCAAGTCCGTTCCGCCGAGGCGCAGACGGCGATCTCGATCGGGGCGACGATCCTCACCTCCATGCTCGGCAACAAGCGGATGAAGTACACGACCCTCGGGCGTGCGACCACGGCCGCTCGCGGGGCGGGACGGGCCATGGAGCAGGCCGGCGATGTGAAGCGTGCCGAGGAGAACGTGGCCGCGGCGCAGGCGGATCTCGATGCGCTGAACGACGAGCTGCAGCGCGAGATCGCGGCGCTCTCGGCGGCTTCCTAGAGCGACGGCGCGCCGGGCGACGGCAGTACGCGCTCGGCCCACGCCGCGGCGCGGAGGAGCCGCTCGTCGTCGCCGGGGGCGGCCACGAGCTGGAGGCCGAGCGGTAGTCCATGCGGGCCGATGCCGGTCGGGATCGTGATCGCGGGCGCGCCGGTGAGCGACCAGCGGGAGCAGAAGCGCGCATCGCCCGTCGTCTCGAGCGTCGGCGCCTCGCCCGTCGTCGGTGGCGTGAGGATCGCGTCGTACGGGGCAGCCCATGACACGAACGCCGTGATCATCTCGACGCGCGTGCGCATCGCGCGCTCGTACGCGTCGTCGTCGATGCGCAGGCCCTCCTCGAGCTGCTCGCGCGCGAAGCCGCTGAGGAGGTCGGGCGCCGCGGCGACGCGTGGGAGCACGGCGCGCGCGCCCTCGTACAGCATGATCGTTCGGATCGTGCGCACGGCGTCGTCGAGGGCGGCGGGCGGCTCGGGCCATTCGATCGGACCGCCCGCCGCGGCGAGCGCGTCGACGTCCTCCTGGAAGCGGTCGCGCATCGAATCGCTCGCGTGCTCCCACTCCGACGTGCGCAGCGCGGCGAGTCGCGGTGCGCCCTCGGCTGCGCGCGGCGCGCGCTCGCTGTCGCGCGCGAGGATCGCGGCGAAGAGTCCGGCGGATCGCACGGTCGTCGCGAGGACGCCGACGTGGTCGAGCGTGTCGGAGAACTCGAACGCCCCGTCGAGGCTGATGCGACCGAACGTCGGCTTGTAGCCGACGACGCCGCAGAAGGCGGCGGGCCGGATGGTCGAGCCGTTCGTCTGCGAGCCGACGGCGGCGGGGATCACTCGCGCCGCGACCGCGGCCGCCGATCCCATCGACGACCCTCCCGGAGTGCGGCTCGTGTCCCAGGGGTTGCGCGTGGGACCCGGCGTGAGGTACGCGATCTCCGCCGTCACCGTCTTGCCGAACACGATGCCGCCCGCCGACTCGATCGCGCGCACGACCGCGCTGCTCGCGTCGGGGACCCGACCGCGGAAGAACGCGCATCCGTTCTCGGTCGGGATCCCTGCGGTGTCGAAGATGTCTTTGACGCCTATCGGGATGCCCTCGAGGCGGCCGACCGCGACGCGCGACCGCCGCTTCTCGTCCGAGGCGCGCGCGAGACGGCGCGCGCGCTCGGCATCCAGCCAGGTGAACGCGTGCAGCCGCGGCTCCGTGCTCTCGTATCGCTCGAGCGCGCGCTCGACGAGCGCCGCGCTCGTCAGCTCGCGGTTCGCGAGCGCGTCCGCGATCGCGACGAGGTCCGTGTCTTGCGCCATGTCGCACGCATAGTGACGCGTGGCGCCCATGGCCGCGCGAGTCCAGGCAGGACGCCACGGATCTTGCGGAAGCCAGCACGCCGGAACAGCGCTTCGGTGCCCATGAACACGGCGCCATCGCTGAACCTGCGCTCGTCGGGACGCGGATAGCCCTCGATCGCAGGCGCGCCGTGGTCGCGCGCGTACTCGATCGCGGCCCGCAGGAGCGCGAGCGCGACGCCCCTGCCGCGATGCGGCCTCCGCACCGTGATGCACGGGATGACCCACGCGGCCACGTCGTCGACGGGCTGCGTCGTCTTCGACCGCTTCAGCTCGTCGTAGTCGTCACGTGGACCGAGCGACACGAAACCCAGCGGCGCATCCTCCTCGTACGCGACGAGCACCGGCGCGTGGCGACGGCGCGCGAGCCTTCGCAGGATCTCGCGGCGCCGTTCCGCGTTCTGATCCTTCGTGCCGCCGACGATCCCGGCGTCCGCCCACTGATCCTTCCGGTAGCGCCACCACAGATCCCAGCAGTTCGACCCGAACGTACTGCTCGTGATCGTCTTCACGTCATCCACACGATCCTGCGTCAGCGGTCGCACATCGAGCTTCGTCGTACGTGGCTTCGTGGGCATCGTGTCAGTGTTGCCGAGCCCCGATGGTCTTGCACGCAGCTCGCATCGCGACGCGCGGCGCCCAGCCCCGCGGAAGATCCGTCATCACGCCGCGGACCCGCCGATAGCCCGCCTTCTTGAACATCGCCTCGGTGCCGATGAAGGCGAAGTCGTCGTGCAGCTTCGTCTCGGTCCGTGGGTACCCTTCGATCGCGGGCGCGCCGTGCCTCCCCGCGTACTCGACCGCCGCCTCGAGGAGCGCGATGGCGATCCCACGGCGCCGGTATCCGCGGCGCACGGTGATGCACGGGATGACCCATGCCGCGACGTCATCGACGGGCGGCGTCGCTTTCGAGCGCGCCACCCGGCCGTAATCCGTGCGCGGCCCGAGGGACACGAATCCCGCAGGCTCACGCCCCACGTACGCCACGAGCATCGGCGCGTGCCTGCGTCGCGCGAGCTTGGCGACGATCGCGCGGCGTCGCTCTTCGACCGTGGCGGTCGGCGCCCCGGCGATACCGAGCGCGCGTTGTTGCGACGCGGTGTAGCGATGATGCAGATCCCAGCACTGCGCACCCCACGAGCCCCGCGTGATCGTCTTCACGTCCGCGGCGCGCGACGGAGTGAGCGGCCTGATCGTCAGCTCGCCGTCGCCAGCTGCCTTTGACATTTCCTCGTCAGCCTCCGCGTGCGCGCCTCGGCCTGCTCGCGCCAGCGCTCGGAGCCCAACCCGAGAGCGAGCAGCGTCTCGAGCATCTGGACGACGCGCGCTGCGTCGCCGCGTCGCTCGAGATGACGAGCGTACGGGAGCGCGACCTTCACGCGAAGCTCGTTGTCGCCATCGAAGTACGCGCTCTCGTAGCACGCGTGCGCGGCATCGAGCTCGCCCGTCCGCTCGAACACGCGGGCAAGCGCGAACGCGGCCGGCGCGTGGTCGGGAGCGCGCCCGGAACGAGCCGCGAGCACCGCGCGCGCGACGCGATCGGCGATGCGCACGAGCGAGACGACATCGCGCGCGTTGTGCAGGAGCACCGGCGCGATGATCGACTCGTCGCCGCGGCGCAGGTAGTGGAAGTACGCGTCGGGGATGAGCGAGCCGGGGATGTCGGTGACGCGTCCGTCGTCGAGGACGCTCTCTTCGAGCTGCCGCAGCGTCGTGGAGCCGAAGCGATCCTTCCAGAGCCGTCGCGCGGGGTGGAGCAGATCGAGGTGCGACTCGTCGACGGTGAGGTCGCTCCGGATCGCCATGACGAATCGCGTGCGCAGGAGCGGGAGGTCGAACGTCTTACCGTTGTACGACGCGCACGCGCGGAACGGCTCGAGCACTCCCTTCAGGTGTTCCACGAACGCCGATTCCGCCGAAAGGTCGCGAAGCATGTGCTGCTGCAGGATCAACTGGCCATCGGCGAGGTACGCGATCCCAAGAAGGAAGACGTACGTGCCGGTACCGCCGGAGAGACCCGTCGTCTCCGTATCCAAGAAGAGGATGTCCTCCCAGCGTCGCGGCGGCTCGCCCTTGAGCCCGAGGTGCGCGACGAGCAGCGGATCGACGGCTCCCCGGCCGACGATCTCGAGCCCGAGCCCGTCGACGTCGAGCCGCTGCTCGCGTACCTCGTAAGGCAGTGGCGCGTCGCCAGCGCCGGCGTGGCGAAGCGGCGAACGAGAGGAGTCCGCCGCGGCTCTCCAGCCCGACGCCGGCGCCGCGCTTTCGTCGCCAGACCGCGCACCGCGACGCGCCCGGTCTGCGGCGATGATCTCGGCGACACGGGCGCGAAGGTCGTTCACGCCAGTGACAGGAGATGCGCGACGGCGTCGCGAACGTCCGTCCCGAGGGCGTATGCCGGCCCGACGCAGGACGGACAGCCGGTCTGACAGCCACAGGCTGCGAGGTGCTCGCGCGCGCGCGCGAAGAGCGGCTGCGCGCTCTTGAAGAGACGTTCCGCGAAGCCGATGCCGCCGGGCGTCATGTCGAAGAGGTAGATCGTCGGACGCTCGGTGTGCGGCGAGCGCACCTCGACCGCCAGGCCGAGGTCGTGTGGATCGCACATGAGGAAGAGCGGCGCGAGGCCGTGGAGGAGGTTCCCGAGCCCGGCGAGCGCGACCTCGACGCGCTCGCGCGGCCATCCGGCGATCGCGCGCTCGGGGAGCGACGTCCAGAAGGACGTCGTCTGCAGCTCCTGCTCCGGGAGGTGGATCTTCCCCCAGCCGACGTTCTCGTGCGTGTACATCGTGAGCTTCTTGTAGATGGTGGTGAGCGTGGACACGAGCACCTCGCCGTGCGCGAGGTCGAAGCCCTTCTGCGACGAGTGACGCTCGAACTCGTCGATGACGCGGATGCGCACCGCGAGCTCGGCCTGCGTGTAGTAGTCGACCTTCACCTCGCGCACGTACGCCTTCGCGTTGTCCCAGTCGAGGCGCTCGACCTGGAGCTGTTTGCCCTCGTGGAGGTAGATGGCCTGCTCGTGCAGCATCACCTGCGCGGCGAACCGGTCGATCTCGCCGATGATCTTCACCTTGCCGTCGTGGTATTCGGACCCGACGGTGCGCGGCGCCGGGCCGGTGGTGTCGACGATGACGACGTTGTCGTTCGTCGCGGTGCGCAGCGACGTCACCTCGGCGGGGAAGGACTGATCCGACCAGTGGTACTTCCCGCCGGACTCGTGCAGAACGCCCTGCTCGTCGAGATACGCGAGCACGCCCGGCGTGTCCTCCGTGCCGAAGCGCTCCCTTGTCTCGAAGGGGATCTCGAACGCGGCGCACTTCAGGTGATGCACGAGCACGTGGAGGTTGTCGGGATTCACGAGCCCGGCCTCGGGCGAGCGGTCGAGGACGTACTCGGGGTGCTGCACGACGTACTGGTCGGTCGGCGACGAGCTCGCGACGAGGAACGCCGCCGAGAGCTCCTCGCGCCGTCCGGCGCGCCCCATCTGCTGCCACGTCGACGCGACCGTGCCGGGATAGCCGAGGAGCACGGCGGCCTGCAGTGCGCCGATGTCGATCCCGAGCTCGAGCGCGTTCGTCGACACGACGCCGCGCACGGTCCCGTCGCGCAGGCCGCGCTCGATGGCGCGGCGCTCGGACGGAAGATAGCCGCCGCGATAGCCGCGTATGAGATCGTGCGGCCACTGCGGCTGCGGGAAGCGCGCGCGGAGGTAGGTGAGCAGCAGCTCCGTCTCCACGCGCGAGCGCGCGAACGAGATCGTCTGCACGCCCGACGCGAGGAGCGTCGCCGCGATGTCGCGTCCAGTGAGGAGCGCGCTCTGCCGGACGCCGAGCCCGCGGTTCACGACCGGCGGGTTCACGAAGACGAGCACCTTCTCGCCGCGCGGCGCGCCTGACTCGTCGATGACGACGACGTCGTCCTCGATGTGTTCGCGCGCGAGCTCGTCGGGGTTCGCGATCGTGGCCGACGTGCAGATGAACACCGGATGCGAGCCGTAGAACTCACAGATACGTCGCAGGCGGCGGAGGACGTTCGCCACGTGGCTGCCGAAGACACCGCGGTACGTGTGGAGCTCGTCGAGGACGACGTAGCGAAGGTTCTCGAAGAGCTTCACCCACTTCGTGTGGTGGGGGAGGATGCCGGTATGGAGCATGTCTGGGTTGGTGATGACGACGTGCCCGGCGCTGCGGATGGCCGCACGAACGGCCGGCGGCGTGTCGCCGTCGTACGTGTACGTCTTCAGCTCGATGTCCATGTCGGTGGACTCGCGCTCGAGCTCGGCGAGCTGGTCCTGCGACAGCGCCTTCGTGGGGAAGATGTAGAGCGCTCGCGCGGTCTGCTCTTTCGCGATCGCGTCGAGGACAGGCAGGTTGTAGCAGAGCGTCTTCCCGGACGCGGTCGGGGTGACGATGACGGTGTGGCGTCCCGCCCGCGTCGACTCGAGCGCGGCCACCTGATGTGAGTAGAGCTCGTTGATCCCGCGACGGCGCAGCGCCGCCGCGATGCGACCATCGAGCCATTCGGGGAAGGGCGCGTAGCGCGCGGGCTTCGCGGGGATCCGCTCCCAGCGGGTGACCATCTCCTGGAACGACGCGTCCCGCGTGAGGCCATCGAGGATCTGCTCGAGGCTCGTGCGAGCGGGGAACCGAACGGACGTTCTCAAGAGGGAGCGACGATATGGAACGGCCGTTCGAACGTCAAGGGACCGGAATTGGTCGCAGAGGGCGCCGGCGCGCGGCGGCACCCCCTGCGCGAATCCTTACTCCCGGGCGCCGTTCAGCTTCACGATCTGTGAGGCCGACGCCGAGTAGCAGTAGGTGCATCCGACGTCGACCGCGGCCTGCGTCGAGCCCGCGTTGAACTTCCCGCTCGTCGGCGCGACCGAGTAGGTCCATGCGACGCTCGGCGCGACGCAATCGACCGCCGTCTGGAACTCGCCGAACACCCACGTGCTGCTGGATTGCTGCTGCCAGAGCGTTCCGTGCATCGACACCTGGACAGAACGCGAGCAGGACAACGTGCCCGAGAGGGTCGCGAGCCCCGTCTGATTGTTCACCGTGCCGACGCTGTTGATCGTGGCGCCGAGATACGACGGCGGTGGCGGTGGCGGATTCTCGATCCGGATGCGACCGTGCTGGAGCGACAGCGAGTTGTCGCAGTAGTAATGGAATGTCGCCTGGAACGTGACAAGCGATCCGTCCCAGCCGAACGTCACCTCCTCTACCGTGAAGAATCCGCTCACGACGTTGCAGCCCCCGCTGTCCCCGCTCACGTCGATGCCAGGCTGCGAGCCGGTCCGCGACATGGTGCGCACGGCCCCGTCGTACGTTCCGACGGCGAGAGGCATGTTGTGAGGTGCCGCGAGCGAAACGTACCAGTAGTGCGTGTACGCGCCCTGGACGACCTTGCCGTTGAACGTATCGGTGTCCTGCGGCAGCGACGACGTGAACGTCGAGTCCGCCGCCGTGTACAGCTGCTCGTACGTCCCGACGTTCGTGTTCGTCCTGATCAGGTAGAGGTACGTACCCGATGTCGGGACGGTCATATTCCCAGGTGGCAGCGTGCTCCCGGGCGCAGGCGCCGGTGATTCGATGCGAACGCGCCCGTACAGCGCCGGCGCCAGGCCTTCGCAGTGCTGTTCGAACGTCGCGTCCAACACGGTGATCTCGCCAAGCGACGAGAACGCGAGCTCGTTGATATCGAACTGCCCGGTCGTCGTGTTGCAGCCATGGCCGTCGCCGTACACATCGAGCCCCGGTGTCGTCGACGTTTGGTAACGGGTCGCGCCGGTGTACGACCCGACCGCGAGAGCTTGACCAACGGGCGCGGACAGGTTCACCTGCCAGTTCTCGGTGGCCGACGAGACGAACGCGTTCGAGCGGTCGAGGCGGACCGCGCCGCCGAGCGTGATGCCCGGGCCGTTCTCGAAGAGCATCTCGCGGCCGCTGCCGACCCAGTCACCGGTCTCGCTGTACAGATACACGAACGTGCCGGTGCTCGGAACGGTCAGCGATCCGGCCGGGAGCGTCACGGTCGCCGCCGCCGGTAGAGCCTCCGCATAGAGGACGAGAGCGACGATCAGAAGGAACGTCAGGCGCTTCACGGGTCCCTCCCTCGCGCGATGAAGCCGCTGGCGGGATTACACGCCGTGAGGCGCGAGAGGCAATTAGTACGAACGCGCTCTGAGGATGACCCCTTCGTTCGGCTCGATCGAGAGCTCTTGTCCGGTGTGCCCTTCGCGGCCCGGCTCGGTCGAGAGCACGAGGTCCGTCGCGTCCACGGGCAGCGCGATCCGTCGCGAGGCATCGGTGAAGTTCAGGGCGACCAGAACCTGCTCGTGCTCCGCGGCGCGCTCGAACACATACGTGCCCGTAGCGCCGCGGAGCGACCGGTACGAGCCGCGGCGCAGCGCAGGGGACTCGCGGCGCACCTGCAGGAGCTGCCGGTAGAAGCTGAACAGCGATCCGGGGTCGTTCCGCTGACGCTCGACATTCACCGCGACGGCGTCAGCGGCGATCGGGAGCCATGGCTCGCCCGTCGTGAAGCCGGCGTTCGGCGACGCATCCCACTGCATCGGCGTCCGCTCGGGATCGCGGCCGGCGACGTCGACGACGCGGTCGCGCGGGATCGGGACGTCGGCCATGCCGATCTCCTCGCCGTAATAGATGAACGGCGTGCCGCGGAGCGTGAGCAGCATCATCGCGGCGACGCGCGCGCGCTGGATGCCGTACCGCGACGCGGCGCGCGGCCGGTCGTGATTCGAGAGCGTGTAGTCCGGCCATGCGTGCGCGGGGAGTAGCCGCTCCCATCGCTCGACGACCTCACGGAAGCGATCGGGATCCCACGGCTGCCCGAGGAAATGGAAGTTGAACGGCATGTGGAGCTCGTCGTCCTGGCCGTAGTAGTTCACGAGGCGCGCGAGGCTGTCCGTCGTGACCTCGCCGACGGCCATGCGGTCGGGATACTCGTCGAGCACCCGCCGCCACCGACGATGGATCTCGTGCACCTCGTCGAGATCCCAGTTGCGCTTGCGCCGGCGCCGCGCGAAGAGCCGCGGATTGTTCCGAAGCAGTTCGTCCTTCACGAGGCCGTGCGCGACGTCGACGCGGAAGCCGTCGACGCCGCGGTCGAGCCAGAAGCGCATGACGTCGTCGATCGCGCGCCGCACGTCCTCGTTCCACCAGTTGAGATCGGGCTGTTCCGGAAGGAAGTGGTGCATGTAGTACTGGCCCGTAGCGGGATCGAGGGTCCACGCCGAGCGCCGCTCTCCGAAGATCGCGATCCAGTTGTTCGGCGGGCCACCTCGCCTGTTCGGATCCGCCCACACGTACCAGTCGCGCTTCGCGTTCGCACGCGATGCGCGCGCCTCGCTGAACCAGGGGTGCTGGTCCGACGTGTGGTTCGGGACGAGGTCGACGATGACGCGGATCCCTCGCCGGTGCGCTTCCGAGAGCAGCCGGTCGAAGTCCGCGAGCGTGCCGAAGGTCGGATCGACGTCGCGATAATCCGAGACGTCGTAGCCGAAGTCCGCCATCGGCGAGCGGTAGAAGGGCGACAGCCAGATGGCGTCGATGCCCAGGGAGTCCTCGCGTCCGTTCAGATGGTCGAGCCGCGCGGTGATCCCCGGCAGGTCGCCTATACCGTCGCCGTTCGAGTCCTGGAACGACCGGGGATAGATCTGGTAGAAGACCCCTTCCCGCCACCAGGACCGCGTTCGTGCGCTCGTCACCTCACCGACCCGGGGCACATGTGATGCAACGTCATACCGCAGAGGAGGTGACGCACATGCCAGAGCTCGATGCGAAGGACCGCGAGAAGCTGGACAAGGACCAGTTCGCGTACGTCGACAGCGACGGCGGGGAGCATCTTCCGATCAATGATGAATCCCACGTCCGCAACGCGATGGCGCGGTGGAACCAGACCCACTTCGAGTCGGAGGAGAAGAAGGAAGACGCGCGGAAGAAGATCCTCGCGGCCGCGAAGCGGCACGGGATCGACGTCGACCCGGACGACAAGATCGCCAAGGCTGGCGACTAGTGGCGACCGCCAAGCAGCGCTCGGCCGCGCGGCGGAACATCAAGAAGGCCGCCGCCGCGGCCAAGCGCAAGCGCACCGTCGCCCACCTGCCGAAGAAGACGCGCACGGCCCTTGCAAAGCAGGCGAACAAGGTCAAACGGCAAAAGGCAAGGAGGTCGTGATGGGCGACAGCACGCCGCGCAACGAAGAGGGCCAGCCGCCGACGAAGAACAAGAACGAGACGATCGAGCGCCTCGAGGAGAAGAAGAAGGGCAGCGGCGGCGCGAATCAGGAGCGGATGGAAGATCAGGAGCGCGAGGTGAACGCGGAGCGGTAACCGTCTTGCACGGGCCGTGCGCGTGACCGACGTCGCTCGTCGCTACGCGCTGCGCGAACGCGTGGGTGGCGGCGCGACCGCGGACGTCTACCGGGCGCACGACGGCGTGCTCGGCCGCGAGGTCGCCCTCAAGGTGATGCGGCCGGCAATGGCCGAGGATCGCGAGCTCCTCGGTCGCTTCCAGAGAGAGGCAACGACGCTCGCCTCGCTGTCCCACGAGAACGTCGTGCGGGTCACCGATCACGGGATGTCCGACGGCGCTCCGTACCTTGCGATGGAGCTCGTCCGTGGCGCGACGCTCCAGCAGCTGCTGCGCGAACACGGGCCGCTCGCCGAGCACGCGGTGCGGCGGATCGGCGAACAGATCGCCTCGGCGCTCGAGGCCGCGCATGAGCGCGGCATCGTCCACCGCGATCTGAAACCGGCGAACATCCTCGTGACGTCCGACGGCACGGCGAAGGTCACCGACTTCGGCGTCGCGCATCTCGAGGCGATGACGCAGCTCACGCGGACGGGCGAGGTGCTCGGCACGCCGCGGTACATCGCGCCCGAGCAGCTCACCGGACGCGTCGACGCACGGACCGACGTGTACGCCCTGGGCGTCGTTCTCTACGAGCTCGCAACGGGACGCCCGCCGTTCGACGGCGAGACGACCGCTGCGATCGTGCGCAAGCATCTCCGCGAGCGGCCGACGGCGCCCCGCGTCCTCCGGCCCGACCTGTCGCCGTCGCTCGAGGCCGTCATCCTCCGCGCCCTCGAGAAGGATCCGGCAAAGCGCTTCGCGAGCGCGGCCGACATGCGCCGCGCGCTCGGGGCGACGAGCGCCGCGCCCGTCGTCGCGATCGCGTCGCGCGGTGCGTCGCGAGGAGCCGCGCGAACGGCGTTCGCGTTCGCGTCCCTCGTCGCGAGCATCGCGCTCCTCGCGACGGTCGCGCTCGCGCGCGCCAACGACGCGGGCGTGTTCTCGATGGTTCCCGCGGCCGCCACGCCGGCTCATACCGCGCCGGCGATCTCGCGCGCGCCCGCCCCCACGCTGCCGCCGACGCCGAGCGCGCGCGCGACATCCACGCCGACGGCGACATCGACCGCCGCTCCGGCGACGTCGGCGGAGCCTCCCACACCCGCTCCGACACGCGCTGTCACCGCGGTCGCGGCGGGCCAGGGTGTGGGCGCGACGTCGGCCGATCCGCGGGCGACGGTCGCGCTCTTCTACGCCCTCGTCTCGCAGCATCGGTACGACGAAGCCGCCGCGCTCTGGTCGGCGCGGATGCGTGCGGCCTATCCACCCGCCACGAACATCAGCGGCCGCTTCGATCGCACGGTCGCCATCTCGCTCCGAAGCTCGACGCTCACGTTCGAGTCCGCGAGCGCCGCGACGGTGAACGTCGACGTCGTGGAGACACTGGCGGACGGTACGGTGCGACGCTGGGTGGGGCAGTGGTATCTCGTGCGATCGGGAGACGGCTGGCTCATGGACGCGCCATCGCTCGGACCGGCCTGACGCGCGCCCGCTCGCACCGCTAGGCTCGAATGGGATGACCGAGCTCGCGCTCCAGGATCGTTATGCGCCGGAAGGCACGTGCTTCGGCTGCGGTCCGAAGAATGAGCGCGGCCTCCACGTGAAGAGCGTCCCGCGAGACGACGGCTCCGTCGTGACGACGTTCCGCGCCGAGAAGCACCACGAGGCGTACGACGGGGCGCTCTCCGGCGGGATCATCGGGACGCTCATGGACTGTCATTCCAACTGGACGGCGACGTACCACCTCATGAGGAACGCCGGT
>DATDNP010000078.1:0-8904 GCA_036518215.1 Candidatus Limnocylindria bacterium
GTACGGTTCCTTCCCACTGGAGCCGACTTCGCCGCCTCTGAGCGGCTCTCCCCGAGTGCTGAGCCAAGTCTGTGTCCCGCCAAGCGTACATGTCAAATCGCCCGTCGCGTCGGCTGCCGACCGCCTCGGAGACGGCTAGGGGACGTCGCGAACGGCCGGGATGAAGGCTCCCGCGATCGCCGTGACGAGGGTGACTCCGCCCGCTATCGCGAGGAACCGATCGACCCCGATCGCATCACCGATCAGCCCACCGAGAAAGATGATCGGCAGCCAACTCAGATTCGTGAGGGCGATCCGAGCGCCGAAGACACGGGCAACGATTGCCTGGGGCGTCACTTCCTGCGCGATGGTGATATTCGGCACGAAGAACAGCACGTTGGTGATGCCAAGCGCGACGAAGAGTATCAAGGCGCTCGTGTAACTCGGCGCGATCGCTATCAACACGATGACGAGCCCGAAGGACAAGAATCCCCCGATCAAGGTGCGTCCTTTATGCAGCCGCGATAGATAGCGAGGCAGCACCGCACTAGCCAACACTGCGCCGAGAGCGATTGCCGCTTCGGAGCCCGCATAAAGGACTGCACCTGCAACGGGATCGTTGTTCGCAAATCGTCGAATCAAGAACGCCGGTGTGAGCGTGTTCACGACTGGATTCGCCGATTGAGCGATGATCGAGAAGATGGTGTTCGCCCAGAGCACCGACGAACGCCGCAGAAACCGAAGCCCTTCGCTCGCATCGGACAGAACGCGCTGGAATGTGACGGGACGAACGCGCTCAAGCACCGCAACTCGCGCGACAAGTACCGCAGACAGCGCAAACGTAAGTGCGTCCACGTAGAAGGCGTTCTCGCCGAGGACTACGACGAGCGCGCCGCCAGCCAGCGCACCGCCGATCTCGACCGCACGATCGGATGCGTAGACGAGTGAGTTCGCAGCCGTAAGCCGTTCACGCGTGACGAGCGAGGGCACAAGGGCACCGCGAGCGGGACCGACGATGGCGCCGCCGATGCCAGCGGCAAACGCCAACAGAAGGACGAAGACAAGCGGAACCCTCAACAGAAGTAGCGGCGGAATCGCGCCGATCAGGAACGTGCGTCCGACGTCACACCAGAGCATTGCCCGGCGAGGGCCGACCGCATCGGCAATCGCACCGCCAAAGAAGCCAAAGAGCGCATTCGGGATAGTCGCAACGCTGACGGCAAGCGCCGTGAGAAACGCAGACTCAGTGACTCGGTAAGTAACAAACGCGAGCGCAACGAGCGTGATCGGGTCTCCAAACCTAGAAACCACCTGCGCCATCCAGAAGAACGCGAAGTTGGCCGACCGCAACTCATGTCGACTAGCGTCGGCTTCCGGCTGCAACAACACGAACGGCATCAGGAAGCCGCCGAACGCAATGAGGAAGTCGCCAATGCTGTAGACGGAGCGCACGAAACCCAGGGGAATTACGTCCGACAGGAATCCCAAGTGCGTCGCTGAAGAGATAGGGATGTGCAACGAATCGTTCGGAATTGGTGCGGCAACGGACGCCGCCGTCGCAACGTCGTACGGCATCCCAAGATTTGCCAACACGACGACGAGGTTCGAGAGAGTCCCGAGCGCGATCAGGGCGGCGCCTGCCTGGCGCCAATTGCGAGCAGCGACGATGCCGATACCGAGGAATCCGAGGACGTACACGACGAGAGCGAGGGTGGGGATTAGTGCCGTCGCAAACCGCAGACTTGCCGCAACGACTAGAAGCGGCCACCACCGCAGCTGGAGATTGGCGAGTCTTCGCCAGTCTCCGCCGAACGCTAGGCCAGCCGCGATTCCAGCCGCGATACCACTAGCTAGCATGCGCGTCGCGGACTAACGGTTCACGAGCGAGCCGCCGACGAAGATCAGCAAGGGTTTCGTAGTTGATCGGCGGCAGATCACTCACCTCGAACGCCGCGGCGCCGCGCTTGCGGACAACCTCCTCAAGTGCACGGACCATCCGTGGGTCAAATTGGCTCCCCTTGAACTTGTTGAGTTGTTCCATCGCTCGCTCATGGCCGAGAGCCTTCCGATAGATGCGATCGGAGGTCATAGCTTCGTAGGCGTCCGCAACGATCATGATTCGCGACCCGATCGGGATTTCATCGCCCTTCAGGCCGTCGGGATACCCGCTGCCATCGAAGTTCTCATGATGATGGAGCACGATCGGAACAAGGGGCCTGAGCGCAGCCGAAGGTTCGAGAATTGATGCGCCGTAGATTGGGTGCCGCCGCATGAGAATCTGCTCGTCCTCTTCGAGCCGCTGCGGCTTCATCAGAATCCGATCTTCAACGCCGATCTTGCCGATGTCGTGGAGCATGCCCGCCAGCTCGATCTGCTCGATCTGTCGTTCCGGTAGACCGAGTTGACGAGCGATAGCACCGGCAATTCTCGAGACCCTATCGGCGTGCCCTCGTGTGAAGCCGTCCTTTGCATCAATTGCCTGTGAGAGCGCACTGACCGTCCCGAAGAAGAGCTCGCGTTGCTCGGCGTACTTGCTAAACGCGAAACGCGCGAGATACAGCGGCACCATGAACATTGCCGCGGCCCAAAGGCCCACCTTCGCCCCGATCTCTGACATGAGCCATCCGAGCGGAACGAGCGCGAACAGACCCGTGAGGATGTTACTCACGCTAAGAGACCAGATGCGCGCGAGCGGAGCGTTAGTGCGAAGGCTGAGAACACTCACTGCGAGAAGCAAGTTGACGAAGCTAAATGCAATTCCGCAGAGACCGATCTGGGCAATGATTCCAAGCGGGTCGTCCTGCCGGACGGCGCCACGCGTTAGCTGGTAGGCGATCCACGCCGCAAATGCGGAGAGCAAGTAATCGGAGCGGTTGTAGAGCGTCTGGTAGAGAGAAAGTTCGCGACGGACGTCGCGTAACTCAATCGTTCCGAGGAATGCGATCCAGCACACTGAGAACGGATTCGAAAGCCCCGGATCGAAAATAGCGGCGATGATCGGCGCAGTAGTCGTGTGAGCGACCATTCCACCAGGAAGGCGCACAGGCAGGGCGGCGAGCGCGACCGTAATCAGCGTCCAAAACAGGATGCGACCAAGATCGACGCCGTCCGGTGGCGGCACTGACACGAGTGCGAGCACGACGACGGCGACGGCAAGCACCGGATAGACAAGGAGCCGGAGCCTCGGCGGAACGCCGAGCAGGTCGGACACGCGCCGAAGAATACGCGAGCGTCTGCCGTTGCTAGGGGTTTGGGTGAAACGAAAAGAGAGCCGAATCGGCTCCCTTCTCGCGCGCTTTCATGCGCCTCTAGAGGACGCTAATTGACTTTGTTGGGGCTTAGAAGCCCGAAACGCCGGCCCCCCCGCCAAGGACAAGCGCCGCGAGGGCTGCAACGGCTGCAAGAACCCGACGCATGGTGATCCTCCCTTCGCTAGGTCTGTCGCTGGGTACATCGACCGGCACCTACGGCTCCTTAAGGGGCTCGGCTGAGCGATACGGCCTAGATACCGATTACGGGCCGCCATCCGGCCCTCGCCTGAAGGGGCGTGGTGAGCAACAATCCACCGCTCTAGTAGCGGGGTGAGGCGGGCATGAACACAGCCGCAAAGCTGCCAGAGCTGCCAGACGTCTGGGCGTCCGTAGGTACCAGCGACCTCCCGGAAGGTCTAGTCGCGGCATACCGCGAAGGCGACTGGAAGCGCCTCCGCACTGAACTGAGCCGGGTCATGGACGGCGCGATCACTGACGGCCGGTACGGGCGAGAACTACTGCAGCTCGTACTCGGAATTCCCATTGGCGTGAACGCGCTATTCGAGCGCTACCGGACCGCGGCGCTCCTCGACCATGGCGATTGGGACGCACTTCGGACGAATCTGGCGGAACGTTCGCCGGAGGCGAGCGATATAGCCGGAAAGCGCGAAATCCTCACAGCGCCGCTTGACCGATCTAGCCTTCCCCCTTCCGAGTCGACCACCCTTCGCCTCTCGTTTGAGTTAGCCGAGTACCAAGCACGAAATGACAGCAACCTTCTGCGGAGATGGATTCAACGCGTCTCCGGCTTCTACCCCGAAGCATTCTGGGCGCGTGAGGACATCGCGATCGGTCGTCACCTCCGTTACCGGCAACTTCACGACGTTGCGCTATTGGCCATCGCAGAAGCGCGAGCGGGTCGACTCGCGGTTGCCCATGGCCTCGCGGATGAGGCGGAGCATCTAGGCGATGACGGCGAACCCATGCGTGCCGTTGCGCGAGACATAGTGCAACTCGCGCGACGCGCGATGGGTGATCGGAATGAGGTCGAGCTCACGACCCCAGCAAGAATTGCCGCGCCGACAGGACCATCACCGTTCGGCGCTGGGGAGATGGTGCTCTTCGGCCTTCCGCTGCTTGCGCTCGCTGGAGAAGAAGCTCTCTCGTGGTGTGCTCGCCTACTCGGCTACATATCGTCTCGACTCGCGGCACCACGTTGGCAATTGCAGGCGGATTCCTGGCGAGTCGCAGCGAACCTCCTCGGCGAAAGGCTTGGCAACGCAACCGACTTAGCAGGTCTGACGGCTCGTGCGCGTCGCGCCACCCCGGGTCTTAAGGCGTTGCCGACCTTCCTAGCGGGCTACGCCGAGCACAAGTACGAATCCTTTGAGGAGGCAGAGCGCCTCGCGCGCCGATCTGGAAACGTGTGGCTGCAAGTAAGCGCGCTGACATGGATGAGCGGATTGGACCCTCGGAGTGGTACGGTCCGACAGCTTCGGCGACTGATTGAAATCACGGGTTGGCGACGGCCGATCCTTGTGCCGAGTGAAGTCGCTGCGGATGCTGCTCTCGGCATGACGTCACTGGGCGAGCGGTCCGAGGCGATCCTCGAGTTCGCCCTCACGGCCGATCGGCCAAATGTGACCACCGAGCTCGTCCGGCGGTACGTCGACGATGCGGCAACACCATCACAGGCACGACTCGCGGCGGTAGACACGCTCGGGCGGGTTGGGACGACGCACGCGCGCGAGATCCTCACGCGGCTTGCGCAGCGGCGTGACGAGATCGGTCAGGCGGCGGCGCGTGTCGCCGACCGCCCGGGGCACGGGCTGAGCGAGCGCGAGATCGAAGTGCTCACGCTCGCGGGCCAAGGGCTGACCAATCGACAGATCGGCGAGAAGCTCTTCCTCAGCCCGCACACGATCGCGCGCCACCTGCAGAACGCTCGATCGAAGATGGGCGCCGCGAATCGCGCAGAGGCCGCGGTTCTGCTCAAGCGCGCGGAGTAGTCACGCGCGTGCGCGCTACGCCGCGCGCGGACCCTTGTCGTCGTCCTCGCCTACACGATGGCGACGGAGTGAGTCCAAGGTGATGACCTCGCCCGTCTCCGTGACATGTCCGCGCAGCTCGCGCCGCTTCTTCGCCAGATCGACGATCTTCTCGCGCGTCATCGCTCCCCTACCCGATTCCAGATTGAGGTGGAGGATGGGCCCGGGGGCCTATGAAAGCATCGCCAGGATTGACCACCGCGCCATGACCAAACGCGGCTACAGGCGCTCGTACCTCGCAACGTCAAGCACGAAGACCGTCGCGCCGCCGAACGTCACCTCGACCGGATAGGGCATGTAGAACTCGCCGGGCTCCATGATCGGCGGCATCGGGCTGATGTGCTGCGTCCGCGCATGGCATGTGTCGCGGATCACGGTGAGGACGTCGTCGACCTGCGCTTCCTCGACACCGACGAGGATCGACGCGTTGTTCTGCTTGAGGAAGCCGCCGGTGGACTGCAGCCGGGTGACGCGGAACTCCTTGTCGGTGAGCGCCTCGACGAGCGCACCGGCGTCTTCGGGGTGCACGATCGCCACGACGAGCTTCATCGCGCCGACTCTAGTGCGCTCGCGGCATGACGGTCCACAGCGTCACGCGGGCGTCGCGAGCAGCTCGTCGACCCGCCGGCGGATGTCCATGGCGATGGACGCTTCATCGCGATCTCCCGGGATGACCGCGAACCGGTGCGGTTCTGCGGCGGCGAGGCGGAGATAGCCCTCGCGGACGCGCTCGTGGAACGCCTGCTCGAGGACCTCGAAGCGGTCCCATTTCGCCTCGACACGCCATCCCGAGCGCGCCAGACCGATGGACACCGGCACGTCGAGGACGAACGTCCGATCGGGGATCGTGTTGCCCACCGCGAGGGCCGTGACGCTGCGGATCGCGTCGAGCGGAACGCCGTGGCCGTAGCCCTGATACGCCATCGTCGAGTCGAAGAAACGATCGGCGATGACGATGTGCCCGGCGTCGAGATGCGGGCGGATGAGATCGCGAACGTTCTGCGCGCGCGCCGCGCTGTATAGGAGCACCTGTGCCTCGGGAGAGAGATCGATCTCCTTCGCGTGGAGCACGATCTCGCGCATCCGTTCGCCGGCGGGCGTGCCGCCGGGCTCGCGCGTCAATACGACCTCGCGTTCCGGATGCGCGGTCGCGAGCGCGTCACGCAGGCGTCTCGCCTGGAGCGACTTCCCCGATCCCTCGCCGCCTTCGAACGAGAGGAAGAGCCCGCGGCTCATCGATATATCTGGACGCGCCGGACGGGCTCGTGTCCGGTCGACCGCGACGAAAGGCTCGCGCGCTCGGCGAGCTCATGTTGCAGCCGGCGGACGTACGCGTTCTGGGGCGCGAGCTCGACCTCGTCGAGCTTTCCCTGCGACACGGCCTCGATCGCCTCGCGCGCCTCTTCGAGCGCACGGTCCTCGGGCGCGCGCCGAAGCTCGGTCACCGACGCGAGCGCGCTCGCGATCTGGCTCGATGAGTTGCTCCGCGCGATGTAGATCGGGATCCCGCTCGACTCCGCGTTCCGCAAGCGCGGCGTCTTCCGGCGGTAGTAGTTCTTCAGCGTGATGACGACATCGGCGTCCTCGGGCTCGCGGACGATCGCGATGGGCATGCCGAGCCCGCGCGCGGCGTCCTCGACGCGCGTCCACGAGATCCCGAACGGGTACACCTTGACCGTCTGACGGTCGCCGTTCAGCCCCGTCGGCACACGCGGCGTGCTGCGGCGCTCGACCGCCTCCGCGGGCGCGCGCGACGGCTCCTGCGTCGTGCTCTCGATCTCGCCGTCGACGCCGCGCGCGCGGCTCTCCGGCGAGACGGGCATCCCGAGCAGGATCGCGTCGACCGTCTGCGCGACGTCGTGGTAGATCGCGACGCGCTGGTACGCCTGGATCTCGACGAGCACCTGGAACGTGGGCGGCGCCTTGCGCTCGAGGACCGACTTCTGCGTCCCGCGGCGGCGCGCCTCCTCGTCGGAGAGCGTCACGGTCTGGATGCCGCCGACGAGGTCGGTGAGCGTCGGGTTCAGCATGAGGTTCTCGAGCGTGTTGCCGTGCGCGGTCGCGATGAGCTGGACGCCGCGCTCGGCGATCGTGCGCGCGGCCGCGGCCTCCTGCTCGGTCCCGATCTCGTCGATGACGATGACCTCCGGCATGTGGTTCTCGACGGCCTCGATCATCACGGCGTGCTGCAGCGAGGGCGTCTGCACCTGCATCCGCCGAGCGCGACCGATGCCCGGATGCGGGATGTCGCCATCGCCCGCGATCTCGTTCGAGGTGTCGACGACGACGACGCGCTTGTTCAGGTCGTCGGCGAGGACACGCGCGACCTCGCGGAGCATCGTCGTCTTGCCGACGCCAGGTCGTCCGAGAAAAAGGATGCTCTTGCCCGACTCGACGATGTCGCGAAGGATCTCCACGGTCCCGTACACCGCGCGACCGACGCGCAGCGTGAGACCGACGACCTTCCCGGCCCGGTTCCGAAGCGCACTGATGCGATGCAGCGTGCGCTCGATGCCCGCGCGGTTGTCGCCGCCGAATTGCCCGATGTGCGAGATGACGTACGCGATGTCCTCCGCGGATA
Source organism: Candidatus Limnocylindria bacterium (assembly GCA_036518215.1). GTDB lineage: Bacteria > Chloroflexota > Limnocylindria > P2-11E > P2-11E > CF-39. Next base: position 7,860 of record DATDNP010000078.1, read on the forward strand.
CCTCGCGGCGCGAGAGCGTCTCTTCGCGACCCGCGAAGCGCGCCTCGGGGAGACGGCCGAGATCCATCACGATCTCGAGGAGCCCGTCCAGGCCATCGAGCGCACGGACGCTCGCGGCGAGGTCGGGGGGAAGTCCGCGGAGGAGCGCTTCGAGCTCGTCGCTCTGCTGCTGCATCGTCATCTCACCACCGCCGGTGCGAAGGCCCGCTCCTCGATCTTCACAGCGAGCTCCTTCACGAAAAGCATAGACGTGGCGGTCTCCTTGAACCCTTCCGCAAGCAACGCGCGCGCCACGTGCTCCTCGTACGAACGGACCGGCGCCGTGATGGGCCGACCGACGGGGAGCCGCGCGACGAGAGAACGCGTGAGGTCGCGAGCGAGATCGACATCCCCGTCGCGAGTGCGCACCTTGCAGACGTGGGGATGACGATCGCGCCCCGAGTACGCGAACGCGAACGCGCGCGTGGCGCGCTCATCACCGTCGATGAGCGCGGCCTCGCGCCGCATGGCGAGCGGATTGCCGCCGATGAGATGCGGCGGGTCGTACGCACCGCCGCGACGCGCCACGTCAAAGTCGCCCACGGACAGCTGCTCCGCGCGTTGCACGGCGTGTGGGGTCGTCGCCGCATAGAAGCGGAACAGGTCATGCGCGTCGCTCGAGCGCGCGTCGCGCGCCACGTCCTTCTCCGGCGCGCCGAGGTTCCCTCTCGTCGCGACCAGCCACGTCTCACGCGTGTACGAGTAGAAGCCGGCTTGGAAGAACGTCTCCCGCGCGCGTGCCTCGTCCGGGACGGCGGCGAAGAGACGGTGCATCCCGGCGCGCGCCGCCGCGGCGCTGATCCCCGAGAGGAGGCGGAAGGCGCTGTCCGCGCCACCCGGCTCGTACATCGCCCCGAGGACGAGCACGACCCACTCCGGCCGCCGGCCCGAATACACGAGCGCGGCGCTCCGCAGCTGCCCGCGGTACTCCTCGAGGAACGAGCGGAGGCGGCCGCCCACGATGCCGGTGAGACCGACCGCGAGCCCGCGGAAACCCGTCACGGCG